>NZ_LR134002.1:1907142-2225000 GCF_900635155.1 Streptococcus sanguinis
TTCAACTCTTGATAACATGAGCCACCTCCATGAAATAACTAAGCTTATTATATCAAAAAACCAGTCAAATAGGACATTTTTTTGACAAACCGTATCTAGGACTTAGAATCCAACGAGCATTCTCCGACACGAAAAATCCCTGTTTTTAATATCAAACAGAGATTTGATGAATTATTTCACGTGCAGCTTGCCTTTCAAGTACTGGCCGGTATAGCTGGCTGGATTAGCAGCAACTTCTTCCGGTGTACCCGTCGCAATGATCGTGCCGCCACCAACACCGCCCTCTGGTCCTAAGTCGATGATATAGTCAGCTGTCTTGATAACATCCAGATTGTGCTCGATAACGAGTACTGTATTGCCATCGTCCACAAAGCGTGATAACACATGAAGGAGCTTGGCAATGTCTTCAGAATGCAGACCCGTGGTTGGCTCATCCAAGATATAGAAGGACTTGCCAGTCGAGCGCTTGTGAAGTTCGCTGGCCAGCTTCATCCGCTGGGCTTCACCACCTGACAAGGTCGTGGCTGGCTGCCCTAGAGTCACATAGCCTAGTCCCACATCCTTGATTGTCTGGAGTTTGCGGGCAATCTTGGGAATATGCTGGAAGAATTCCACCGCATCATTGACCGTCATGTCCAGAACCTGAGCGATATTCTTCTCCTTGTAGTGAACTTCTAGAGTTTCGCTATTATAGCGGGTGCCGTGGCAGACCTCACAGGCCACGTAGACGTCAGGCAGGAAGTGCATCTCAATCTTGATAATTCCATCACCAGAGCAGGCCTCACAGCGACCGCCCTTGACGTTAAAGCTGAAACGGCCTTTCTTGTAGCCGCGAATCTTGGCTTCGTTGGTCTTGGCAAAAAGATCGCGAATATCGTCAAAGACTCCAGTATAGGTAGCGGGATTAGAGCGCGGTGTCCGACCAATCGGACTTTGGTCAATATCAATCAGTCGATCCACATGCTCAATGCCGCTGATTTTCTTGAACTTACCTGGCTTGGCAGAATTGCGGTTGAGTTTTTGTGCGATGGCCTTTTTAAGGATAGAGTTGACAAGCGTTGACTTACCAGACCCAGAAACTCCCGTCACAGCGATGAATTTTCCCAAGGGGAATCTGGCCGTGATATTCTGCAGATTATTTTCCTGAGCACCAGTCACTTCGATAAAGCGTCCATTGCCTACACGGCGGTCCAATGGTACTGGGATCTCGCGCTTACCTGACAGGTATTGGCCTGTGATGGATTTCTTGCTCTTGGCTACTTGTGGAGGAGTGCCAGCTGCGACGATTTCACCACCGAAAACACCGGCTCCTGGTCCCACATCAATCAGCCAGTCAGCCTCCCGCATGGTGTCCTCATCGTGCTCAACCACGATGAGGGTATTGCCCAGGTCGCGCATCTTCTTGAGGCTGGCAATCAGGCGGTCATTATCACGTTGGTGCAAACCAATAGAGGGCTCATCCAGGATATAGAGGACGCCACTCAAGTTAGAACCAATCTGGGTCGCCAAACGAATCCGCTGACTCTCACCTCCCGATAGAGTCCCAGCCGAGCGAGACAAAGTTAGGTAATTGAGACCAACGTTATTGAGGAAAGTCAGGCGGTCATGAATTTCTTTAAGAATAGGGCGTGCGATAGTAGCTTCATTGTCAGTCAAGCTAAGCTTGTCCAAATGAAGCAAATGATCTGCAATGGACAAGTCTGAAATCTCACCGATATGCAAGCCGTCTTCGCCGCCAACCTTGACAGACAAGGCCTGAGGACTGAGTCGATAACCATGACAAGCTGCACAGGTCAGCTCATTCATATAAGCCCGCATCTGTGTCCGAGTAAAATCACTATTGGTCTCATGGTAGCGGCGGTTGATATTAGTGACAACCCCCTCAAAAGGAATGTCAATATCGCGCACGCCGCCAAATTCATTTTCATAGTGGAAATGGAACTCCCGCCCATCTGAACCAAAGAAAATCAGCTGTTTTTCTTCCTCAGTCAGTTCCTCAAAAGGCTTGTCCATATCAATACCAAAAGCTGCCATGGCCTGCTCCAGCATCTGCGGATAGTAGTTGGAGGAGATGGGATTCCAAGGCGCTAGCGCTCCTTCGCGCAAGGTCTTGCCAGCTTCTGGCACAACCACATCTAGATCCACCTCCAGCTTAACCCCCAGACCATCACAGTCCGGACAGGAGCCAAAAGGCGCATTGAAAGAGAAGAGACGTGGCTCTAGCTCTGGCACTGTAAAGCCACAAACAGGGCAGGCATAGTGTTCAGAAAAGAGCAACTCTTGACCATCCATAGTGTCAATCACCACATAGCCCTCAGCAATCCGCAGAGCAGCTTCGACCGAGTCAAAGAGACGACTACGCACCCCTTCCTTGATGACAATTCTATCTACTACGACCTCAATATCATGCTGCTTGCTCTTAGAAAGCTCTGGCACTTCCGTCACATCGTAAATATCGCCATCCACCCGCACACGGACATAACCGTCCTTCTGAATCTTATCAAAAACGGTCTTATGCTGACCCTTTTTCTTGCGGATGACCGGCGCTAATATCTGCAGCCGCTGACGCTCTGGCAATTCCAAGACCTTGTCAACAATCTGCTCGACAGACGAAGCCTTAATAGCTCCATGACCGTTGATACAGTATGGCGTTCCAACACGAGCATAGAGCAGGCGCAGGTAGTCATTGATTTCAGTGGCAGTTCCTACTGTTGAGCGCGGATTTTTACTAGTCGTCTTCTGGTCGATGGAAATAGCCGGGCTGAGACCATCAATCGAGTCCACATCCGGCTTTTCCATATTGCCCAAAAACTGCCGAGCATAGGCCGACAGACTCTCCACATAGCGGCGCTGCCCCTCAGCATATAGGGTATCAAAAGCCAGACTGGACTTGCCCGAACCGGACAGCCCCGTCACCACGACTAGCTTGTCCCGCGGAATTTCTACATCAATATTTTTTAAATTATGAGCTCGCGCTCCGTGAATCACAATTTTATCTTGCATTTTGACCTCGTTTCACTTATAAACCTTCTCCATTATAACAAATTTTTCTGCAAACTTTTGCCCCAAAAACCCGAATTTGTAGTATAATAGTACGGTATGCAAAAAAACACTCTGGAAAGGAAAATGATTATGAAGCAAGTCTTTTTATCAACTACGACAGAATTCAAAGAGATTGATTCGCTCGAATCAGGCACTTGGATCAATCTTGTCAACCCTTCCCAGAGTGAATCAATCGAAATCGCCAACGCCTTTGGTATTGACATCGCAGACCTGCGAGCACCGCTCGATGCAGAAGAAATGTCCCGACTTACGATCGAGGATGAGTATACACTGATCATCGTTGACGTGCCCATCACTGAGGAGCGGAATAACCAGACTTACTATGTCACGATCCCCCTTGGTATTATCATCACGGAAGAGGCTATTATTACCACTTGTTTGGAAAAATTACCTCTGCTGGACATCTTCATTCACAGGCGCCTGCGCAACTTCTATACTTTTATGAAGTCACGTTTCATCTTTCAGATTCTCTACCACAATGCCGAGCTGTATCTGACAGCCCTGCGCTCCATTGACCGCAAGAGTGAGCAGATTGAAAGTCAACTGCACAAGTCCACGCGAAATGAAGAACTGATTGAGCTTATGGAGTTGGAAAAGACCATCGTCTATTTCAAGGCCTCTCTCAAAACAAATGAGCGCGTGATTAAGAAGCTGACCAGCTCCACCAGCAATATCAAGAAATACCTAGAAGACGAGGACTTGCTGGAAGATACCTTGATTGAGACCCAACAGGCCATTGAGATGGCTGATATCTACGGCAACATCCTCCACAGTATGACAGAGACCTTTGCCTCTATCATTTCTAATAACCAGAACAATATCATGAAAGCCTTGGCTCTGGTGACCATCGTCATGTCTATCCCAACCATGATTTTCTCGGCCTATGGGATGAACTTCAAAAATAACGAACTGCCTCTCAACGGTGAACCACATGCCTTCTGGATTATCATGTTCATCGCCTTTGCCATGAGTGCTTCGGTCATGGCCTATCTCATGCACAAAAAACTATTTTAACCTTTAGAAAGAAGACCTATGTCACAAGTATCCCTCGACAAACTCAGCAAAAAAAACAAAGAATTTATCCATATCGCGACTAACCAGCTCTTACAAGACGGCAAATCCGATCAGGAAATCCAGACCATATTAGAAGGCATTCTGCCGGAAATCCTGGAAAACCAAACCAAGGGTATCACAGCCCGCGGCCTCTACGGAGCCCCAACTACTTGGGCAGCTTCTCTGACTGCAAAAGAGCGCTATGATGCCGAACATCCAAAAGAAAATGACGATCCTAAATGGATGATGCTGGACTCCGTCCTCTTTATCTTTGGTTTCTTTACCCTCCTGACCTCAATCGTCAATCTAGCTTCCTCTCAACCGTCTGTCTATGGGCTGACGACTCTCGTACTCGGAAGCATCGTCGGTGGCCTTTCTTTCTATGCCCTCTACCACTTTATCTACCGTTTCTACGGACCAGACAAAGACCGCAGCCAGCGCCCTAAGCTGCTCAAATCCATCCTGACCATGGCAGCGGCTATTCTCCTCTGGAGCATGTCCATCGTCCTGACTAGTCTCCTGCCTGAGTTCCTAAACCCCCGCCTGTCCAATATCGTAGTTGCTATTGTCGGCGCTATCGCCCTAGCCCTGCGCTTCTATCTCAAAAAACGCTTCAACATCAAGAGCGCGACTATGGGGCCAGGCAGATAAACGATAAAAAGAGGTTCGTTTGAGCCTCTTTTATTATGATATTTTGAACTTTTCCAAATCTATAATTTGATCGGCGCATTCAATAACTTGTTTTCGGTGAGATATCTGGATAATCAATGCTTGTGATTTTCTCTTATTTAAAAGATCCAATACTCTCCTCTCGTTAAATTGATCCAAAGACGATGTTGCTTCATCAAGAATAAGTATTTTCCTGTCTTCCAAAAGAGCTCTTGCAAGAGCCAAACGTTGCAATTGACCGCCAGAAAGTCTATTCTTATCTATGATTATCTCATTTAATTGATTACCACAATCTAACTCTTGCCACAAGCCTACATCATTCAGCACACTCCTGATTTTCTCATCCGAATATTCTTTCCCCATTTTTAAATTACTTATCAAACTATAACCATCAATGAAAAAAGTCTCCTGACTAACGTAACTTACTGAATTGTACCATTCTGCTATAGCAATATCTTTTAAATCAATATCTCCTATAAAAATCTTCCCGCTATTTATATCATAAACTTTCAACAATTGCTTGATAAAACTTGTCTTACCAACTCCACTAGGCCCTATAATTACTGCAATTTCCCCCAATTTTATATCCAGATTAATATGCTCTAGTAATCTAAAATCATCTATCTCTAAAGAGACATCCTCATATCTAATATTTTCTAAAGAAAATTCTCTAGCACTCACACTAAAATCCTGAGAATTTTCCGAGAAATTTTTCATAAGCTCAATTATATTAGTTAAAGCTCCTTTTTCTGCAGCAAAATTTCCAAGAGAGGTTGAAATAGCTAAAGTCGTTGGAACCAATTGATATAAATACATCATGAAAGAAATAAAAGTACCGACTGACAGAAGTCCTATTTTAATTTCGTAAAAACCTAAACTGAAGACCAAGACTATCAATGATAATAACAAACAATTGATTAAAGGCGCTAAAATAACACGATATTTTACCCCTTTTAAAGCATAATCATATAAGCGTTTATTTTCTAATTTTACATAACTAACGAAGGTACTCGTTGAATCACTAATTTTTATACTCAACAAAAAATTTAGAAGCTGAGACAATCTGTTATTTAGTATTGCAAGTTGATTCCGGAAACTATCAGCTAAGATTGCAAGTTTTTTGCCTATAAATTTAATAATAATTATTATACATATTGCAAAAACAATAACCAGTGATGTCAACTTCCAATCCATCACAAACAGCATGACAACTGCTCCTATCCACGATACAACATTTACAACGAAGCTTGGTAAAGTTGAAGAAATTACCTCTCCCAATATTTCAGTATCATTCACAACATGATTCACTGTTTCGTTAGTATTATAATCTTGAGCAACTCTTATTCTTAGATGTTCAATTCCATCAATTAACTTGGTTCTCAATTCGTAGACAGACTTTTCTCCCACTATCTCAATAATAGCATTACCAATTGTACCTAATAGTACATTCAGCGAGAATAAAAGAACTAAAATAGATACTTTTGAGTATTGAAATTGGCCTTTTACAAATTCATTAAAAAGTTCTCTTACAATTAGAGGAATCAGAATATTTACAGCAACTGAAAGCAGAAGTATAAATATTCCAATTCCTAAAAAATTACGATGAACGATATATCTATATAGAGACTTCATTATTATTCTTTTGACTCTTTTCTAGCATGTTTAACTATGATAAACACCAGCGAAGTAAGAATTATCTGAGTAATCAATGTTGATACTATACTTCCTACACTGGGAGAAAATGCGATGCCTGACTGATCGGTTTTTAGTATCTCTTGCCAAGGAAATAGCAAGCTATAGGGCAAAACTATCAAAGTAGCAATTATGGCTGAGGCTAAAATATTAAACACTGAAAATTTATTACTAATAGACTGGATGAAACGTCCCCCAACAAGCGCTAAAACGACCAAAGGTAACATTGTAGTTAGAACAACTAAAATACCTGCGCTTAGAGATAACCTAAAAACATAAGTAACTATCATTTCTAAAGTTAGGGCAGTTAAAATAAAATAATCAAATTTTTTCATTGTTTCTCTCCTTATTTAGATAAAGCAAACATAACTGTATCATAAACAAAATGCACAACAATACAGGAACTATATAAATGTGTATACCGATGTATCAAAGACAAGCCGATTCCTAATGGAAGCCTAATGAAAAGATTGCTAAAAAAATCAAAAGACTGATGACCTAAAAAAGCAAATAAACAAGCTTGAATAATAATGACCCAAACAAAATCAAATTCTTTTTTCAAATGAAACTCTACCAACCCTCTGAATAATAACTCTTCCGCAATAGAAGTTATTAAAAAAATTGATAAAAGCGTATACAATTGCTCCCTAGGATATTTATCAATGACATGTATAAGAACTATAAATGATACAAAGAAAGTGAAAAATATTAACAAAGCGTTCAATGGGCTCTTTTGCTTAAATTTGGAGGATCTTAAAAAATTTTCCCTATAAATACAATAATATAGGTAAAATACTATTAGAAATGCCAAAAGCAAACAGACTCTCGTAGACAAAAACAACATATCCACTGAAAGTTTATTACTGGCTATTATCAGGATAAGCAAGCTTCCAAACATTGACAACAGTAAGACTAGAACGACAAGACCCGCCGCTACTAAAACGTTTTCTAGTTTTCTTTTTGCCATCTTTTTACCTCAATAAATTCAGGACATTCTTTCTTGAAGCTGATACCGCTGGAAAATAGGTAAAAATAAAACAAATCACCGAAGGAACCAAGACAGCTGTGAGGATATTATCCCTTGTTACGATTAAACGAACCCCCATAGAATTTCCCAAAAGCTGACTAATGACAAGTACAAAAACCACTGAGATAAATGAGGAAATAAAAGCCAAAAATAATCCTTCAACGATAAATTGGTTGCGAATACTGGATTTTTTTGCCCCAAATGCTCTCCTGAGACCAATTTCACTCTTTCTTCCTGCGACAGATGAATAGGTTGCACTCATGACTCCAAAGCCTGCAACAATTAGAGAAATCCCAGCAACTCCGGCAATCAAATTAGTCGCTAGAGAGGTTGTTCGATTGATTTGACCTACCACTTGATGAAGATCTTCAATCTCATAGACACCCTTCTTTTTTGAGGAACCATAGCGTTCTAAATACTTGAGGACTTGCTTTTCAGCCTTGCTTTTACTTCCTCTATATTTGATTTTTGCTTGGTTAAAATGATTTCTGTAGCTAGTATTCCTAAGAAACATTTTCTCCGTCACTAATAAATCCGGTGTCTCCTCACTTCCCTGATAGACAGCACTTATCTTGTAGTAATCCCCACCTATTGAAACGAGTTCTCCCTCACTACTAGTTGTAGGAAACAGTTTTTTCGAAGCCGTGTCCTTAATAGCAATTTCATTTCCGTTTGATTGCTGAATCTCGCTTAGGGCTTTCCCACTAATAACTTTAATATCATTATTCTTCTCATTATATTTTGATGAGAGTTGATCATAATTCACAACGCTTCCATCCATACTCCTATCTCCAAGGAGGTGAACAGAAACTGTGTTGAGCTGAGGATTAATTGAGAGTTCTACATTTTGAATATTAGCAAATCCCATCAATCTCTGTCTATCATTCTCAGTAAATCCAGCCCCATCCTTATAATTTGTACAATTAATAGTAAAGGTCTTCCGTCCTCCAGTGACCGAATTTAACTGTTGAACAATCGACTGGCCTACTCCATTTCCTAGGCTAAGCACAAGCAAGAGACTCACAACTCCTATAACCAAGGATCCTATCGTCAGTAACGACTGCCTTTTATTAGCACTCAAGGATTTAAACAGACTCTTTAAAAGAAAGGTAAGTCTCATCTCTTTTCTCCCTTCAGTCTTCTGTCAATACTCCGTCAACAATGTGCAGAGTCCTGTCCGCTGTAGATGCAGCTTCCAAGGAGTGGGTAACCATAATAACTGTTTTACCAGTCTGATTAATCTTTTTCAAAATGCTGAGAATCTTCTGCGACATCTTTGAATCTAAGGCACCCGTCGGTTCATCAGCAATAATTATTTCTGGATTATTAACCAAAGCCCTAGCAATAGCTATCCGTTGTTGCTGACCTCCGGATAGATTAGTCGGGTATTCATTTATTTTTTCTTCCAACTCTACCATAGCCAGCAAGTCTCTAATATGCCGATCAGACATATCCCCAAAAGGACTATAGATAAGCGGTAACTGGATATTTTCCTTTACAGTATATTTTGATAAAAGTTTAAAATTTTGGAAAATAAAGCCGATACTTCTATTACGAATTTTTGAAATCTTTTCATCTGAAAATTTACTGACTAATTTATCATTAAAATAATACTTTCCAGAATACTCAGAATCCAACATTCCAATAATATTGATTAAAGTTGATTTCCCAGAACCAGATGGCCCCACTATAGAAACAAACTCCCCGGCCTCTATTTTCAAAGAGATATTATTTAAAATCCGTTGTTTAGCATCTCCATTTTTATAAAAAATATCCTTATTAATGAGCTCTAAATGAATCATGATTTATGTTCCTTTAAAAGTGTTCCAACAGGGACCTCGCTAAGCGGTGCATAATAGACACCACCTCTTTGAACCAAGCTTGGCTTAAACTTTTCCCATGCTTTTGCATCTGGTTTTTTCATATAGAGAAAGCCTGAGGATATGTACTTTTCGGGGATAACAACTTCTTTATACTTAACATATATATTAAAATGCTGCCCTATATGAAGACCATTACTCTGAATTTCAAATCCGTATCTGGAGACATCTTCCCCTCCTTCACGAGGTAAAAGTCCAACCCAACTTATATGACTTTGAAAAGCCTGACTACCATCTAAACTCTTCACAGTCACTTCCATATCCTGATTAATCAAGCCATTATCTAGTTCTGAAAAAGAAGACAAAATGTATTGTTCATCGCTGATAATGGCAAATTTTTTATTTTCATCAACAGTAAATGTACCATCAATAGGAGCCACATAGCCCGTATTATAAATCTGCTGCCATTTTGTAACGTGCTGGCCATTAACAACAAGCAGGCGACTCATTTCTGCATCCTCAAGCTCCTGAACTTTTCTGGCCTTTACCACTCCATCTAAAATCAAATCCTCTTGTGCTTCTACCTTAAAATAACGCGGTTTATTTTCTTGAACATTTGATTGTTGGTTATTATAGTTATTTACAAAGACTAACAGGCCAGAAAATAAAAGAACCAAAATAATAGAAAGTAATATTTTGATTTTCATTAGAAATACCTCCATCATTATTAAAGTTGATTATAAGCCTCGTCAGTTTTTAAAAGTAAGAAAAATTTTACAAACTATAGCAGGAAGGACTTCATCTCATATTAAAATATTATTATATTAAAATATCAAATAGTTTTACGTAGTTCTTTAATATACTGTTTAAAAGAAATAGTTGCAAAACCAACAGAAATTGTAACTGTTGCCAAAAGTTTTTCCAAGTCGAAGCGGAACATAATTTCACCTTCTTTATTAAATATTTGAATTTAAATTTTTTGAAACAAGATAAATGAAAGCCCTTCCCACTAATAACCTCATTGTAATCCTATATTAAAATAATGTCAACTATTTATGTGCAATTATTTACATATTTTAATTTAGCTATTTTAATTATTTTTAAATATTTTAATTAACCCGCGTAATTTAATTAAATAACATTTTATCTTTTTTCATAGAATTTTGGACTCCTATATCATTTTCCCTAGCGCTATTAACTCGTAAAGGGCTCTAAACTAGCTTCAACATTCCCTATCTCATCAATCTAGCCCTGCGCTTCTATCTCAAAAAACGCTTCAATATCAAGAGCGCAACTATGGGGCCGACGAGATATTAACCAGCAAATCAAATAAATAATAAAAAGACAGCTTAATTTTGGCTGTCTTTTCATTGTGTTCTCTTCACTCCTCTAGCATCTAAAAAATCCCTGCCAAAGGCAGGGACTCAAATTAGTCTTCATTTACGAAAGGCATCAAAGCCATTACGCGAGCGCGTTTGATAGCTGTTGTTACTTTACGTTGGTTTTTAGCTGAAGTTCCTGTTACGCGACGAGGAAGGATTTTCCCACGTTCTGAAACGAAACGGCTAAGAAGCTCAGTATCTTTGTAATCAACATATTCAATTTTGTTCGCTGCGATGTAATCAACTTTTTTACGGCGTTTGAATCCGCCACGACGTTGTTGAGCCATGTGTTTTCTCCTTTATATTATAGTTAGATTCGATCCTTAGAAAGGTAGATCGTCGTCTGAGATATCCATCGGGTTAGAATTGCCAAATGGGCTCTCATCACGAGAAAAGTTCGGTACTTGGTTAGACGAGTCTGCACTGCCATAACTTGGAGCAGAGCTGCCGCCGAAGCTGTTCCCACCGTATCCGCCAGATGACTGACCTTCACGGTTAGAGCGGCTTTCCAGGAGTTGGAAATTGTCCGCAACAACTTCTGTGACATAGACACGCTGGCCTTGCTGATTCTCGTAGTTACGCGTTTGAATACGGCCTGTAATTCCGATCAGGGCTCCTTTTTTAGCCCAGTTTGCAAGATTTTCTGCCTGCTGGCGCCAGATGACAACATTGATAAAATCTGCTTCTCGCTCGCCACTTTGATTTTTAAAGTTGCGATTGACAGCTAGAGTAAATGTTGCGACCGCTTGGTTCTGCGGAGTATAGCGAAGCTCGGCATCACGGGTCATGCGACCCACCAGTACAACGTTATTAATCATAGTCTACCTTCTTAAGCGTCAAGTTTGACGATCATGTGACGAAGAATGTCAGCGTTGATTTTTGAAAGACGGTCAAACTCTTTAAGAGCTGCATCGTCGTTTGCTTCAACGTTAACGATGTGGTAAAGTCCTTCACGGAAATCTTGGATTTCGTATGCAAGACGACGTTTTTCCCAGTCTTTTGATTCAACAACAGTTGCACCATTGTCAGTCAAGATAGAGTCAAAGCGTGCTACCAAAGCGTTTTTAGCTTCTTCTTCAATGTTTGGACGAATAATATAAAGAATTTCGTATTTAGCCATTGATTTTTCCTCCTTTTGGTCTAATGACCCCGAGACTTTGCAAGGGGTAAGTGAGGTTTGCTCACAAATAATTATTATAGCAGACTTCCAGCAGAATGGCAAGGGAAAGTTTTGATATAAAGAAAACTCTCTCTGTCACCAGAGAGAGTCCGAAAAATACGATTCGTTTTTAGAGAGTCTAGACAATTCTTCCTTGATCTACGACCAGTTTTCCAGCCTTGTAAACCTGATGGGTCAGGTTGGTCGCAAAGAAATAAAGTGGATAGTCGATATTCTTAGCGTCTAGGATGGTAATGTCAGCCTGCTTGCCAGTGTCAAAGCTGCCAATCTTATCTTGGCGGTTAACTGAGTAGGCCGCATTGATGGTCACCGCGTTAAGGACTTCGATCGGTGTCAGACGCATCATAAAGCAGCCCAGCTGCATAACGAACTGCAGGTTAGCAGTTGGACAGGAGCCTGGATTGCTGTCGGTAGTCAGAGTGATAGCCATACCAGCTTCCAGCATCTTGCGGGCTGGTGCATAGGTATCTTCCATCAGACTGAAGGTAGTTGCTGGTAGGAGATTCCCGATAACCTTGGCTTGTGCCATCTTGCGAATGCCCTCATCAGTTGCTACCATCAAGTGCTCTGCACTAGTTGCTCCCAGTTCAGCTGCTACATCTACTCCACCGATAGACTCGATTTCATCAGCATGGATGCGGAGCTTGAAGCCCATTTCCTTAGCCTTAGAAAGCAAGTAGCGTGACTCGTCAGCTGTAAAGACGCCTTTTTCACAGAAAATATCACAGAACTCAGCTAGATTTTCTGCCTTTACCCGAGGTAGCATTTCCTCGACGATGAGCTCCAGATATTCCTGAGAGCGTCCCTTGTATTCTGGTGGAACGGCGTGGGCAGCCATAAAGGTCGAAACCAAATCAATATCGTGGTCACGGTCTAAAGCCCCAACGACATCCAGCTGGCGCTTCTCTGTTTCCCAGTCCAAACCATAGCCACTCTTGGCCTCAACAGTCGTCACCCCATGTAGCAGCATATAGTCCAGCAGTCTCTTAGACTTATCATAGAGAGTATCAAAAGAAGCTTCTCGCGTCGCCCGGACCGTACTGAGAATACCGCCGCCTTGGGCAAGAATTTCCAGATAAGGGACCCCGGCTAATTTCTTAGCAAATTCATGCTCCCGGCTGCCGCCGTAGACCAAGTGAGTGTGACAGTCGATCAAGCCAGGTGTGGCAATCTTGCCTTCATAAGACTGAATCTTAGTATCTGGTCCAATCAGACTGGCATCCGGCTCTCCGCTGCCAACTGCTAGGATTTTGCCGTCTTTGACTGCAATGTAGCCGTCCTCCAAGACCTGAGCTTCCTTCATCTCCTCGCCAAAAAGGGGATGGCCGAGGTCCTTGGGACAGAAGACTTGATTAAAGTGAGTTAATAGTAAATCAGCAGTCATGCTTGTTCCTCCATTTCATTTTCCGACATATTTGCTTTTCATCATAATACACTATCGTCAAATTATAGTCAAAAGCTTGTAAAAGATAGGAGCTCCGCTTTTTTTACTGTTTTTGTCATTTTCTTGACTCTTTATGGACGGAAGTCTTATAGAATGTAGGAGAAAGATATTTTACACTTGACTAAAAGGAGGATTTTTCATGTCATACTTTAGCGAAAATGAAATTGCAGCAGCAATGACCGTCAAATTAGACGATGTACTGCCTGAAAAAACAGTTTTCCAAGAAGGCATCCGTCGAGCACCTGACCGGGGCTTCCGTTTGACTCAAGCTCAAACCGAAATTGCTCTTAAAAATGCCCTTCGCTATATTCCAAAGAGATTCCATGAGGAAGTGATTCCAGAATTTCTGGAAGAACTGAAAACTCGCGGACGGATTTATGGCTACCGCTGGCGTCCAAAAGAACGCATCTACGGCAAACCAATTGATGAGTATAAAGGGAACTGTACTGCAGCCAAAGCTATGCAGGTCATGATTGACAACAACCTGAGCTTTGAAATCGCCCTTTATCCTTATGAATTGGTTACTTATGGGGAAACTGGATCTGTCTGCGCTAACTGGATGCAGTACAACCTCATCATGAAATACTTGGAAATCATGACCGACCATCAAACCTTGGTCGTGGAATCTGGCCACCCACTCGGACTCTTCAAATCTAAACCAGAAGCACCTCGTGTTATCATCACCAACGGCCTCTTGGTCGGTGAGTACGACAACATGAAGGACTGGGAAATTGCAGAAGAAATGGGCGTGACCAACTATGGTCAAATGACAGCCGGCGGCTGGATGTACATCGGCCCTCAAGGTATCGTCCATGGTACTTTCAACACCCTCCTCAATGCTGGACGCTTGAAACTGGGTGTAGCTGATGATGGCGACCTGACAAGCAAACTCTTCATCTCTTCTGGTCTGGGCGGCATGAGTGGAGCTCAAGGGAAAGCAGCCGAAATTGCTAAAGCTGTAGCAATCGTGGCAGAAGTAGACTATTCTCGGATTGAAACTCGTCACTCCCAAGGATGGATTAGCCAGTTAGCCGAAAGTCCAAAAGAAGCAATCGACTTAGCTCAGAAAGCTCTGGAAGCTGGCGAATCAACTTCCATTGCCTATCATGGTAACATCGTAGACCTCTTAGAATATGTCAACGAGAACAATATCCATGTAGATTTGCTGTCTGACCAAACTTCTTGCCACAATGTCTATGACGGCGGCTACTGTCCAGCTGGTATCAGCTTTGAAGAGCGGACTCGCCTCCTAGCTGAAGACAAGGAAACCTTTGCTAAGTTGGTTGACGAAACCTTGGAACGTCATTTCAAGGCAATCAAGACCTTGACTAACAATGGCACTTACTTCTTTGACTACGGAAATGCCTTTATGAAGGCAGTCTATGACTCTGGCATCAAGGAAATTTCTAAGAACGGCTTTGACGACAAAGACGGCTTCATCTGGCCATCTTATGTAGAAGATATCATGGGGCCTATGCTCTTTGACTATGGTTATGGTCCTTTCCGTTGGGTATGTCTGAGCGGTAAGCACGAAGACCTAGTCGCTACTGACCACGCAGCTATGGAAGTCATCGACCCTAACCGCCGCTATCAAGACCGCGACAACTACAACTGGATCCGCGATGCAGAAAAGAACCAGTTGGTTGTTGGAACTCAGGCTCGCATTCTCTACCAAGACTGTATGGGCCGTGTCAATATCGCCCTCAAGTTCAATGAATTAGTACGCGAAGGCAAGATTGGTCCTGTCATGATTGGCCGTGACCACCACGACGTATCTGGTACGGACTCTCCATTCCGTGAAACTTCTAATATCAAGGACGGTTCTAATGTTACTTGCGACATGGCGGTTCAATGTTACGCTGGTAATGCAGCTCGCGGTATGAGTCTGGTAGCTCTCCACAACGGTGGCGGAACTGGTATCGGTAAGTCTATCAACGGTGGCTTTGGCTTGGTACTGGACGGCAGCGAACGCATCGATGAAATCATCAAATCTGCTATCGCTTGGGATACAATCGGCGGAGTGGCACGTCGTAACTGGGCTCGCAATGAGCATGCTATTGAGACAGCTATCGAATACAACCGTCTCCATGAAGGAACAGACCACATTACGATTCCATTCCTGACTGACGAAGATTTAGTCAAAGAATCTGTTAAGAAATTGTTCTAATAGGAAAAACTTGTCCCCCAACTTCCAACCTGAGCTGGGTATGTGCCTAGCTCAGGAGGAGGTTCTGCTTTATTAAGTTCATATTATAAATTAAAATAATTGATATCACGAGGTAATATCTTATGGCAAAAATTGTTGAATGTATTCCTAACTTTTCTGAAGGCCGCAACCAAGCGGTCATCGACGGTCTAGTGGAAACAGCTAAGAGCGTGCCAGGCGTAACACTTCTGGACCACTCTTCTGATGCCAGCCACAACCGCAGCGTCTTTACCTTGGTCGGCGATGATCAAAATATTCAGGAAGTTGCCTTTCGTTTGGTTAAATACGCTTCTGAAAATATTGACTTGACCAAGCACCAGGGTGAACACCCTCGTATGGGCGCAACTGATGTCCTGCCTTTTGTACCGATCAAAGACATCACAAGTGAGGAATGCGTAGAAATTGCGAAGACTGTATCTGAGCGGATCAACCGTGAGCTCGGTATCCCTATCTTCCTCTATGAAGATGCAGCGACTCGTCCTGAGCGTAAGAACTTGGCTAAGGTTCGTAAGGGACAGTTTGAAGGCATGCCTGAAAAACTCTTGGAAGCTGACTGGGCACCTGACTACGGTGAAAGAAAGATTCACCCAACTGCTGGTGTCACTGCTGTCGGAGCTAGAATGCCACTCATTGCCTACAACATCAACTTGGATACAGACAATCTGGAAATTGCCAACAATATTGCCAAAATCATCCGTGGTTCAAGCGGTGGCTACAAGTACTGTAAAGCTATCGGCGTTATGCTGGAAGACCGCAACATTGCTCAGGTTTCCATCAACATGGTCAATCTGGAAAAATTCCCACTCTATCGTGTCTTTGAAACTGTTCGCTTTG
This sequence comes from Streptococcus sanguinis, assembly GCF_900635155.1. Taxonomy (NCBI): domain Bacteria; kingdom Bacillati; phylum Bacillota; class Bacilli; order Lactobacillales; family Streptococcaceae; genus Streptococcus; species Streptococcus sanguinis. The sequence goes on from NZ_LR134002.1 coordinate 1,923,513, forward strand.
AAGCCAAGCGCTATGGAGTTGGAATCCTAGGCTCAGAAGTCATCGGTTTGGCTCCAGCCAAGGCTTTGATTGATGCAGCTGAATACTATCTGCAAATCGAAGACTTTGACTACGGCAAGCAAGTTCTGGAAAACCATTTGCTGGGCTAGGAGGACAGAAACCTATGAAATTAGTAGATTTAAGTTTGACAGAATTCGCCCAAGTCCTAGGCTCAGATGCTCCTGCACCAGGAGGCGGCTCTGCCGCTGCTCTTTCCGCAGCGAACGGTATTTCCCTGACTAAGATGGTTTGTGAATTAACCCTTGGCAAGAAAAAATACGCAGAATTTGAAGCAGAAATTGCTCAAGTGCATGCAGAAAGTGCTCGACTGCAAGAAAGCCTGCTCACAGCTATTGACAAGGACACTGAAGCCTTCAATCTAGTCTCTGCTGTCTTTGATATGCCTAAGGAAACAGAGGAAGACAAGGCTGCCCGTCGTGAAGCGATGCAGAAAGCTCTCAAGGAAGCGACCAAGTCACCTTATGGTATGATGGAAGATATCTTTGCTGCCCTGCAAACAACTCAAAAAGCTGTTGGCAAGTCCAATACCAATGCTGCCAGCGACCTGGGAGTCGCAGCTCTCAACCTTAAGGCGGGTCTGCAAGGAGCTTGGCTCAATGTCCTCATCAACCTGTCAGGTGTCAAGGATGAAGCATTCGTCGCAGACTACCGCAGCAAGGGTGAAGAGCTCCTACAAAAAGGCTGCGCTCTAGCCGATGAAATTTATCAAGAAATTTTGAAAGTTGTCTAATAGATAAACGGAAGAGAAGTCTGCTCTTTCCCATGAATGGACTTCCTTTTCTCAAGAGGTAACAATATGGTTTTATCAGATATTGAAATTGCGAATTCGGTTCAAATGAAGCCCATCAAAGAGGTGGCAGAAAAGCTAGGAATTGCTGAAGATGCCTTGTCTCTTTATGGAAATTACAAGGCAAAAATCAGCGCCGGCCAACTAGAAGCACTAAAAGACAAGCCAGACGGCAAACTGATTCTCGTGACAGCTATTTCTCCGACACCAGCAGGAGAAGGTAAGACCACGACTTCTGTCGGATTGGTCGATGCTCTGGCTGCTATCGGTAAAAAAGCCGTTATCGCTCTGCGGGAGCCTTCACTCGGACCTGTCTTTGGTATCAAGGGCGGAGCTGCTGGCGGTGGTCACGCCCAGGTGGTGCCGATGGAGGACATCAACCTCCACTTCACTGGTGACTTTCATGCCATCGGTGTTGCCAACAACCTACTGGCGGCCCTCATTGACAACCACATCCACCACGGCAATGCCTTAGGCATTGACTCTCGTCGCATCACTTGGAAGCGGGCAGTGGATATGAATGACCGGCAACTACGCCACATCGTGGATGGCTTACAAGGCAAGGTCAACGGTGTTCCACGTGAAGATGGTTTTGACATCACAGTTGCTTCTGAGGTTATGGCTATTCTCTGTCTGTCAGAAAATATTACCGACCTCAAGAACCGTTTGGAAAAAATCATCATTGGCTACAGCTTTGAAGGTAAGCCAATAACTGCTAAGGATCTGAAAGCTGGTGGCGCTATGGCTGCTGTGCTCAAAGACGCTATCCATCCAAACTTGGTTCAAACTCTGGAACACACACCAGCCTTGATTCACGGTGGACCTTTTGCCAACATTGCTCATGGCTGTAATAGCGTCTTAGCTACCAAGCTAGCTCTCAAATATGGCGACTATGCAGTCACAGAAGCTGGTTTCGGTGCTGACCTTGGTGCTGAAAAATTCATCGATATCAAATGCCGTACATCTGGCCTGCGCCCATCTGCTGTAGTTCTAGTTGCTACCATCCGCGCTCTCAAGATGCACGGCGGTGTAGCTAAGAGTGATTTGGCCGAAGAAAATGTCCAAGCTGTTGTAGACGGACTGCCGAACTTAGAAAAACATCTGGAAAACATTCAAGATGTTTATGGATTGCCAGCAGTCGTTGCCATCAATAAATTCCCGTTGGATACCGAAGCGGAACTACAAGCAGTTTATGACGCCTGCCAAAAACGCGGAGTTGACGTAGTGATTTCTGACGTCTGGGCGAATGGCGGAGCCGGCGGTAAAGAGTTGGCTGAAAAAGTCGTTGAACTGGCCGAAGGAGACAATCACTTCCAATTTGTATATAATGAAGAGGACTCTATTGAAACCAAGCTGAACAAAATTGTTACTAAGGTCTATGGAGGCAAGGGCGTTCGCCTGACTCCTGCTGCTAAACGCGAGCTCAAACAACTGGAAGAGCTGGGCTTCTCCAACTATCCTATCTGTATGGCTAAGACGCAGTACTCCTTCTCAGACGATGCTAAAAAGCTAGGCGCACCTAAAGACTTTGTTGTGACTATCAGCCAGCTCAAAGTTTCTGCCGGTGCAGGCTTCATCGTCGCTCTGACTGGTGCGATTATGACCATGCCAGGACTGCCTAAAGTACCAGCCAGCGAAAAGATTGATGTTGACAAAGACGGCAATATCAGCGGTTTGTTCTAATAAATACCAAAAATGACAAATGTAACCCTTCTAAGAGCAAACGATTTTCAAGTTTCCGATTGGTCGGGGGGAAAGACAAAACAGCTTTATCTTTCCCCGCCAACTGGCCACTATAGCAAGCGGGACTTTGACTATCGACTCTCAACAGCGACTGTGGAGTTGGCTGAAAGTCAGTTTTCTGACCTCAGCGGCTTTCACCGCATTCTCATGAGCCTGGACCACACACTACATCTCCACAATGCCAGCCGGCAGGAGGAAACGGTTCTAGCTCCCTTTACTCCCTATGTATTTGAAGGGAGTGATTCTATCACAAGTCGGGGGACTTGTACCGACTTTAACTTAATCTACAACGACCATTATCAGGGACAGATGATTGCCATCTCGAATGGGCAAGAGCTTAGCCGAGATGACGAAATTCAATTTATCTATGCTTTAGAGGATCTGACTGTGACGGGAACAAACCTGCCAGCGCTTAACCTAGAGGCAGAGCAGCTTCTGATAGTGGAAAAAGAGACTCAGGAAACTGAGCTGCATATAATGTTTTCGAGTAACCAGCCAAAGGGGACACCCCTTGCTATTTGGGCTGGTTTGACCCACATCCCTACTAAGTAAAGATACCATGATGCCTTGTCACCAGTCTATCTTTACTTGGAAAGGATCCCATATCTCTAAAGGAGAAACATTATTATGGATGCAACTAAACTCACTGTACAAGAACAAGAACAGGAAAAAGCGAAATTCAGCTTTTCCGGTGCAACTCTCTACGGTATCAATGCCGTTATCGGTTCAGGGATTTTCCTCCTACCGCAAAAGATTTATAAAGGACTTGGTCCTGCCTCTCTAGCTGTCATGCTTGGAACCGCCCTTCTCGTTATTCTCTTAGCCGTCTGCTTGGCAGAAACTGCTGGTTATTTTAATAAAAACGGCGGAGCTTTCCAATATTCCAAAGCGGCCTTTGGAGACTTCATTGGATTTAACGTTGGTTTCCTAGGCTGGGTCGTAACTGGTATTGCCTGGTCAGCTATGGCTGCTGGTTTTGCCCGACTCTTTGTCATTACCTTCCCAGCTTTCACTCCTTACGAGCGTTTGCTTAGTATCGCTTTGATTATCTTGCTCAGCTTAATGAACATTGCTGGTTTGAAGACCTCAAAAATTTTCACACTCACTGCAACTGTAGCTAAGTTAATCCCAATCATTGCCTTTGCAGCATGTGCTATCTTCTTTATCAAAGGCGGAGTAGATAAAGGAAATTTCACTCCTTTCCTACAGCTTGAACCTGGAACCAATGTCATGACTGCCATTGCCAACACAGCTGTCTATATCTTCTACGGCTTCATTGGATTTGAAACTATGTCTATCGTTGCCGGTGAAATGCGCAACCCAGAAAAGAATGTGCCTCGGGCTATCTTGGGCTCTATCAGTATTGTATCTGTTCTATATATGTTGATTATCGCTGGAACCATCGCTATGCTGGGTAGCCGTATCTTGCAAACAGATGCTTCTGTACAAGATGCTTTTGTCGAAATGATCGGCCCTGCAGGCGCTTGGATTGTTTCTATCGGTGCCCTCATCTCTATCGCAGGTCTTAATATCGGGGAATCCATCATGGTACCGCGTTTTGGAGCAGCTATCGCAGAAGAAGGCTTGCTGCCTAAGAAAATTGCAGAAACCAATGCTAAAAACGCTCCTGTAGTTGCTATCTTAATCTCTGGAGCATTCTCAATCGCTCTGCTCTTCTCTGGAAAATTTGAAGAATTGGCTACCCTCAGCGTGGTCTTCCGTTTCTTCCAATACATCCCAACTGCCTTGGCGGTCTTGAAACTCAGAAAAATGTATCCAGAAAAGAAGGTTGTCTTCCGCGTACCATTCGGCCCTGTCATCCCTATCCTAGCTGTTGTTGTCAGCCTGGTTATGATTGTAGCTGATAATCCGATGAACGTCGTTTATGGTGTCATTGGAGCCGCTGTTGCCAGCTTAGTATACTTCTTTATGCACGGCCGAAAAAAGGTTCCTACTAACCCTGACTAACTCTAAGCATTATATCCCATCATGGAGGATTTTACATGTCAAAATTGATTCACTTAGACGGAAACAGTCTAACACTTGAAGATGTTATCGCAGTGGCTCGTCATGGAGCCACCTGCGAAATTGTCCAAGAAGCAAAGAAAGCTGTAGAAGCTTCCCGCAAAATCGTAGATGATATCGTCCGCGAAAAACGGGTAGTCTACGGTGTTACAACTGGATTTGGCTCTCTCTGCAATGTCAGCATCTCACCAGAAGATACGACCCAGCTGCAAGAAAACCTAATCCGTACGCACTCCTCAGGCTATGGCGATCCCCTGCCAGAAGATGCAGTCCGTGCTATCATGTTAATTCGGATTAATTCCTTGGTCAAGGGCTATTCTGGTATTCGTTTGTCCACTGTCGAAAAGCTCTTGGAATTGCTCAATAAAGGCGTTGTGCCTTATATTCCAGAAAAAGGCTCTCTGGGAGCTTCTGGTGACTTGGCACCGCTAGCTCACATGGTTCTGCCTATGCTAGGACTGGGCCGCGCTTACTATCAAGGTGAATTGCTCTCTGGACAAGAAGCTTTGGACAAGGCCGGTATCGAGAAAATTGCTCTAGCAGCTAAGGAAGGGTTGGCGCTGATTAACGGTACGACTGTCCTGACAGGTATCGGAGCCTTGGCTACCTACGATGCCATCCAGCTGCTTAAACTGTCAGATGTCGCTGGCGCTCTTTCCATGGAAGTCCATAATGGTATTACCAGTCCATTTGAAGAAGACTTACACACCATTCGACCTCAGAGCGGTCAGCTAGCTACAGCCCGCAATATCCGCAACCTTCTGGAAGGCAGTGGCAACACAACCGTAGCCACTCAACAACGGGTCCAAGACCCTTACACCCTGCGTTGTATTCCTCAGATTCATGGTGCCAGCAAGGACTCTATCGCTTATGTCAAGACTAAGGTTGAGATTGAAATCAACTCTGTTACAGACAACCCTATCATTACTAAGGAAGGCCATGTTATCTCAGGCGGTAACTTCCACGGTGAACCAATGGCTCAGCCATTCGACTTCCTAGGCATCGCTATTTCTGAAATCGGTAATGTATCCGAGCGTCGCGTGGAACGTCTGGTCAACAGCCAACTGAGCAAGCTCCCATCCTTCTTGGTCAAACACCCAGGACTCAACTCTGGCTTTATGATTACCCAGTACGCTTGTGCTTCGCTTGCTTCTGAGAACAAGGTCTTGTCTCATCCAGCCAGCGTAGACTCTATCCCATCTTGTGAAAACCAAGAAGACTTTGTCAGCATGGGAACTACTGCAGCACGTAAGGCAGCTGAAATTCTCAAGAATTCTCGCCGCATCGTGGCAACAGAAATCATGGCAGCCTGCCAAGCTCTGGATCTGAAACCAGAAAACCATGAACTTGGTAAAGGAACCAAGCCAGCCTACGACCTCTTCCGTCAGCATGTCCGCTTTATCGAGTTTGACAAGGACATCGAAATCTATGAAGAGCTCAACAAAGCTTCTGAGCTGATTGAAAACGAAGAATTCCTAGCAGCCGTTGAAAAGGCTGTAGACTTGAGCATTCAGTTCTAAAGCTGATGACTCTGTAAAAAAGCTAACCTAAGAAGCCCGCTCTCGTTCAGCTGGGCTTCTTTTCCCGCCAAAAGTCATTGACAGGCTTGGTGGAAACTCTTATAATAAAGTCGCAAGTATCGTTATGGAAAAGGATAAAATCATGTTAGAAGATTACTATCAGCTAGATAACAGCTACTATCATAAGAGACTGGATGATGATTTATATGCTGCCAAGTGGGGCATGGTTATTGAGTTTTTGGACTTAAATGACCCTAACTTAAGGCCCTTTGATGGCGTCAACTTTGCTTTGATTGGCTTCAAGAGTGACAAAGGGGTTTATATCAACCACGGCCGAGTGGGGGCTGTCGAAGGACCACAAGCTATCCGAACTCAGCTAGCCAAGCTTCCTTGGCATCTTGGTAGAAACGTCCGCGTCTTTGATGTTGGCGATATTGACGGGCCTAACCGCTCTCTGGAGCAGCTGCAGCAAAGCTTGGCTCGGGCAGTCAAACGCCTGCGAGAGCTCAATCTCCGGCCCATTGTCCTAGGTGGCGGCCACGAAACAGCCTACGGCCACTATCTGGGCCTCAAGTCGTCACTAGGACCTGACCAAGACTTGGCCGTTATCAATATGGATGCCCACTTTGATTTGCGGCCCTATGACCAGACTGGTCCTAACTCCGGTACCGGTTTTCGCCAGATGTTCGATGACACTCTAGCTCAGAAGCAGGCCTTTAACTACCTTATCCTAGGGATTCAGGAGCATAATAACAATCTCTTTCTCTTTGACTTTGTGGCAAAATCCAAGGCTATCCAATTTCTGACTGGTATGGATATTTACCAAATGGGTTACAAGGAAGTCTGTAAGGTGGTCGATACCTTTTTGGCCGACAAGGAGCAGGTCTATTTGACCATTGATATTGACTGCTTTGCAGCTGGTGCCGCTCCTGGTGTCAGTGCCATTCAGTCGCTCGGTGTGGATCCCAATCTAGCGGTTCTGGTCTTCCAGCACATTGCTGCCTCAGGCAAACTGATCGGCTTTGATATCGTCGAAGTCTCTCCACCTCACGATATAGACAACCATACGGCTAATCTGGCAGCCAGCTTTGTCTTTTACCTGACCCAAGTCTGGGCACAAGCACATGATTGATAGATTTTTGGCTATTTTAAATATTAAAAAGAGGATGAAGATAGCTTTCATCCTCTCTTATTTTTTGTTCAAGCCCTGACGCAAGTTTTCCAATTCCTTTAGCTGGTGCCGGTCTCGGTAGGGATTGAGCTGGCTTTTGGCTGTTTCATAGTAGGTCTCAAAGTCCTGATCTAGCAAGTCTTCAAAGTCTGCTTCCTGCAAGCTGCCAGTCAGCAGGCGATACTTAACCACAGCCATCAGATAGTAGATCAGCCCCTTGTCCCGCGGATTGCCATAGCGACTAATGAGGCTATCCTTTTTCCTCAGAAGATCAAGCACAGGCAGATAATCTCTCTTCTCACAGCCAATCAAGGCCAAATACACTTCCAACTGGGTCTCTTTCCAAGGGAAGCTGAGAGATTTCAAAGCTGTTTTAGCTTTGAGGAAAATTCGCTCCGCCTGCTCATAATCTTTCAGCTGATAATAGGTCATACCCAAGCCGATGTAGAAAGCAAAAATCGAAGGCTCTGCTGTTTTATTTTCCGTCAGCTTAATGGCCTCCTTCTGATGGGTCAGCGCAGTCGTGAAATTTCCGCGAATCTGCTCAATCTCTGCCAGATAGTCTAGAGCCGCCGCAATCTGAATCGAGTACTTGGAACGCAGCGAAGCCGTCAAGCTGAAACAATCAATAGACTGGTAGAGATGGTGAAGCGACTGCTCCTCATCCCCAATCATGAGATGATAGAGCCCCTTGAGCCGGAGATTGATAGCAATGGCCTCGTGATTGTTGGCCTGAACCGAAGCATCCAGAGCCAGCTCCGTATAGTAACGCATCTCCGGGATATTCTCCGTCTGGATGCAGTAGTAAATCATCTGCCGATAGCCTTCTAGGAGAAAATCCATCTGCTGCAGCTCCTTGGCCGAAATAATCACCTGCTGGATATTGTCCATCCCCTGCTGGTAATTCCCCGTCCGAATGGCATAGCGTCCTTCTAGATAGAGAAAGCGGAGAACCAATAGCTGAAAATCCTTGTGATTCTGATGTTTTCTCTCTAAGCCCTCTATCTCCCGACGTATACGGTCAAACTGGTCTAAAACTGCGGACTGATTGATATCATCCGTCTTTTCGATAAAACCAAACTCCCGTGAATAAATTGGAAAGAGCTCGTGATGAAACTGCAGCGTAGCCTCAAGATAATGCAGCTCGTACTCCAGAGACTTAATCGGCTGCTTGGACATCTTGTAGTGATAGGCGATTTCATTGAGCAGCTGAGCATGATAGAGAGAGTCTCCCAGCTGGTCTTCCATGCCTTGGGCAATCTGGTGATGCAGCATTCGCTTCTTGGCAAGTGACAAGCGCTCATAGGCGTAGATTCTCAAAAGCTCCTGACTGAACCGCACTACCAATTCCTCGCCCTGCTCCTCTTCCATCAAGAGCTGCTTCTGTCCAAACTCCTCAGTGATTTCGACCACTTCTTCCATCGGCAGACCTAATAACCTAGCTAAGAGCGAAACCGACGCAGGAGCCCTAAAACAAGCCAGATAGTCCACCAACTCCTCTTCTTGACTGCTCAGGTAATCCAGCTTCAGAGACAGCTTGGCCTTGATGGACGGAGTCAGCGGATGAAACTTCTCCCCTCGCAGGAGCTGCTCAGCATATTCCGACAGGAAGAAAGGGATGCCTTGACTGACCCGATAAATATCCTCAAGGCCTTCTTCAGATATGGCTATCTGACCTGTCTGGGCTTGCAAGTAAGCTGCACTATCCTTAAAATTCAGCGGCTGCAGCTCAATAAAGCCCAGCTTATTGCGTATCAGCAGGTGATTGAAAAAATGTTCCAAATAAGAAGGGGTGCTCAGATGCTTGGTCAGCACAAAGGCCACAGGATAGCCGGTCAAATGATTCATAACCTGCTCTAGGACAGCAACACTGGCCTTATCCATCCAGTGACAGTCCTCAATCAAGATTATCAAAGCTTTTTTCTTAGAAATCTTCTGCAGAATATCCACCACAAACTGAGCCAGCTTGTCCGCATCCAACTGAAGACTAGAAGCGCCGCCTGTCAAAATGGGAAAATAACTCTCCAAAATGACCTGCCACTGGCTGATAGAGAGAATCTGGTGCTGAATAACCAAGTCGCCCAGACCGTCCAGCAAGCCACGCCAAGGCTGGAGCTCTGCCTTCATCTCTTCCTTGAAGCACTCAGCCATGACAATCTGGAAATACTTGGTCTGGTTGGCCAGTACTTGACGAGTCACTGTCCGCTTTCCAATACCAGTACCACCGACTAGAACCAGAGCACGCGCCTCCTGAGTCTCTATCACTTTAGAGAAATAAGATTCCAAGCGCTTGATTTCATCGACCCGCCCGAAAAAGTGGTCCGTATTGCGCAGAAACTGCTTGGTCTTGCGCTCGCTACGGTCCTTGGCAAGCACCTCATGATATAGTTGCTGGATAGGTTCCGTAGGGCTAATACCCAGTTCCTTATCCAAAATATTGACCAATTTGTAGTAAGTCTCTATCACTTTGCCAGGCCGATCATTATCCTGATAGAGCTTCATGAGCAGATGGTAGTTTTTCTCATCAAACTCATCAATGCTGATCAAGCGGCGCAAATTCCGCTCAGCCCCTTCCAAATCCAGCCGGTCTTTTTCTGTTTCCAGCTGTTGGTAGCAGGCTTGGATATAAAGTTGCTCATATCGGGTCCGCATCTTAGACACCCAATAATCAAAGGCCTCGCTGTCCTTGAGATAGAAGCCCTGCAGAAAATCACCCTGATAGAGAGACAGATGCTCTGCAGGATGGTTCGTAAAAAGTTCTACATCACTTTCAATCGCACACTCGGTATTAAGCGACAGCACAGTCCGGTTAGGAGCGACAATCCACTCCCCTCCTAGTAGCTTGTTAGCTTGATAAATGGTATTGCGCAGATTCTTTTTGGCAGTCTGATTATCCTTGTTTTCCCAGAGGATTCCTGCAATCTCCTCCCGATTGACTGCACCATTGATGTGGAGATAGTAAAGCAGAGCATTGATTTTGGCAAAAGGAAAAAAGACTTCCTCCTGATTGAGAAAGACACTCGGACTTCCCAGCAATTTCAACCTCAACAGATCTTTCGTCATGCAAACGCCTCCAAGAAACCTTATAGAACTAATATAAACAAAAAGAGACAGTTTGGCAAGTAAAGTATTATACCAGCCCTTAATTTCCAGTTTTTAAATTGGTTTTATTTAGGATTTTTTTGTTATACTAGGATGAAAATAAAATTTTAGAAAGTTACTTATGAAGAAAAATATTGTTCTTTTCATTTTTCTCCTTCTGAGCGCGATTGGCTTAGAATACGAGACACAAGCCTATACTACTGGCAGTATGTCAGGTACTTCCTATGGGATTGTCGGACTGTCAGCCCTCTTGGCTCTGCTCTATATCGTCCCTGCCCTGCTTTTGATTCGTCAACTGGGAAAAAAATGGCAGACGCCTGCACTTAGCCTTGGGGTAGCTCTGCTAGGTGGCCTTTTCATTTCTGGCTGGACCTCTGGCTTGGCTAATACCTATATCCACGAGTGGGTTAGCACCAGCTTCCCAAATACTCTGCTCAGTGACCTAGAAAATGCTATCGCAGCTCCGCTGGTTGAAGAACCCCTCAAGCTGTTGGCAGTTGCCTTTGCTGTCTATCTAGTGCCCGTCAAAAAGCTCAAATCCTTTTTGCTGCTGGGCATTACGGCTGGCATGGGCTTTCAGATTAGCGAAGATTTCTCTTATATCCTCTCTGACCTGCCCGAAGGCTTCTCCTTCACCATCTCTGGGATTCTAGGACGTATCACTGGCGGCATTGCCTCTCACTGGCTCTACACCGCCCTAACCACTCTCGGTCTGGCTCTCATGCTACGCTATGCCAAAACTCAGAAAAATTATTTCCGAGTGGGGCTCTTCTACTTCCTAGCAGCCTTCGTTCTCCACTTCTTCTGGAATTCACCGCTGACTGCTATCGAAACGGACATCCCAATCATCGTACCTGCCATGACTGCTCTGGCTGTCTTTATCTTTTACCAAGCCTACCGAACAGCCCATAAAATCGACCAAGAAGAATTGGAAGTAGAATAATTTCAAAAAACGACCGTTATGGCCGTTTTTTTGTTGCAGGAAAATATTTTCCCAATATTTATATTTGAATCATAGTAATAGATTGCCAACATTTGAATTTTCTAGTTTTTATAAGTATATACATAAATCACCTTTCATACTCTATAATTCATCCCACAACTTCACCTCAACCCCTCTTCCCATCGCATTTCTACCACATTCTACCCCTGCTCTTTCCTTAAAGAAATGTTAACATTTTCTTAAAACTAACTTATATTAGGAATTTTTAAGCCGCAGTCTGTATACTTTCTACAAATCATCTAAGAAAGAGGTATGGATATGGATTATCTAGTGATTCCGGCCTATGAGCCTGATTATAATCTTATTAAGCTGATAAAAAAAATTCACCATAAGAGTGATTTTCATATCATTGTTATCGATGACGGCAGCTCATCTAAATGCCAGATAGTCTTTGAGCAGGCGGAGCAGTACGCGACTGTGCTTCGTCATCAGGTCAATCAAGGCAAGGGGCAAGCGCTGAAAACTGCTTTTACCTTTATCCAAGCACTGAAGATATACGGAACGGTGGTAACAGCAGATGCGGATGGCCAGCACAAGGTCTGGGATATTTTCCGCGTAGCGGCCAAAGCTTCTGAAAATCCCAATCGGCTGATTCTGGGAGCACGCGCATTTGCTGGCAAGGTGCCTCTGCGCAGCCGCTTCGGCAATAGTCTGACTCGGGCTTTCTTCAGGCTTCAGACTGGCGTGGGTGTCTCCGATACTCAGACAGGCTTGCGAGCCTTTACGACCAACATGATCCCATTTATGCTAAAGGTAGAGGGCCAGCGCTATGAGTATGAAATGAACATGCTCTTAGAATCCAGCAAGGAATATCCCATTTTGGAAGTGCCCATTGAGACGGTCTATATCAATGACAATCAAGGCTCCCACTTCCGGCCGATTCGGGATGGGCTCATGATTTATAAAAATATTTTTAAATTCGCTCTGACTTCTCTCAGCAGTTTCGTCGTTGACTACATCGTCTATGCTCTGGCTCTCTTGTTTTTAGCCGCTGTGCCGACCAGCCTGAGAATTCTTTTAGCTAACGGAATTGCCCGCGTGACCAGCTCAATATTTAACTATTCGACCAATAAAAGGCTGGTCTTTAAGAACGACGACAGTATACTCAAGACAGGAACTGGCTATTTCAGCCTAGCTGTGGTGCTCTTTATCCTAGATACACTGCTGATTCGCCTCTTCTACGCTGTCTTTGGTCTTAATCTTCTGATTGTCAAAATCATCGTCGGCATTTTACTCTTCACCGTCTCCTGGATGGTCCAAAAGAGATTTATTTTTAAGGAAAGGACACACACCGTATCATGAAATTTTTAAAGAAACGCTATGCCTATGCCTCCATTTTCGGGCTGCTTCTGACAGCTTCTTTCAGCTACTCCATGCTGAAAACCTTTGTCATCGCAGAGACCATTTCCACGGTTTCAAGTACGAGTTCGTCGTCCAATGCCGAGGCTGCCAGCAAGGCTGCGGAAACAGCGACTGTGACGGATACCAGTTATTCAGACGACAACATCTCGGTCACGTTGACTGAAAAGACCGTCAGCAACACCCAGGTCTACATCGCTGATGTGACCGTCAGCTCATCAGAATACCTGAAAACGGCCTTTGCCCAAAACACCTACGGAAACAATGTCACCGCCAAGACCTCAGAAACGGCTGCTAACAACAATGCCATCCTAGCGGTCAATGGCGACTACTATGGAGCCAACACAACTGGCTATGTCATCCGCAATGGCGCCGTCTACCGCGATACCGTCCGAGAAGACTCCAGCAATGGTGATTTGGCTATTTACAAAGACGGCTCCTTCAAGATTATCTATGAAAATCAAGTCTCTGCCGATCAACTGGTTAAAGACGGCGTGGTTAATCTCTTGGCCTTCGGCCCATCTCTTGTAGAAAATGGTGAAATTGTCGTTGATACCAACTCCGAAGTCGGCCAGTCCATGTCTTCCAATCCTCGGACAGCTATCGGTATCATTGATGAAAACCACTATATCATCATTGTTTCAGACGGACGCACCACAGAAAGCGAGGGGCTTTCCCTCTACCAGATGGCAGAAATCATGAAGTCTTACGGTGTCAAGACCGCTTATAACCTTGATGGCGGCGGCTCCTCTACACTTTACTTTAACGGTCAGGTCATTAACAAACCTACAACCAACGGAAACACTATCTCAGAAAGGTCGGTGAGTGATATTGTCTACATCGGTTACTAATCCCAGCAAAAAACGTTTTAGAAAAACAGCCCTCATCTACGCACTATTAACTATTTTCTTCTTTTCATTCAGCAGAATCTATGAATCATTCAGCTTCGGCGAAACATCTAGCCACATGCACTATCTATTTGCCATTCCTCTAGCGGGCGGAATCCTACTCCTGCTCTTCATGAAGGTCATCCCTAACCTCTCTCGGCTCAGCCTCAACCTCTGGAACTCAGCTGTAGCCATTATGACAGCCGGTATGCTCTTCCGTGGCATCGTCAACCTATCTGGCCGCTCCACGACGCTGGATATGCCTTATTGGTACGTAGGAACGGCCTTTGCAGCTCTGGCACTACTCTCCATGGTCTTTACTCGAAGTGAATGGAATAAAGAATGCCAAGCACAGCCAATACCCAGCAAAAAAGAAGACGCAGAACTAAGTCGCCCTGAAACCTACAGTCAAGTATAAACCAAAAAACCTCAGAAAAATCTGAGGTTTTTATTGTAGTGATAATATTTCTGTTTCTTCATTACTATGAGCCGTTAAAAAAATTTGCTTTTTCATTCACACTCATAAACATCACCCGTCAGCGGGTCAATGACTTCTGCTAGCTTAAAGTGTCCCTGCTCATAATGGTAATGACAAATGGCGCAGTTGCCAAAGCGTACCTTGGGGTCGAGGTCTTGAGCCGCAATCTTGAGATAGAAGGCCCACATGGCACCGCCGTGGCTGACGGCCAAGACTGGCTCTGCATCCGCCTGCTCCATGACCTCAGTCAGAGTGACTAGCACGCGCTCACCGACTTGGTCCACACCTTCTCCGCCATAGGGGACGAAGAGGTCTTCAAAAGAGGTAGCTCCTGGCCGAAATTTCGGTTGCAGGCGTTCGGGCTGAGCTTCAAAAAGACCAAAGCTCCATTCTTTAATGCCCTTAAGGCGAGTATAGTCGGTCCGGCCAGAGACAAGTTCCAGCGTATCAGAAGCCCGCTCCTGAGTAGAAGAGTAGAGACGTCCAAAACGAATGCCCCGCTCTTTCAAATAAGCTCCTGCCTGCCGGGCCTGTTCCTGCCCCAGTTCAGTCAAAGGAGAGTCGCAAGCTCCCTGCACCAAGCCTTCTTGATTGAAAAAAGTCTGACCGTGCCGCATCAAGTATAAATCTTTCATTTATTTTTCCTTCCAGTTGCTAAAATCGTGACCAATCACTTTTTCTAGGTAAAATTGGTCATGTTCAAAAGTAAACTTCAAAATACCGCAATTGGTCATGTGACCTAGACTTTCCAGACGCCAGTTTTTCTGCCAAGCTCTGGCAAAATTGGCCATAGCTGCGCCATGAGAGACCATGAGCACGGACTGGCCATCTGTCTCTTGCATGAGCTTGAGAACGGTCGCAGCCATGCGCTCCCTGACCTGATCTTGTGATTCACCGCCATAGGTCACAAAGAAATCTCCATAGGGCAGGGGCGGATTAAGATCCTCGCTTTCCCCTTCAAAAGTGCCAAAGTTCCACTCCTTGAGTCCCTTGACACGCTTATAGGGAATCTTACCGTCCGTTACCAATTCCAAGGTATCACAGGCCCGCTCTTGAGTAGAGCTATAAGCATCATCAAAAGTAATTCCGGCATCCTTAAAATATTGCCCTGCCACCTTGGCTTGATAGATGCCAAAATCAGTAAGAGGAGCATCACACCAACCCTGCACCTTATGGCGTAGGTTGAAAAGCGTCTGGCCATGCCGCATCAGATAAAGAGATTTTGCAATCATTCATATCTCCTTTAGATGAGTTCTAACTTTTCAAAGGCCTTGTAGAGACCGTCTTGGCTGACCGAGTCTGTCACCAGATCGGCCATAGCCTTGATTTCCGCTCCGCCATTTCCCATAGCGACCCCGACCTGACAATAGTCCAGCATAGGAATATCAACCTTGGCATCACCGAAAGCCAGAGTATCCGCCTTGTCAGCGTGAAGATTCTTCAGGAGAACCTCAATGGCATGTGCCTTGGTGATGTCTTTAACACCTAGGTCACCAAAGAGATCATGCTCACCTTTGCCACCCCAAGTTCCTGCCTTGAGCTCAGGAAAAGCTGCCTCAGAGTCCAGATGGTCTTGGTAGCTCCTGAGAATAAAGCTGACTTTGTTCAGGTCGTCCCGATAGAGCTCCCCGCCATAAACCAGGCCGTGAAGAGCTTCTTCTGCCTCCATATTTACTACTTTTTCTGGATTAACACCTTTTCCAAGGACGTAGGTCCGAAGCACTGGTCGCGCTGCTTCGCGGAAGCCTTTGCTTGCAAATAGACCGTTATTACTCTCTAGGTAAAACTCTAGCCCCCGCTCTTGAAGCCAGTCGACTAGCCTTTTAGCGACATCTCGCGGAATCAGTTGGTGCAGAATAACCTCCCCCTCATGCTCCACATAAGAACCGTTGCCACCAATCATCCCATCAAAGCCAATATCCCAAATTTCCGGCGGCATCTCAGCCTTGCTGCGACCTGTGCAGACATAAACCAAATGTCCCTTTTCCCGTGCCTTGCGAATGGCGACAACAGCAGACTCCGGTATATGATTATCATAGTCGATGATGGTCCCGTCCACATCCAGAAAGATGATTTTTCTTGTCATAAAGCCCTCTCCTCCTTGCATTTACCGATTACTTTATTCTAATAATCCAATCTGGCAAATGCTTTCTTCATTTTTTACAAATTCTCTCATTCTGACCCAGCTCTATTTTATAAAGGCTCCATCCTATTATATATCTTTTCGAAAGCCTTTTCCTATAGAATTATCAGAGATATTGGTACTATCCTTTCTTTATTTAGAGAAAAAACAAGAAGGACAGCTTTTAATCAGCTTGTTCCTTCTGCTTTTTTATTTCCCAGCTTATCTACTCATCCCCTGCTTCAAACAGCCAAAGTTTGGAATCAAAGTCATAGCTCGGCTTTTGCCCAGAATCCTCTAAAAGCTGACCGCTGGAAGCGTCCGTGGTAACCAGCCCAACTCGCATAAGCTCAGCCCCCGTATAGGCACGCCCCTCTAGCCGATAGACCTTATCCACAGCCAGTCCTTTCAGTTGCAAGCGCTGATGAGAACGATTGACTTGATTGAGGACCTTGAAAGTGCCTAAAAGTGCCGTGTTCTGATCCTGACTGACAACCATCCAAGCTGTCTGCCCATCTCCCTTAAAGGGCGACTGCAGTCGATAAAAAGTTCCATTATGAATTAGCTCTCGATGGCGCTTGTAAAAAGCTATCTGTTCCCTGACTTCAGCCAATTCTTCTGGACTTAGCTGATTAAGATCCAGCTCATAGCCAAAGGAACCGAAAAAGGCGACATTGCCCCGCGTCTTCAACGGAGTCAGACGATTGGTCTGATGATTGGGCACGATGGAGACATGGGCTCCCATGGACGAAAGAGGGTAGAGAAGACTGGTTCCATACTGGATTTTCAAGCGCTCAATCGCATCCGAATCATCACTGGTCCAAGCTTGAGGAGCATAGTAGAGCATACCTGGATCAAATCGGCCTCCACCTGAAGAGCACGACTCAAATAACAAGCTTGGATACCGACTGATTAAACGCTCATACAAGTCATAAACACCCAAGACATAGCGGTGAAAAATCTCTCCTTGCTGATCAGCTGGCCAGGCAGCTGAGAAGACATCCGTCAGAGGGCGATTCATATCCCATTTGATATAATCCAGCTGCGCTTCCTCGATAATCGCTGACAGACGCTCAAAAATCTCATCCACTACTTCCGGCCGAGAATAGTCCAAAACAAACTGGTTCCGACCATGGTGGGGCTGTCTATCTGGCACTGCCAGCAGCCAGTCAGGATGAGTTCGGTAGAGTTGGCTGTCCTTATTGACCATTTCCGGCTCAAACCAAAGACCGAACTTCATGCCTAAACCGTGAATTTGCTCTGCTAGCGAGCCCAGCCCCTGCGGCAGCCTTTCTGGATTGACAAACCAATCACCCAGCCCAGCACGATCGTTAGTCCGCTGGCCAAACCAGCCATCATCTAACACAAAGAGCTCCACCCCTACTTCCTGAGCCTTTTCAGCAAGCTCCAGCAGCTGATCCTCACTAAAGTCAAAATAGGTAGCTTCCCAGTTATTGATGAGCACAGGACGCGCTCGCTCGCGCCAGTAACCCCTAGCTAGTCGTCGACGAAATAGCTGATGAAAGGCTTGACTCATACCGTTGAGGCCCTGCTCAGAATATACCAGCAGAGCTTCTGGACTGGTAAAGGACTGGCCCGCAGCCAGCTTCCACTCAAAGCCAAAAGGATTGATGCCTAGCTGCATCCGTGTCACATCATAGGTATCCACCTCAGCCTGAATGAGAAAATTGCCTGAATACACCAAGGCCGCTCCTAGCACTGGACCTGAAAATTCCGTCGTTTCCGATCGCTTAAGAGCCACAAAAGGATTGTGGTGGGGACTGGAAATGCCGCGGGTTGACTCAATAGACTGAATCCCCTGCTGAAGCGGTCGCTCCTTGATATGGCGTTCCCGGGCCCATGCTCCCGATAGCTGCAGCCAGTCATAATCAGCATCTGGCAGATCCAGCGACAGACTAGCTAGGGATTCCAAATAGCAAGTTTCCCTACCTTGATTAATCACTTTGCTGGAGCGAGCGATAACCGGCCAATCAGCAAAAATCGTATAAAACAGCTGAACTTCCACTTCTGTCAACTCATCTCGCAGGGTCAAGATAAGAGTCTTAGCCTCCGTTTGAATCTCTGTATAAGTAGCGGGCAGCCCCTCTAAAGCTGGCTTACCATCTACCATCTGATGACTGACATAGACAAAGTCAGTAATACGCGAGCCATTTTCCTGCCGCAGACAGATAGCGGGATGGCGAAAGTCTGTCGTGCCGTATTCTGGAAATTCCTGCCGTACATGCTCCAAAGAATAGCGTAAATCCCCTTCTTTCCGATAGGTTGTCATGGGCCGATGCTGCAGCTCCACCAGATAAGAATAATCCCGCTCCGGAACCGCCGCTCCGTAGTATAGCTGCAAGAGTTTACCATCCTCCGAAACCCGAAAGATATAAGAAACCTCGTCGTTAGTCAGATGAAATTGCCTGCACTCTTCCTTAAACAAAATACTCGCCTTATTCATGACCTTCTCCTTTCACATTCTGCAATCACGCTTCCCCTTTCATTATAAAAAAGGCCACCCCTTTTGGTAAGCCTTTCTTTCTAGTATTATTTATCCAAATGTGACTTTTTACAGCTCCTGTCCCAGATGAGAGCTAGCCTTGCGAAAATTCAAGGGCGACTGGCCACGCGCCTTTTTGAAGGCTTTTGAAAAGCTCTGTGTTCCAGCAAAGCCTGTCTTACTGGCAATCTCTTCCACCGAAAGCTGGCTGCTCGTCAGCAAATCAGCTGCCATATTGAGCCGCAAATCATTACTGTACTCCTTAATCCCCTTGCCTACTTCATCCTTGAAAAGCCGAGATAGGTAGGAAGGATGCAGAGCCAATTTCTGAGCTAACTCCTGTACAGATAGACTTTCTGGCAGATGACTGCTCAGCAGTTCCAAGACCTGCTGGACATAAGGATTGACTCGACGACTTTCCGTGATTAAAGATGTCTGCTTAAGACGTTGGGACAAGAGCTCTAGAAAGCGATAAACTTGCCTTTGCAGAGCTAGTTCAGCTGTTATTCCGCTGCCCTCATAGGCCAGACTTTCAAAGACCAAGGCCTTAAATTCCTGCAAAGAAGGCAACTCAAAAGACCATTGGCCAGACTGTAGTCCCAGAGCCTGTAGATAACGAGGCAAGAGGTGCCCACCCAGTCCCATCCAGACATAAGACCATGGCTCTTCTCCATCAGCCTGATAAAAGACCGACTGACCCGGTGGCACCACAAAGCCCTGCCCTTCCTGCAAATCATAGCGCTGATTGCCAACGGAGTAAGTCCCCCGTCCCTCCAGTACGATATGAATGACATAAACATCCCGAACAGCCGGCCCAAAGCTATGATGGGCTTCCGTTTTTGAATAACCACAGAAGGCAAAAAAACAATCTTCTTGGCCAAACTGCATAGACTTAACCAAGGTCAGCGAATGCTCCATCAGCTCCTCCTTAGATTTGGATAAAATTTTTATCCTTATTATAAAACAAAAACCACTAAACAGCAACTGAATCTGATTAGTGGTTTCTTCATTCATCTTAAAAAGATTGTACAGATGGATTATGATTAAAGAGAGCATGAGTAGCCTTATAGATATGGTAGGCTGTTGCAGCATTATTCATAGTGTAAAGGTGTATGCCCGCCACATCCTGGGTCACCAAGTCAACAATTTGGTCCACAGCATAAGCCAGACCTGCTGCTCTCAGAGACTCTGGGTCATGTTCGTACTTATCCAGAATAGCCCGGAATTTTCTTGGCAGCTTGATATTCTCGCAGGTCTTGAGCAGGCGCAGAGCCTGATTACGATTGAGAATCGGCATAATCCCAGCATGGATAGGCACTTCAATACCGGCTAAAATACACTTGTCCTGAAAATCATAAAAGCGCTCATTGTCAAAGAAAAGCTGGGTCACCAAACTAGAACAGCCAGCATCCACCTTTTTCTTGAGATTTTGAATATCCGAAATTTGATTTGGAGAATCCGGATGGCCCTCTGGATAGCAGGCTCCGACGATGTTAAAGTGCGGCGCTTCTGTCTTGATGTATTCTATCAAGTCAGTCGCATAGGTGAAATCATCCTTAGGCGCTACATCTGGAAAAATATCCCCTCGCAAAGCTAAAATCTGATGGACACCAACCCGATCCAAAGACTGCAAGATATTGGACACCATATCCTTGGTCAGATAGACCGCAGGTAGGTGAGCAATCGTTGGAATCTTGAGGTCGTTGGCGATGAACTCCGTCAAACGAACCGTTGTCTCCTCAATGTCAAACTTATTATTGCTGGCTGTCACACTGATAAAGTGAGGAGCCAGATCTTGCATCTCTCTCAACGCCTGAAAAATCTTATCATTGCCTACTGCCGGATTGGGAGGAAATACTTCAAATGAGAGACTGGGTGTGTGACGACGAACCATATAACAAAAAGTTCCTTTCAATGATGGTAGTGATAGCCGAGGACAATCCTAGAAGAACAGCTCCTGCAGGATTGTCAGCTCCGCTTCAATTTTGGTATGTTCCTCCATCAAGATCAACTTTTGAGGTTCGAGGAGGATTATTGCAAATGTTGTCTAGCTGCTTTGGCTGCTTCTACTAAGCGCACCAAGCTAGCCTTGGTTTCTGGGATACCACGAGTTTTAAGACCACAGTCAGGGTTGATCCAGACCTTACTGCTTGGCACCTTAGCCAAGATAGCTTCAATCGTATGGTCGATTTCCCCTTCATTTGGCACGCGTGGTGAGTGGATGTCGTAAACTCCAGGCCCCACTTCTGTCTGGAAGTTCTTAGCCTTGAGCTCATCCAGGATTTCCAAGTTAGAGCGGCTAGCTTCAAAGGAAATCACGTCCGCATCCATGTTGTCGATCGCAGGGATGATATCTGTAAATTCTGAGTAACACATGTGAGTGTGGATTTGCGTATCGGGAGCTACTGTAGAGTGTACCAAGCGGAAGGCTGGAATTGCCCAGTCAAGGTAATCTTCGTACCAGTCGCTGCGACGGAGTGGCAATTTCTCACGAAGAGCAGCCTCGTCGATTTGGATAATTTTAACACCTGCAGCTTCAAGATCAAGCACCTCATCCTTGATTGCCAGGGCGATTTGAAGGGTAGAATCCTTGATAGAGATGTCTTCACGTGGGAATGACCAGTTGAGGATGGTAACAGGACCAGTCAGCATGCCCTTAACAGGTTTGTCTGTACGGCTTTGTGCATAGCTAGACCATTTAACAGTGATTGGGTTGAGACGAGTCACATCACCCCAGATGATTGGTGGTTTCACCCCACGCATACCGTATGATTGTACCCAACCATTCTTAGAGAAGAGGTAACCTGACAAGTTTTGACCGAAGTACTCAACCATGTCATTACGCTCGAACTCACCGTGTACAAGCACATCAAATCCAACTTCTTCTTGCCATTTGATCCATTCGTCAATTTGCTCTGCCAAGAACTTGTCATAGTCTTCTGCTGACAACTCACCCTTACGGAAGGCCAAGCGTTTAGCACGGACTTCCTTAGTTTGAGGGAATGAACCAATTGTCGTAGTTGGCAATGGTGGCAGATTGAGTGTCTTGTGCTGGATTTCCTCACGCTCTGCAAAGACCGGCAGGCGAGTGTAGTCTGCATCTGTCAAGCCAGCGATCCGAGCAGCCAGCTCTGCATTTTGCCCAACACGCTCTGCTGCAAAGAGAGCTTTGTTAGCTGCAAGTGCTTCTGCACCACCGCCATTGCGGATAGCATCCAAGTCACGGATTTCATCCAATTTTTCCACCGCAAAGGCAAAGTGGTTCAAGATTGCTGGTTCAAATTCTTCATTAGCAGTCGTAAATGGCACATGGAGAAGTGAACATGAGCTTGTCAAAACAAGATTTTCAGCTGGAATTTGCTCAAGCACTGCCAAGCTCTTTTCATAGTTGTTGCGCCAGATATTTTTACCATTGACAATCCCTGCATAAAGTGTCTTATCAGCTGGGAAGCCACCTTTTACAAGGTCAAGAGTTTTCTTGCCTTCTACAAAGTCCAGACCAATCGCATCTACTGGCAAGTTTACAAGGTCTGTATAGACGTCACGAACGTCACCAAAGTAGGTTTGAATCAAAACTTCAAGACCTTTTTTGTCTGCTAAAAGCTTCTTATAAAGGTCCAAGAAGAGAGCTTTTTCTTCTGCTGACAGATCTTTGACCAGACTTGGCTCATCCAGCTGGATACGCTCTGCACCTAGCTCTGCTAATTTGGCAAAGACTTCTTGATAAGCTGCAGCCAGGGCATCTACAAAGTCAGCCGGTGCCACACCATCTTCAAAGTCAGATACTTGCAGGAGAGTGAATGGACCAACCACAACTGGACGGGTTACCAAGCCCAACTCTTTCGCTTCTGCAAATTCATCAAAAATCTTATGCCCAGCCAGCTTGACTTGGGTTTCTTTTTCAAATTTAGGAACGATATAGTGGTAGTTAGTGTTAAACCATTTCTTCATCGGAAGGGCACGGACATCCCCTTTTTCGCCCTGATAACCACGAGCCAAGGCAAAATAACGCTCCAAGTCAGTCAACTCCAAGCCTTGTACAGATGACGGCACCACATTAAAGAGAAAGGCCGCATCCAGCACATTGTCATAATGAGAAAAATCATTTGACGGAAGCTCTGAAATTCCTTTTTCCTTAACAATATTCCAGTGTTTAGCGCGCAGCTCTTTGGCCGCAGCCAGAAGCTCTTCTGCTGAGATTTCATGTCTAAAGTATTTTTCAGTTGTAAATTTCAATTCGCGGAATTCGCCCAAACGTGGGAAACCAATGATAGTCGTTGACATAAACGTCCTCCAAAATTTTTCTTGATTTTATCTTATCAGAAAATCCCCCCTCTGTATAATTGGAATTTCCCAGAGTTTGATATAGCCTAAAACTATAACCCCTCTCGTCAACCAGTCCAAAATCCCCATTTTAGAAGCACCATTGACTGTAATTATTGTTTGCTATAGGTAGAAGTTATGACCTTGGAAAAAGAAAAACCAGCGATTTTTTATTCTCGCTGGTTTCGTAATAGCTTGTCTTGCTTATTCTGTTTCGTGGTAAGCCTTCTTAGCTTTTTCAATATCATAGTATCTGTCAAACTCTTCTTTAGAGTTGACGATATGCTCCTGACTGTCGACAGACACCTCTGGAGGAATGGTCACAGCTTCATATACATTCACAGTATCCGGCATAAGTAGACTGTAGACAGCTGCCTCCCTACTAAAACCTTCTGCACTGTTCTGCGAGTGTAATAAATACACTGTTGTCCCTTTTTTTTCTAGAAGCTTGTAAGCCTTCGAACTACTATCAAATTGAGTCTGGCCTAAAACGGATTTATCTACCCAAACTTCTCCACCAGGAGTAGTGGTATAAATGCCACTTGCTTTTTGGTCCCAATCAGTCGCTTGCTTTATAAAAGGTTTTCTCACGTAATCTTGAGCTAAGATCTCAATTTCCTCCATTTTTCGATTCTTTAAATTGAGGAAAAGCGGCTTCGTCTCCTGAGGATTCTTTAAATCTCGTATCCGAATTTTTAAATAGTCTTGACCCTGCCAAGTGTAAATTCCTCCTAGCTCTGCTGGTAAATAATTAGAATTGTAATTCTCTACAACTTTGTAGAGATCTATCTCCTTTTCTTCTTCAAGTCTTTTGTCATTGATACGATAGACACTAAGAGTCCAATAAGCACCGTCAGATGGTCTTTCCATCAAACGAAAGGGGAGCTCTTTCAGTTTAACATTCTGCCGCAGAATATAGCGAGAACTGTTTTGGTCAATTTTGTAAGAAGCATAACTACCGAACTCAGCCATCTTTTTGTCTTCTTCTGGGGTTGTTGAAACCCAATGGACAATAGCGCCCGCACCATCCGCAATCATTTCATAATCATCAATCTTTGCTTTACCCGTATACTTATGAAATTGTCCGTAATATTGTTTATTGCAGTAGAGATAGAGAGTCCAAGCCAGTAAAGATGAGAGTAATACTACTCCCAAGGTAATAACTGTTTTTGTTTTAGTCCATTTCATAATTAAGCTCCTATTTTTGCAAATTCATCGGCTAAGTAATTAGGCAGCTTCTCCACTTTCATTTTTCTCCTCCTTCTCCACAACAAACTCTCTAACCAAGCGGTAGATAACTGCGAATATAGGCGTGAAGAAAATCATGCCGACCAAGCCAAAGAGGTTGCCCCCAATCAGGGCGGCGGCTAAGGTAAAGAGTGTTGGGAGACCGACGGACTGGCCGACCACACGCGGATAGATGATATTGCCCTCAATCAGCTGCACTCCCTGAAAGACTGCGATTGAAAGAAGGGCTTTCCAAGGGCTGTCGGTGAAGATAAAGATAGCTCCCAGAGCACAAGCTGAGAATGGCCCAATGTAGGGAATGAAAGAGAGCACTCCAGCCAGAACTCCTGTCAAGGCCGCATAAGGCAAACCCGTCAGCGAGTAGGCGATAAAGACTAAGAACCCTACAATGACGGCCTCAATCATCTGACCCATCAGAAACTTATCATAGGTCTCGACAATGACAGAACCTACGTAGGACAGGCGTTTGACAGCCTTCTCTGGAAGCATAACCTGCAGGAGACGGCTAGTGATTGTCTGCAAATGCTCCTTGCTGCTCAAAAAAGCAAACATGAGAAAAATAGACATGATGATAGAAAAGAAATTGCCAAAAATGGCAGAGATATTGCCCGTCAGACTGCCCAGAAGAGAGATGGCTCGGTTGACAATATCGCTGTTTTGCAGTTGCTTGGTCAAATCTTTCAGCTGACTAGAAGAAAGCAAGCCAGACTGCTGCAGCCACTTGGCTACCTGAGGCGCTACCTTGCCGATTGTTGCGCTCAGCTGATTGACCGCTGTGGTCAGAGTCGGCACGACAATAGAAACAATTCCTGTCATAATGAGAGCTAAAATCAGCACCTCTAAAACCAAGGCCAGACTGCGTTGCAATTTCTGAGGGACTCGGCATTTGTCCAAGAAGTCTTCTAGTTTCTTCATCGGGACATTAAAGATAAAGGCTAGGACTCCACCCAGTATAATAGGCGAAAAAACCGAAGTCAGACTCTGCAGGCCAGACCAGATGTTCCCGATATAGAGAACCAGAGCCAGAGCGAGCGCCGCAAAGACAATCAGTTTATAAGATTCATTTATTTTTTTCATAAGGCTTCCTTTTAAGGTTTTGTCATTTCCTTATTTTATCATAATTTTCGCGGGCTTTCGAGCAAAAGGAAATAGGTTAATCAGCTTTGTCTTCACTCTTAAATTTTTGCAAATCTTGAAGATAGAAACTTCCTGAGATGAGAGCCAGAAGGCCAGCCGCCTCTCCCAAAAACGGAATAACTCCTGCAAGGAAAGCAAATAAAAGAAGCTTATGGCTCATCTTATTGACTCTTGAGTCTTCGCTATAATGAGCCATTCCGACAATAGAAAGCCCCAAAAACAGCAAGCTTGTTAATACTATCAAGCCGCCCCAACCAGAGTTTTCGACCATCTTGGGAACTAAAGCAACGATTTCCCAGTGCCATCTATTCGAAGAAGCGTAAAGGATTATCAGGCCTCCTAAGATACCGGCAATTCCATTTACTAATAACAATTTCTTTGATTTCATAGCAATCTCATTCTTTCTTTTTTAAAAATAGTATACCTAGCCACTTTCTAATCTGTCAACCTTTATAAAAGAATGACTGTCTCATCTGATAAATCCGTTTTCATTCAAATTATCTTATGATAAAATAGCTTTATGCACAAGAAAACGATTATTGATTTTAAGCAGTTAGGCCAACGCCTGATTTTTACGAATCCCATCAAGGAGCTAAAGACTCGCCGTCTTGACCAAGTGGAGGAACTTTTGACAGAGATTGAGGGCTGGCAGGAGAAAGGATACTATGCTGTCGGCTATGTCAGCTATGAAGCAGCGCCAGCCTTCGAGGAAAAGTTCCAAGTTCATTCCGCTCCGCTCCAGAAAGAATACCTCCTCTACTTTACTATCCACGATAAGGCCAAGCAGGCTTCCATTCCCTTGACCTATAAGGAAGTGGGGATGCCAGCGGCTTGGCAGGGGCTGACTTCTGAGCAAGAGTACCAGAAAGCTATCGAGACTATCCATCATCATATCCGCCAGGGCGATACCTATCAGGTCAACTACACGGTACAGCTGTGTGCGGAGCTCAATCCTGAGGATAGCTTGGCTATTTACAACAGGCTGGTTGTTGAGCAAAATGCGGCCTACAATGCTTATGTAGAGCATGACGAGACTGCCATCTTGTCTATCAGCCCTGAGCTCTTTTTCGAGGAGCAGCGAGGTCAACTGACCACTCGTCCTATGAAAGGAACTACCAATAGGGGACTGACCTTAGAGCAAGATAGAGAGCAGGCTGCCTGGCTGGCTCAGGACGCCAAAAACCGAGCTGAAAATATGATGATTGTCGATTTGCTGCGTAATGACATGAATCGCATTTCTCGGACGGGCAGTGAGCGGGTTGAGCATCTCTGCAGCGTCGAGCAATACTCTACAGTCTGGCAGATGACCTCTACCATTAAAAGTCTGCTGCATGAGGGAATTGGGCTGGCAGATCTTTTCAAGGCGCTCTTTCCTTGCGGATCCATTACAGGTGCTCCTAAGATTTCGACCATGGCTATCATCAAGGCGACAGAAAAAGCTGCCCGCGGGGTCTACTGCGGTACAGTCGGCATCTGCCTGCCAGACCAGAGACGGATTTTTAACGTCGCCATCCGTACCATTCAGCTGGAGGGAAGGAAAGCTATCTATGGCGTTGGCGGCGGAATCACTTGGGACAGCACGTGGAAATCTGAATACATCGAAACCCAGCAAAAATCTGCCGTCCTCTATCGGAAAAATCCGCGATTCGACCTGATTTCTACAGGAAAAGTGACGGACGGACAGCTGACCTTGCAAGAGCAACACCTGCAAAGACTGACAGAAGCAGCTGGCTACTTTGCCTATCCTTTTGACCAAGACACGCTAGAGCAAGAGTTAGAAGAAACCTGCGCTCAGCTAGATAAAGGGCAGGATTACAGGCTACGTATTTCTCTAAAAAAAGACGGCAGTATTGGGCTGTCAGCGGCTCCTCTACTACCGCTGACAGAGACTTTCAGAAAGGCAAAACTAGTTGAGCAAACAGCCAATCTAGCTCAGCCTTTTACCTATTTCAAAACCAGCCATCGGCCACATCTGACCTTGGAGCAGCAAGAGCAGATTTATTACAATGCCCAAGGCCAGCTGCTGGAAACTTCTATTGGCAATCTGCTGTTGGAACTAGACGGCAAGCTCTACACGCCTCCAGCTGAATTGGGCCTGCTCAAGGGCATCTACCGCCAGCAGCTACTGGATAAGGGTCAGGTTACTGAGAAAGTTTTAACGCTGGCTGATCTGGCTCAGGCTGAGAAAATCTATGCCTGCAATGCAGTCAGGGGATTATACGAGCTGGAGATTGAGGACTAAGAGTTCCACAATTTGCCACTTGCTTTTAATCCTCATCAAAAACTTTAGAAATATTTGAGAAATTCTTTAGAAACATTTGAAGGTTTGGCGCTATACTAATTAATAAGAAGAGGAGTTTTCTCTCCTAATATCATGAAAAGGAGAATTGATCATGGAAAATGTTTTGGTTTTACAGCAAGTCAGCAAAAAATTCGGCCGGCAGTACGCTCTGACCGATGTGAGTCTGACGATAAAAAAAGGAGATATTTACGGTTTAATTGGCAAGAACGGGGCCGGAAAGACCACTCTGATCAAGGTCATCACCCAGCTCTTGGAAGCAAGCAGTGGCAATGTCTCCCTTTTTGGCTCTCAGAACTATCAAGAATGGACACAGAGCCTTAAGCGGGTCGGATCGGTCATCGAAACACCGGTCGCTCACAACCACCTGACAGCCTATGAAAATCTCAGCTACTACTGCAAGCTCCGCCATATTCCCCATGCGGACAAGGTCATCCGTGAAACCTTGGAATACGTGGACTTGACAGATACCGGCAAGAAGAAATTCCGCGACTTCTCACTCGGGATGAAACAACGGCTGGGTCTGGCTATCGCGCTTCTTACCAGACCTGACCTAATGATACTAGACGAGCCTATCAATGGCCTGGATCCAGTCGGCATCAAGGAATTCCGCCAGCTGGTGCAGCGGCTCAACGAGGAGTTGGGAATGACCTTTATCATCTCAAGCCATATTCTGTCTGAACTCTACTTGGTTGGTACCCAGTTCGGCATTATCGAGGAAGGACGGCTGATTCGCGAGATTTCCAAGGCGGAGTTTGAAGAACAGAGCGAAGACTATATCGTGCTTAAAACATCGCAGTTAGAAGAAGCCAGCCGTCTGATTCACGACCAGCTCATGCATCGTATCAAGGTGGTCAATGCTTCTGACGAGATTCATATCTTCACCCATTCGCATGAGATTAGCAATATTGTCAAGGAACTTGCAGCCGCAGATATACCGGTGCAGGAGATTTACTATGCACGACAAAACCTAGAAAACTTCTTTACAGACTTGGTCAAATGACAAAGGGGGGCTTATCATGATGGATTTCATTCGAGCCGATTTTTACCGGCTCATACGCTCAAAAGGCTTTTGGATTACTGAGTTTTTATTATTCTGTGCGATTATCTCAACAACCTTCTTCCATGCAAATATTCATTTTGGAGCAAATATCTCCAGAAATGAGGCTGCTAGTCAATCTCTAGGAAAACTAACCGGCCTTCAAGCTCTGGACTATTTTGCAGGCAAAACAGACAGTCTGCTCTTTTTCACTATCATTGGTATCAGTATGGTCCTTGGAGTGGATTTGTCTCGGAAACTTTATAAAAACTGTCTGAGCTACGGCATCTCTAAGCTCAGCTATTATTTTTCTAAATTCTTTGTCTGCGTTAGTATCGCAGCCTTTCACTTCCTGATGATTTTATCTATCTCCTTTATGACCGCTAGTCTGTCCAACGGAATTGGCAGCGCCCCTGGCTCTTTTTTGCCTCAGCTGGGAGCTGCTCTCTTCGTCCAATTTCTCGGCACGATTGCATGGATTGCCATCATTTCTTTTGTACTCTATGCCAGCCACTCCATCGTGTCTAGCTTTCTGACCTATTTCCTTGGCGGTACCTTACTGACTATTCCCCTCATCTTTTACCCGGACAATGAATGGCTGATCTATCTGACTCTGCGATTTAACACAGATATGGCAGCAGATGGCGGAGCTGTTATCAAGGCTATCCTGACAGTGGTAACGGTCACCCTGCTCTTTCTAGGTGGCGGGCTGATGGTTTTCAAAAAGAAAGATTTATAAAATGCAGGAACAATCTTAATCATTCAGAGGAGATTTCATGTTACATACTATTCAGGCGGAACTCTACCAACTTGTCCGCTCCAAACTTTTTTGGCTAATAGAAGGGCTACTCTTTTTTCTTATTTTCATCAGCTCTCTTGGTGAACGAAACTTTAATTTTTATATCTCTACGTCTTCTGATTCAGAAGAAACAGTCATCCAAGGTTGGACAGGATTTGAAGCTCTCGGGCAGCTTGCTAAAGATTTCCTGCCCTTTGTCATGATTACTGTCCTTGTGCTCATCATCTTTCTGCTAGGTCGTGACCTGACTAGAAAACTATACAAAAATATATTGGCTAGCGGGGTTTCTCGGAAAGAATTTTACTTATCAAAAATAGCTGTTCTTGTCATAATTATCATCTTTCAACTAATAACAGCCTTTGCTGCAGCCTTTATCTTTGGAAACCTCTTCCACGGACTTGGAACTATGCCAAAGAACTTTTTCTGGAGCTTTTTCTTGTCTTTCTTTCGCTCCTTTCTCTTTATTATAACCTGCAGTTCCGTAGTTACCTGTCTTCTCTACCTGACCCGCTCCACCCTAGCCAGCTATCTCGTCTTTTTCGCCCTGATTATGCTTCAGTCTAGCCTCGTCATCGTTTTCCCTCAGATAAATTCTGAACTATTCTTATTCCTTATCTTAGCTGGTTCTCTCTTAGGTGGTTACCAAGCTTTTCAGCACAGGGACTTATAAATTTAAGCAGTCAGCCCTTTGGCTGCTTTTTTATTGCATTTGGATTGGTTCTGCATTTCTTTAGAAATATTTTAGAATTTCTTGAGAAATATTTGAAGTCTAGCTTGTATACTAAAATCAAACCTAAGAAAGCGAGAATATACCATGCAAACTGTTTTAGAAGTAAAGCAAGTTACCAAACAATATGGTCAGCAATATGCCCTCGATCATGTGAGTCTTTCGATCCAGAAGGGCGAAATTTATGGACTGATTGGCAAGAACGGAGCTGGCAAAACCACTCTTCTCAAGACCATTAGCCGGCTCATTCATGCCAACAGCGGAACCGTGTCTGTCTTTGGTTCGCAGAACTCTAAGGAGTGGAACGAAGCCTTGCGCAAGATAGGAACTGTCATCGAAACACCAGTCGCTTACAATCAGATGACTGCTTATCAAAACCTCAACTACTACTGCAAGGTCCACCAGATTGCCCAGCCCGACCAGCTCATCAAGGAAACCCTGGCCTATGTCGGACTGAGCAATACTGGTAAAAAGAAATTCCGCAACTTTTCGCTAGGAATGAAGCAGCGCTTGGGGATCGCTATTGCCCTTATAAGCAAGCCTGAACTCATGATTCTAGATGAGCCCATAAATGGCCTTGATCCACTTGGCATCAAGGAATTTCGACTGATGATTCAGCGACTCAACCAAGAATTGGGAATCACTTTTATCATTTCCAGCCACATCTTGTCTGAGCTTTATCTGGTAGCCACCAAGTTTGGAGTGATTGACCAAGGACGGCTTGTCGCAGAATTTACCAAGGATGACTTTGACCGAGCCAGCGAAGATTATATCGTCCTCAAGACTAGCGATAAAGAACAGGCTGCCAATCTCATCCAAGGCAAGCTCCACTATCAGCTCAAGGACGCTGATAAATCTGACGAGTTGCACATTGTCGCCCAAGAACAGGAACTAAATGACATCAACAGGGAGTTGGTCCTATCCAACATTCATGTCAATGGTATCTATGCAGCTCACAAAGATTTAGAAAAATACTTTACAGATTTAGTCCAGTAAGGAGAAAAAACCATGTTACATACTTTTCAAGCAGATTTTTACCGTTTCTTTCGTTCCAAGGCTGTTTGGATTACCGAATTCATCTTTCTACTGACGACCTTGAGCGCAGTCTTTGGCAAATTAAATGCCGTCCAGCTTATACAAGCGGTGTCTAACGCTATCGGTAATAATACTTTTATCATCATTATCCTGTCTATGGTCGTCATCGGGACAGATCTGAACAAGCAGCTTTACAAGAATACATTAACCAGCGGTGTTTCCCGTACCAGTTTCTTCGTCTCTAAAGCCCTAGTCATGGTCTGCGTAACGTTCCTGCAGTTGGCTCTCTATTATAGCATCAACTTTATCCTAGCAGCCATTCTAAACGGTATTGGTGATTTATCCGCTACCTTCCTGCTTCAGTTTATTCTTCTATTCTTTGTGCAGTGCCTGACTGTCATTGCTTGGACAGCTATTATTTCCTTTATTCTTTATCTGAGTAAATCTATGATTGCTGCCCTGGGAGGTTACCTTTTCTGCGCATCCTTAACCGGAGCTCTTGCGCAACTTTATCCCAAGTCTCTGTGGCTACAGCATTTAACCATGAGCTTTGATTTTGAGACACTTCAAAGCAACGGTGTAACCTTGAGAATTGTTCTAATCGCCTTGTTTTTAGGAATCGTCTTCACCGCAGCAAGTCTTTATACTTTCCACAAAAAGGATTTATAGTAGAGAATGAGCCAGTTCTTGACTGGCTCATTTTAATCTTTCCAATTTTAAAATTCTTGAGAAATATTTTAGAATTTCTTGAGAAATATTTGAAATTTAGTTTGTATACTAAAAGTATAAACAAAGTAATTAAAGGAGAAACATCATGCAAAATGTTTTAGAAGTGAAAGGACTCACTAAAAAATACGGTGATCAATATGCTCTGAAAGATGTCAGTCTTTCCATCAAGAAAGGAGAGATCTACGGTCTTATCGGAAAAAACGGTGCTGGTAAGACCACGCTGATCAAAATCATCACGCAAGTCATCTATCCTAGCGGAGGAACCGTATCTGTTCTGGGCTCTCAGAACCAACAAGAATGGACCAGAGCCCTCAGCCATACTGGATCTGTTATCGAGACCCCTGTAGCTCATGCCCACATGTCGGCCTATGAAAATCTGCGCTACTACTGTACCGACCGGGGCATTCCAAATGCTGACAAAGTCATCAAAGAAACCCTTCAATATGTCGGCCTGACCGATACTGGAAAGAAGAAATTTCGCAATTTCTCTCTAGGGATGAAACAGCGGTTGGGCATTGCCATTGCCATTTTGGGGCGTCCCGACTTGCTCATCCTGGACGAGCCCATCAATGGTTTAGATCCAGTTGGGATTCAGGAATTTAGAGAAATGGTCAAGCGCCTCAATCAAGAATTAGGCATCACCATCATCATTTCCAGCCATATCCTGTCCGAGCTTTATATAGTAGCAACTCGCTTTGGTTTTATCAATCAAGGGCATTTCATCAAGGAGCTGTCTAAGGAAGAATTTGACCGAGAAAGCGGCGACTATATCATCCTCAAAACGGATAATATCAAGCAAGCTGCCCATTTAGTGCAAGACAAGCTAGGCTACCAGCTCAGACCGACCAAAAAGGAAGATGAGCTGCATATTTCCGGTAAGGTACAAGAAATTCGCAAGATTGCCAAGGAATTAGTCCTAGCCGACATCCCAATCGGGGAAATCTACTACGCCCACAAAGACTTAGAAAAATACTTTACAGACTTAATCAACCAACAAGGAGGAAACACTCATGTTTAATAGTATCAAGGCGGATTACTACCGTCTCTTCCGCTCCGTAGGATTCTGGGGAGTGCAGGCTTTCTGCATCTTTGGAATTCTCCTCGCCATTTTCACTTCCAAAGTCGTCAGTTCCGACAACGGTATCTTTTTTGCCATAGATGTCGTCTCCTACAACAGTGGCATGCTCTTTATTGCCTGCAATGTCATGACTAGCTTGCTCCTAGGCGTTGATCTCAATGACAAACTTTATCACAATAACCTGACTACAGGCAAGACTCGGACCCAGTATTACTTCTCTAAAGCACTGGTTATCGGCAGCTTACTTC
Organism: Streptococcus sanguinis; assembly: GCF_900635155.1. Taxonomy (NCBI): domain Bacteria; kingdom Bacillati; phylum Bacillota; class Bacilli; order Lactobacillales; family Streptococcaceae; genus Streptococcus; species Streptococcus sanguinis. The sequence goes on from NZ_LR134002.1 coordinate 1,956,935, forward strand.
CTATGCAGTTCATACTGCTCTACATTTTAGGTATTGTCATCGAATTTGTCCGAACCGGCGGTAATATGGGAACCCTGCCAGCTAATTTCTGGGGACAATTCGCAATACTCTTTGTCATGCAGGTCATCTGTACCTATGCTTGGTACTGCATTACCAGCTTTGTTCTCTACTTGACTCGAAACTATAGTGTCGTCTTCATCACCTATATCATGACCTACATCTTACTCGGTCTCCCTAGTCAAATGTTCGATGCCAATAATGAATGGTTCAAGGCTATCAAGATGGAGTTCGTCTACGGAGACGCTTCAATACTAGGTGTCATCATCAAAACAGCTATCTTTGCTCTCAGTCTGATTACGGTCTTTACCTTAGCAGGACTGGCTACACTGAAGAAGAGAGATTTGTAAAATAAAAACTCAGCTAATCACTAAATTAGCTGAGTTTTTTTGAGCGGATTTTGATTGGATTATGAGCGGATTTCACTCCTTCTGGTCTAGCCCTCTTTATCGGCTTTCTTTCACTGCTTCCAATCTTGCTTTTTCAAGAACAGATTGATGCAGACTCCTAGGATAAGGTAGAAAGTGACAAAGGCAAGACTGGCTGCCAGACTGGTCGGATATGGAAAGATCTTGCCCATAGGAAAAAGAACATTAGATAGAAATCCGAGGGGAACAAAGAGCAAGAATAAAATCAAGGCTAGCTTAACCTGAAAAGAAGGCCTTGCCTCGGATAGATTGCGGCCTGTTCCCCACACCAGCAGCCCTACTCCCTGGACAATCAGCACCGGCGTTAGCAAGATACTAGTCTTGAGAAAATCAGCTAGGATAATGGAGAGGATGATGCCCAGACCGACCAAGCCAAGAGAGAGCTGATAGCAAATATTGCTGGCTATTCTCCTGTGCCTGATTGACTGCTCTTCCTCTTTCTGGACTACAGGCTCAATTCCCTTGAGCAGATAATCTGTGGTCACCTCAAAATAGTCACTCATGGAAATGATCTTATCCAAATCAGGCATACTCTGCTCGCTCTCCCACTTGGAAACGGCCTGTCTGGACACACCGAGTTGGTCGGCTAGCCCCTCCTGAGAAATGCCCCGCGCTTTTCGCAGGTACTGGATTCTGTCTGATAGATTCATGGATTGTTTTACCTACTCTTTCTTATTTTTTATACTTTCTTTCATTGACACTTATTATAGCACAAGGCGGAGAGACTGCAAAGTCTGATTGTCACCTCTTCATAAAATGCTAGACTTCTTCTTTAGACGGAAGTGCTTTTTCCTCCCTATCCGTCCGATACCAGAGATAGATACTATAAAGTGTCAGGAGAATCACACCTCCAAAGTAAAAGAAGGGATTGACTTGAGAGAAATCCAAATTGTTAGCTTGAGCTATCCCAACAAAAGTCGGGATGAGGGTGTTGGAGAGCGCATGAAAGATGTTACAAGCAAGGACAGACTGGGTCTTCTTATACAGAGCTGCAAGCCAAAAAGATAGAAGGATACTGAAAATGATAAAAACTGAGAAAAGATCCTGGCTTCGATCATAAAAGCGATCGTAAAACCAGAGAGGAATATGCCAGATGGCCCAAATAATACCGGTCATCAAGGTAGAGACAAAGAAAGAAAATTTTTTCTCTAAGGCCGGCTGTAGGAAGCCCCGCCAGCCAAATTCTTCAATCCCGCCCGATAGGACAATACAATAGATAAAAAACCAAGGAAATCTTACTAAAGCGCCGTCTACCAACTTGCCGCCAGAAGCTAGAGCATAGAAGGTAGCCAGACCGCCACCATAGATTAGCAAGTAGAGCCAGGTCTCTTTCTTGCCTGAAAAGAGATAGGAGCAAATGGCCTTGAAGCCTTTCTTTTTCAGTACAATCAGGCTAGCCAGCATAGGCCCAAACATAGCAATACCATTTAGAATAGCTTCAAGAGCAAGATAGGCTGTAGGTGGACTGTCAGGCCAAAGTTTTTTGAGGATGATGTCTAGCAGCCAGAATCCCCATGTCCAGCCGAAGTTCCAAGCTAGGAACGGCAAAATTAGTTTTGGTTGTGGTTTGATAGTTGTTTCTGTATTCATGAGAATACCTCCTTATAATATAATTAAACTCAAGTTTTTGAGCCAAATCTTCAAAGACAGCGACTCGTTCATTCCAAAATCAAAAACTTGATTTCTGCTTTCAGATTAACAAAAAAGCCAGTTGCCTTTCTAGCGACTGGACTTGGAATAAAGAAAAAATCTAGTTGCTTTTTGAATGATTGAACTTGGAATCTTTGTCAACTGTCAGTTGCAAGTCAGTTATATCAAGGGTTTAGAGTAGTTGGCTGATTTTTTACTTTGACCAGTAAAATGTCCTCTCTAAGCTGACTAGCTTTTCAAACCACAAAACAAAAAGGCATCTTTATCATGCCTTTCTTCGACTTAATCTAAAAATAAACCTCCACCAATTCGAAAATTAGCTGAGGTTTATGAGCGGATTTTGAGGCTAGCTAATAGAGCTAACTCTTTCTTTTTTTGCTTTTTTAAAAGTCATTTACAAAGTCACAACCAGTTCAAACCAGTCGTCCTCGGCTTTCATTGTCAAGTCTCCGCCTAGGATTTCGACTAACTGCTGGGTGATGTAGAGCCCCAACCCTGAAGACTCCTCGCTGCTGGATAGGTTTTCTGAGTAAAAGCGATTGGTCAGCTTATCCAGATATTGGATAGGCTGCTGGACGATATTTTTGACGGTAAAGATACAATGCTCGCCCTCTTTTTTCAGAGAAATGCTGGCAGCCTTACGGCCGTGCTTGAGGACATTGCTTATCATATTTTGGACAATGCGCTCTAGAATTTCTGGGTCTGTCTCTAGCTCTAGACCTTCAGCCAGCTCTACCTGCAAGTCAATCTGGGCTTTCTGGAAGGCATCATAATAAGTAAAAAGCTGCTGGGTTACCAGCTGAGATATATCTGTCGGCTGGACATTGGCCCGAATGGCTCCCTCCATCAACCGGCGGTACTCCATCAAGGCTTCCAGCCGTTTGGATACCATTCCCAGACTATCTGCAATTTTGACCAGCTGCTGACTTTCCTGACTATCATCCTTCAGCAGCTGCTGGGTGTAGCCACTGGCAATGGTCAGAGGGGTGCGGATATCATGGGCAATATTACTGATAGCCATATCCAGCGTCTTCTTTTCCTGCTGGACAACAAAGGTCGTCTTATCTAGCTCCCTAAAGAGCAGCTCTGCTTCCTCTGTCAATTCCAAAATACTGGGGGCATGAGCAGCAGGAGCCAGACGATTCTGGCTCCCTGTCTGTCGCTTCCGACGAATCTGCTGTGCCACATCCTTGACCGCCAGATGATAGCGTATGAAACCAATAGCCAGAAACAGACTGATAAGGGCAAATAAAATGACTAACACCAACATATCAGTCCTCCTTGAGCCGGACACCTAGTCCCCAAACAGTCTCTATGTATTCCTCTGTTGGGTCCAACTGAGCCAGTTTCTTACGTAGATTGCTGAGGTGGGTATTCAGGGTATTATCCCCAGGCAGATAGCTCTCTTCCCAGACCTGCTCAAAGAGCTCTTCCTTGGTGTAGATCTTCTTGGGATGACGGAGCAAGAGCTGGAGGATATGATATTCTTTCTTGCTCAGACGGACGCTTTTCTCACCGCAGACCGCCTCAAAGGTAGCCTTGAGTAGACGGATATTTTTAAAGGACTGGCCTTCTTCCTCGCCAGTCAAAGCCTGCTGGCTGCGCAGCTGCACGGTAATACGGGCAAAAACCTCATCCAGATTGAAAGGTTTGACGATATAATCATTAGCACCATTCAGCAGGTACTGACTAACCAGCGCTTTCTCACCAAGGGCCGTCAGCATAACCACTGGCACCGTAGCATTGCTGCTGCGAATTTCCCTCAACACTTCATCACCATTCTTACCCGGCAGCATGATATCCAAAAGGACCAAATCAATCTCCTCCCGCTCAAACAGCGAAATGCCCTCTGTCCCCGAATAGGCAGAATAAACCGTGTGTTCCTTCTGAAAAAGTTCTTTTAGAATTTCATGAATATCACTGTTGTCTTCGATGAGCAAAATATGAGCCATAAACACTCGCCTCCAGAAATTTCCTATCACTAGTGTAGCAAGGATAAGAGGCTAAGTCAATAAAAGATGGACTATTCGAAAAACTTTAGAAATATTTTAGAATTACTTGAAGGATATTTGAGAATCGAACTTTAAAATAGAAAGAAATAAGAAATGTATGTGCTACAAAAAGGAGGCTCAATATGTTTAAAATTTTTTGCAAAATCGTTTTTAAAAGTATTACTTTCGCCCTTGAGGGCTAAGGAAAAAAGGAGAATCGCATGAAGAAATCATTTATTCTAACACTTCTAACCATTATAACTCTGGGGCTCTTCCAGCCAGCTACTGCACTGGCTGAGGAGGCTCAAAAGCTACCCTCTGGTATCAAACGTGACCAGATCGGCCAGAAAATCCAAGACTATGTCAAGAAATACGAAAAGACAACAGCCGGCATGGCGACGGCAGTCTTTGATAAGGACGGTACCATTTATAAAGGAAATTTTGGCTATATGAACAAGGAAAAGGGAGTCAAAGCTGATGACAGCAGCGTTTTTGAATGGGGCTCTGTAACCAAATTAACCGTCTGGCTCTCTGTTATGCAGCTCTGGGAACAAGGTAAGATTAACCTAGAAGAAGACATCCGCACCTATCTGCCAGATGGTTTTCTCAAGACTCTCCGCTATGATAAGCCTATCACCATGCTGGATCTGATGAACCATCAGGCTGGTTTTGAAGAGGGGGCTCATGCTGCTTATCTGGAAAATAAGGGGCAGACGATAGAGGAGATTTTGTCAGTTAGTCAGCCAACTCAGATTTTTGAACCTGGCACAACAACAGCCTATTCTAATTTTGGAGCAGGCTTAGCGTCCTATATCGTTGAGCGAATCTCTGGTCAGCGTTTCTCCAACTACGTCCATGAGCATATCTTCCAGCCATTGGACATGAACCAAACCGCCATCCTTCCTGGCTTCGCGGATAATAACTATGTCCGTGAAAAACGAAAGAAAGCTCAATCTTATGATACAGAAGGAAACTCACTCGGTTCGGCTTACTTTGATTTTGGCTTGTATTCTGTGGGTCAGGCAGCTTCTAGCCCTGAAGACTTTCAGAAGTTTGGTCAAGCCCTGTTAAAGCAAGAAAAATTGTTTCAGCGCTCAGAAACTTGGAAAACACTTTATACTGCTACTTCAACCTTCCCCGGAACGGATAGACTGCTAAATGCTCACGGCTTCATGGTCGAAGAATATGGCACTGTTGTTCTGGGACACGGTGGGAATTCCACTGGTTATTCATCTTACATTTTACTAGACTTGAAAAACGGTATTGGCCTTACTGTCATGACCAATCAAAAAGGCGAGGATATTTATAATGTTCTGATGCCTGAACTTGTTTTTGGATCCAAGAAAAAGACTGATAAGGCTACCTTTGAAAATTTCAAGCCGGGCTACTATCGTTCCGCTCGGTACTTCGAGACTGGTCCCCTGTCAGTTGCCCGAACTCTATTTTATACGAGTTACGTCCCTAAAAGTATGGACAATCCGCAATTAAACCAAAATTATGCGGTGCTAAGCCATGAAGGCGGCCAAGAAAAAATCACTAGCACCACAGGCGATACACTCAAGATATCGGATACAGAAATCTACAAAGATTATGCCATGTACTTCTTAGCAGTTGCAGGAGTGGTCTACGCTCTCATCAATCTATTCATTAGTGGCGTTGCTGGTCTTGTTCGCTCGCTGAAAAAAATGCCATCCAAGATGCCAAAAGCCCTGCGAATCTGGAATACTCTGACTTCGCTGACGGTATTAGCAACCGGAGCAAATTTTGCATTATTATTCCTTGCAATGACCAGCGGTAACATCAGCTTTGTAGCTCCTTGGCGCTATACAATCTTTGCTGGTCTAGGACTCATCTTAGGAGGTTGCCTAGTCTATCCGCTTCTGACCAAAGCTAAAAAAGGACTCGGAAAAGGAAGTGTCTTCCTGACGGTTATGACTAGCCTATCTGCACTGGCCATCGTAGCCAATATCCTTTATTGGTCTCTTTACCAGTGGTGGGCATTATGATGAAGAGCCTGTCTTCCTTAGGGGAGATGGGCTTCGTCTGCATCATTCTGCAAAGGAGAAAATCCTATGACCAATGAAACAAGAATAACCTGATTCTAAATTAAAAGGAGACTGCGCCGACTATCTGAACTCAGCTTATGTGAATACTAAAGTTGAACAGAAAGGAAATGCTATGAAAAAATCATTTATTCTAACGCTTTTAACGATTATAACTATAGGACTCTTCTGGCCAATTACTGCATTGGCTGAGGAGCCTCAAAAGCTACCATCTGGTATCGAACGGGACCAGATTGGTCAGAAAATCCAAGACTATGTCAAGGAACATGAAAAGACAACAGCCGGCATGGTGACGGCAGTCTTTGATAAGGACGGTACCATTTATCAAGGCAACTTTGGATACATGGATAAGGAAAAAGGCATCAAGGCCGATGATGATAGCGTTTTTGAATGGGGCTCCGTAACCAAATTAACTGTCTGGCTCTCTGTTATGCAGCTCTGGGAGCAAGGTAAGATTAACTTAGAAGAAGACATCCGCACCTATCTGCCAGAGGGCTTCCTCAAAAATCTCCGCTATGATAAGCCAATCACCATGCTGGATCTGATGAACCATCAGGCGGGATTCGATGAGGTAAGCATGTACCTACAAGACGATAAAAGTATCGAAGAAATCCTTGAAGAACAACAACCTATCCAGTCCTTTGAACCTGGTACAGTCACAGCTTATTCAAATTACGGTACCGGCTTGGCGGCTTTGATTGTCGAGCGGATCTCCGGTCAGCGGTTTGTTGATTATGCTCATGAGCATATTTTCCAACCTCTGGGCATGGATAAAACGGCTATTTTGCCGGATCTATCAGACAATTCCTACGTTCAGAAAAAGCGTCAAGAGGCCAAAGGATATGACATCCAAGGAAAAGTTCTGAGAAAGGATAGTTTCATTGTTGGCCTCTATCCTATCGGTGCAGCTACTGGTACCTTGAAAGACTTGGAGAAGTTCGCCCAAGCCCTGCTGGCTCGCAAAACGCTCTTTGAGCGTCCAGAGACTTGGAGTACCCTCTACAGCCCAAGCCTGACCTATCCTGGAACAGATACTGCTCGTAACGCTCATGGCTTTTGGGCTAACGAATATGGCACTACAGTGCTAGGACACGGCGGAAATACACTTGGCTTTAGCTCACGGATAATGTTGGACTTGGAGCACGGTATCGGCTATGTCGTCATGACCAATCAAGGTACAGAGCAAAATTATAATTTCCAAATGCCAGAGCTCGTCTTTGGACCACGTAAAACGGCCAGCAAGGAAACCCAAGAGCAGTTCAGTCCAGGCTATTATCGCACTCTGCGAAATCTTAACCAAGGTCCTCTGGCTATCTTTAAAATGATTCCAGCCTCCGCAGACTACTTGCAGGAACCATCTGATGATCAGCGATTGCCAAACAACTTCTGGACCATTTATCAGAACAAAGGCAAGACCCATATCGCAGTGGCTGTCGCAGACTATGAGAAAGTCTCTGACTTTGATTTCTTTAAAGACTATGTTGTTCTAGGCTTGGCCGGACTTGGTATCATCTACGCCCTCGGCCTCATCATCATCAGCCCGCTTCTAGGAGGCTATCGGCTTATCTTTCGCAAGAGACAAGACCAGCCAAATCGCACTTGGAAGGCCTGGAACCTCCTAACAGCTGTTGGTATTTTGGCCGTTCCAATCAATCTCTTTCTGCTATTCATGTCAGCAATTCCAGGAAATTTCAGCGAGATCGCTCAGTGGCGCTACATGCTCTTTGCTGCTTTGGGACTCCTGCTAACCGCAGCCGCTCTGTTACCGCTCTTCAGAAAGTTCAGAGAAAAGCTCAGCAAAGGCCGCCTCTTCCTAACAGCCATGACCAGCCTATCTGCCTTAGCAGTGGCCACTAATATCCTCTATTGGTCCCTCTATCAGTGGTGGGTATTCTAATATGAAAGGAGCCAACTATGAAAAAAACATTTTCCCTAATCCTTTTAACTCTTTTGACTCTAGGACTCTTCCAGCCAGCTACGGCGCTAGCTGAGGAGTCCCAAAAGCTACCCTCTGGTATCGAACGGGACCAGATTGGCCAGAAAATCCAAGACTATGTCAAGGAGCATGAAAAGACAACAGCCGCTATGGAAACGGCAGTCTTTGACAAGGATAGCACCATTTACCAAGGCAATTTCGGTTATATGGATAAAGAAAAAGGCATCAAAGCTGACAACAGCAGCGTCTTTGATTGGGGCTCTGTGACCAAGCTGACCGTCTGGATAGCTGTCATGCAACTCTGGGAACAAGGAAAGATTGACCTAGAGGAAGATATCAAGACCTACCTGCCAGAGAATTTTCTTAAAAATCTGCACTTCGATAAAGCTATCACGATGCTGGATCTCATGAATCATCAGACGGGATTTGATGAATCTCTGTCTTACACAAAAGGTGATAAAAATATAGAGGAAAATCTACGCATGCTCCAGCCTGTCCAGTCCTTTGAACCTGGAACAGTAACCTCTTATTCCAATTATGGTGCTGGGCTCGCTTCTCTGATTGTCGAGCGGATTTCCGGTCTGACCTTTGCTGACTATGCCCACGAGCATATCTTCCAGCCGCTTGGCATGGACAAGACAGCTCTCCTACCGAACTTATCTGATAATCCCTATGTTCAGAAAAAACGTCAAGAATCTAAGGCCTATGATACAAAGGGAAATTCACTAGGGACAGCTTTTTATGAGTATGGTCTCTACTCAATTGGCCAAGCAGCCAGTACCTTGGAGGATTTACAGAAATTTGCTCAGGCTCTGCTGGGGCGCAAGGTTCTCTTTGAACGTCCAGAAACTTGGAATACTCTCTACAATCCCACTTCGACCTATCCAGGTACAGACATCGCCCGCAATGCCCACGGTTTCTGGATCAACGAATACGGAGTCAGCATCATTGGCCACGGTGGCAATACTGATGGTTTCAGCTCTCGTCTCATGCTAGACTTGGAAAGTGGCATCGGCTACATAGTCATGACCAATCAAAGCATGGAAGAGAATTACAACTACCAAATGCCTGAACTGGTTTTCGGAAGACGTAAAACAGCTGACGAAGATACCCAAAAGCAGTTTACACCAGGCTACTACCTTTCTCCACGTACCTTTCTCCATGGCCCCTTATCCTTTCTAAGACTCATGATGCCCTCAATAGAGAAGATTGACAATCCTGCTCAGAACCGAATCTTGAATACCAATTTTTGGACCATCTATAAGAGCAAGGGAAAGATTACAATTCCCGTCGCTGTGGTAGACTATGAAAAAATCTCTGCTTTCGACTACTATAAGGACTATATCATCGTAGGTTTAGGCATTCTTGGAATTGTCTATAGTTTTGGAACGCTCATCATCAGCCTTTTATTAGGAGCTTATCGCTTGATTTCCCGAAAAACGGTTGAGCACACAGACCGCACTTGGAAGGTCTGGAATCTACTGACTTCTCTTGGTATTCTGGCTGTTCCCCTAAACCTACTAATGATTATGATACCTTTGATGGCTGATGACCTTGATTCTCTAGCTCATTGGCGCTACATGCTCTTTGCTGCCTTGGGACTCCTGCTAACCGCTGCTGCTCTGCTGCCGCTTTTCAGAAAATCCAGGAAAAAGCTCAGCAAAGGCCGCCTCTTCCTGACGGCCATGACCAGTCTATCTGCTTTGGCGGTGGTCGCTAATATCCTTTACTGGTCCCTCTACCAGTGGTGGGTGCTTTGATAAATGAGGTGCTGTTATGTTCAAATTAATTTCTGTTTGGTTAAAAATCTGGATTCCCATTCTCTTTGCTATGGGAATCGGTATTCTCTTATATCTTATCACACATTGGACTACACTAGATGCTGGAAGCAGATTTGTCGCTATAATCTATGTCATGCTCCCTTTGCACTGTCTAGAGGAATGGAGATTTCCTGGCGGTTTTCATTATAACTACAACATGCTTCGGCGCTCTCGAAAGCCCGATCGCTATCCTATGAATCAATTTTCTGATATGCTGACTATTATGTTAGCTGAATTAATTGGTATTGTCTGTCTTTTCTACGGTGTCAATCAGATCATTGTCATCTGGAATCTTATCTTTTGCTTTTTTGAAATGATTGGCCACCTGATTTTTGGGTTCAATATGTACCGACGTTTTCGTACAGTAGGAAAAAGAACCATTTACAACCCAGGTTTTGCGACAGCGGTTGTCTTTACGCTTCATGCTCTCTACTATGTTCTGAGCCAGTATCCTACAAATCTCCCCAGTTTACCAATAATCATTTTAGCCATTATCAGTGGAACAGTTCTTGTAAGCAGTGTCGTTCTTATCCCTGAGCAACTGTTCAAATCAAAAGAGACTCCTTATCCTTTTGATAGCAACCGCTATTATGAAAAATATATCGCGAGAGAAAAAAACTGAGCTCCCTTCCCTATTTCATAATCTTCTTCAAAAATTCTATGAGAAGTCGAAGGCATAACTGAGTGACTAATATTCACCAAAAATCGAAAAGTGGCCTAGTTTTATTCTGCTATTTTAAGTTTGGACTTGCGATTCAATCAGACATATCTAATATTTGTTAGCTGCTATTTCCAACTCTGTCGCGACAGAAACAATATAGACACACCTGACCGGTCTCTCTGGCTTTCTATTTTTTGACCACTAAATTGTATTTAGTTTTTTCTTGATTTTTTATCTTTTATTTACTATAATATGAACAAGTTCATAAAATGAACACATTCATATTAAAAAGGGATTTAAAAATGAAAGTAAGTAAAAAAGAAAAAAATCGTCAAGCTATTTTAGAAGTGGCAGGGGAGCTGTTTCGCTCTAAGGGCTTTGGAGTAGTTTCTATGCGAGAGATTGCAGAAGTCTGTGATATAGCTACTGGAACTCTATATAATTATTTTAAAAGCAAGGGGCAAATTTTTATTGAAATAGTTATCCAGAAGCAGTTTAAGTTGACTACAAAATTTGATGAAAATGCTGAGACTTATGCAGAGCTTGTGGCAAGTATTAAAAAGCAGATTATATCTGATGTTGGCACTATAACTGAAGTTGAGAAGTCCGACTGGCAGAGCATTTTTCAAATCCTCACCTCTGATACTGATTCCAGTCAATATTTGAGCAACTTGCTGTATCTTGATAGTCAATATCTTCAATCAATTAAGACTTACTTGGAAAGCAAGGCTCATCTACTGCCAGAAAACTACCCAATCGACCTCCTGCTGGAAATACTTTATAACAATTTAGGGCTTTTGGTAATCCGATATCTTTATACGGATATGCCACCATCACTTTTAATGGAAAAAGGATTGGAACAGATAGAATTTATCATGGGGCAGGGAGGAATAAAATATTGAGAGATATTTGTACACCTAAGTTTTTACAGGAACTATTTGGACGGAAAACAAGCCTGATAACCATAGCTATCACGATGACCTTCTCTATTCTGGTAACTGGATTACTCTGGCGTCTTTCCTTGCCAGATCAGAATTGGCCGTTATGGCAATTCATCACTTTTTGCCTCTTATCTGTAGACATCAGCGGAGGAGTGATTGCTAATTTATCTCAAGGGACTAATCATTATTATCAGGAGTCTGTAAAACGACGATGTATTTTCCTCCTGATTCATATTCAGCCCTTACTTCTAGCTCTACTTTTTAATCAATCTTTACTAACCTGTACTATGGTCTGGCTTGGTGCGATGATAGGCGCTCTGTTTGTTAGCGAACTACTGAAAGATTGCAGGGAGCAAGCATTAACTGGTGCTTCTATGGCGGGGTTGGGTTGCATTCTTCTTATTAGTTACAGTAAATTGCCAATCAGTATGACAGCTCTTTTATCACTTTACCTGATTAAACTTCTATTCGCTTTTAGTGTAAATCACGATATGACCGCTTGAAGTAAAGATTATAAATAAAAGTATGCGAGTCTAAAATATGATGAACAGAAAGGAATTCCTATGTTGAAAAGAATCTTTATATTTGTCCTTAAAACAATCACTTGGCTGGTAGGACTCTTAGCTCTGGCCTTATTGGCTATCTTTCTCTATCACCGCTTTCAAATAGCTCAGGAAAGTAAACTCATTGAGAAGCCGATTGGTCAGCTAGTCGAGGTAGAGGGTAAGAAGCTCAATGTCTACACTGCCGGCAAGGGCAAGAAGACTTTGGTTTTCCTAGCGGGACTGGGCACCAATGCTCCGGTTCTGGATTTCAAGGCTCTTTATTCCAAGCTAGAGGATGATTATCGCATCGTCGTGGTAGAACGTCTAGGCTATGGTTACAGCGATGATGGAAACGATGACCGCTCATTGGATAGACAAGTGGAGCAGACACGTAAGGCCCTCAAAGCTGCTAAGATATCCGGTCCTTATGTTTTGGTTCCGCATTCGATTGCTGGTTTAGAAACGATTCACTGGGCCAATCATTACCCAGAAGAAGTAGAAGCTATTATCGGGCTGGATATGACCATGCCCCATACGGAGGTGGCCGACCAGCAGAAATTTTATGGTTCTTATCAGACTATCCAGCTGGGGAGAATGCTAGGCTTGGCTCGCCTACCGATTTTCTTTGATGAAAATAGCAGCCCAGCCATAAAGTCTGGGGCCCTCAATGATCAGGAAAAAGCTATCTTTAAAGCCTTGTTCCACCAGCGGTCAATCACTCAGGCGGTCATGAACGAAGTCAAGAATCGGAAGAAAAATGTTGAAACGATTAACAAAGAACCCGTGCCTCAGATTCCGACTCTTATCTTTGCGGCTGTCCAGAAAGGCGGAGAAGCTCCCAAGCTAGAGGAAGAGTTTGTCGCGCAAAATGCCCAAGCCAAACTTGTGACATTAGAAGGCTCCCACTATATCCATGACGAAAAGCCAGAGGAAATCGCCCAGCAAATAAAGGAATTCTTGAAATAATAAATCTTGAAAAGTATTTAAATTTCAGTTAGACTAAAGTTCCTATAAAACATACATACTTGAAAAAGGCTGAGACATTCATATCTCAGCCTTTTTTCTATTTCACAGATGCTCCGTTAGTCGCAATGACTTCCTTGTACCAGTCAAAGGATTTCTTCTTAGAGCGTTTGAGTGTTCCCTTGCCTTCATTATCCCGGTCCACATAGATAAAGCCGTAGCGCTTCTTCATCTCGCCAGTGCCGGCTGATACCAGGTCGATACAGCCCCAGGTCGTGTAGCCCCACAGCACCACACCGTCCTCATTGATGGCTTCCCGCATAGCCTTGACATGGGCAGCCAGGTAGTCAATCCTGTAATCATCAGCCACATAGCCATTTTCATCTGGAGTATCCACCGCACCCAGACCATTTTCCACGATAAACATGGGCTTTTGATAACGATCCCAGATGGTGTTAAGCGTAATGCGCAAGCCCAGAGGATCGATCTGCCAGCCCCACTCAGAAGCTTCCAAATAAGGATTCTTGAGAGAAGCAAAGATATTGCCCTCGGTCAGCTCATTGACCTTAGAGTCGCCCGAAGCCACCCGGCTAGAGTAGTATGAGAAGGAAATGAAGTCCACCGTATGCTCCTTGAGCAGCTGCAGGTCCTCTTCTGTCATTTCAACAGTAATGCCCTCGCGCTCCCAAGCTTTCTTGGCGTAGTTGGGATATTCACCACGCGCCTGTACGTCGATGAAGAAATAGTTTTTCCTGTCTTCCTCCATGCTAGCCCATACATCGCGTGGATGGCAGGTATTAGGATAATTTTGCCCTGCCGCCAGCATACAGCCGACCTTATTTTCTGGATCAATCTCATGAGCCAGCTTGGTGGCAATGGCTGACGCGACCAGCTCATGATGGGCCGCTTGGTATTTGACCTGCTCTTCATTTTCGCCTTCTTCAAAGCAGAGCCCCGCCCCCATAAATGGTGCATGGAGGATCATGTTAATCTCATTGAAGGTCAGCCAGTACTTGACCAAGCCCTTGTAGCGAGTAAAGAGAGTGCGGCAGAGACGCTCGTAAAATTCAAGCATGAGACGACTCCGCCAACCACCATATTGCTCAATCAAGTGCATGGGACAGTCAAAGTGAGTAATGGTCACCAAGGGCTCAATGCCGTACTTGTGACATTCCTTAAAGAGGTCTTCGTAAAATTTCAAGCCAGCTTCATTAGGCTCCAGTTCATCCCCCTTAGGGAAAATCCGGCTCCAAGCAATGGACAGTCGATAGGTCTTAAAACCCATCTCGCCAAAGAGGGCAATGTCCTCCTTGAAGTGATGGTACATGTCAATGGCTTCCTTAGCTGGGTAGAAATAGCCTTCCTCAAAGTCAAACATCTTTTTCTTACCCGTGATGATGGCTAGACGGTCCTTACCAATCGGTACCACATCTACGTTGGCCAGCCCGCGACCATCCACATCATAAGCACCCTCACACTGGTTGGCAGCCGTCGCTCCGCCCCACAAAAAACCATCAGGAAAAGTCAGTTTTTTGGTCATATCTCTACTCACTTTCTTATTTTAATTCTTTATCTACTTATATTATACTCCAATCTCAACACCTTTACTTGTGAAATGATGCTAAATAGCGGTACTATTCCACTATTTGAACCAGCAGATTTTCTATTTTTATTCTATCTTCAATTCTCCAAAATAGGTTCTCGTAAAAATTAGAAAAATGAGACTGGAAAACCAGTCTCCTCCTGTTTCTTTTAAATCAAAGCTGTGATAGCCGTTACTAAGCCAAAAACAATCCCAGGTGCATTGGCTGCTGCAAGTGGAATATCTCTTTCTTTTTTGAAAAGTCCATAATAGACCCAGAGACTGCAGTTGATTGCTGCAACCAAGGGCTGGATGAAATTCCCCTTTTGGCCAGCTAGATTGTTCATGATTTGTGGGAAGTAAGACACATATATCATAACAGACATGAAGGTCGCTACCCAACCCAGAATTTTCATTTGTTTTTCAGACATTTTTATAGCCTCTTTCATTTTTGCTGAATCTTGTTTTATAATCTTCTTTCAAAACAATCAAGTCTTTAAATCTTTTGTTATAAAGTTGTAAACTATCACAATCTTGTGATAAGAAAGAAGAGTGAGTTTAGAAAAAGTATATATAATCAGAAAAACGCATATTACTATGCATTGAAAAATCTTGATACTGGGTGTTTTATTGCTGAAATATTTACTTTATTTTCTGATAAAACTGACTTTTAAGCCAGATTCAATATTTTCCTAAATCTACAACTTGTTGATATCTACTTTCATCATCAATATGATGGGCAATTTCTAACATCATAACAGGAAGAGAAAATAGTAGTTCATGTACCATGAGGGCGTTTTCTTTATCTAGGGTTGCGGTCACTTCATCAGCCAATAACAGATTTTTTCTACGAAGAAGAAAACGTGCCAATTCAATCCTTACTCTTTGTCCCCCAGAAATATTCTCCCCGTTATTTTTGATAATAAAATCCATCCCACCCGTCAATTCAAAATCTAGTTTGACTTGTTTCAAAACAGCAAGCAACTCTTCCTCAGAAAATTCTTGTCCTAAGGTCAAATTATAACGCACTGTATCATTAAAGAGAAATGGATGTTGACTAATAATTCCTATACTGGATACAAAACTTGATGTACATTCATTAACAGTTGTAACGCCGATAATTTCTCCCTCATCTGCTATTTCTTCTCCAGTAATGAGTCGAAACAAGGTTGACTTACCACAACCACTCGGTCCTTTGATTAAAACTTTCTGACCTGCTTGAACATCCAAATTTAGATGAGTAAAAAGTTGTCTGTCACCATAGGATTTACTTAAATTTTTAATGTGTAGAGCATTCAATTCTTGCGCATCTTTTTTATCTATCTGTTTTACATCTCCAATTTCTAATACTCCAAAAATCTTATCTGCTGTCGTTTTTGCCCCTTGTATATCTACAGCATCATACATAATAGTCTGAATAGGGCTCACTAGCTGACCTGCTGCGATGTACATGGCAACAAGACTTGCCACTGACACTTTCTGCCCAGCCATAGCAAAGTAAAAACCTAAAACAAGTGGTAAAACTTGGCTTAAAAAGACCATGAAACCGTTGCAAAAGAAAATTATATTATGGGTAAAGCAAAATTTTTGAATGGCTAGTTGATAATGTCGATTAATCTTCCAAAATCTGTTCTGATTTTCAGAAATTGCTTGGTTCATGAGTAGAGTATGTGCTCCTCGGATACTATCAGATACTTGATTATGCACTTCTACTCTGCCTTGAGCCATGTCATCACCAGTATGTTTGAGTCTTTTACTCATCAAGAACTGAGGAATAGGACGTAAAATAGTGAAAAAGACAAAAATACTACCTAGTAACAAATTTTGCGAAATAATATAAATCGCTGTTAGTATTGCTACAAAGCTCCAGCAAATGATATTGACGTATTTTTCTAAGTAATTATCCCCCAAATACTCCATATCTTGTGTGAGCATGGTGATTTTTTCATCTTCGTTAAAATCTTTTTTTATCATCAGCTTGTCAAATAAATCTGCCCTCATATTCATTTGAATTTCACGTCGAAAAACATTATGTGTATGATTACAAAAGAGCATTAAGCTATACAAGACGAAGTATACTGTAAAGCCAAAAATAGCAAACTGTATGATTTTAGAATAAGTCAGTTCTCCTTGATTTAAGGACAAGGCTTGTGATACGACTAAGGGTTGAGCAAGAGCTAAACCTCCATTTGCCAGTGCACCGATGATAGTATAAAACTTCGTTTTCTTATCCAGATAGTGAAATATTTTATTCATAATGCCCTCCTAGAAAAAGAGAGAGGCTAGCACTCCTCTCCATTTTTATTATATAAACTTAACAAATATTACAATTATTGCTTACAACTTCAGGTTTTTTTACAACCTTTTTGTTTTTCTTGATAGACATTTTTGCTTACCCCTCTCTAGTCCACATCTAAAATAGCTTCATACAATTATTAATGATTATTCTTGCAATTTGATTGGTATTAAAATATACACTACCATCTTCAGTATCATACCTTAAGACATATCGTGATAATTTCATATTACCACCTCTTTATTCTTTGATTTCTTTAAATACATTATATACCTATTAAAATGATAATCCAAGCAAAAGTCAGAAAATTAGAAAGGTTCTATATTTTAATAATTTTCAATCAAGTACAAACTAATTTCAAATCTCCTTATCTACTACTATACATGCCTTACTATCACATTTCTGTTCGTAGAGACACAATCTCACTATTCCTTCCTCTGACGATTCTTATGTCCAGCGTCATACTTAAAACGGTCTATCACGAGACTGTTTTAATCCGTTACCTCACGATAGTCAAGCTCAGAAGTCACTATTAGGTTTACCTAAAAAAGACCGGGTTTCTCCGATCTTTCAATTGTTCATATTCTCACATTCTGTTTTAAGAATGATTAAGGTCAACTTCAAATGACTAATCGTCCTATTTCATTCGATAAAAATCAATGACTAGACCAGCAGGTCCTTTAACTAGCAAAGATTCTGTTCCCCAATCGGTTACAGCAGGACCGTGTAAAATCTCGGCATCAAACTCTTTCAACCGTTGATAGTTCTGCTCTACATCCTCAACCTCGATATGAAGAATGATTCCTGACTGAAAATTGTTCAAAGGAATCAGGTGATTTTGGGACAACATAAGACAATGACTGCCAATCGTAAACTGAGCAAAACTGTCATCAACATAATCGGCCTCTTTATCCAAAATACGCTCCAAGTCAGCACAGACTTGTAGAACATTTGAAACAATAATATCTAATTGATTTAAATTCATTTGTTATCCTCCACAAAAAGACCGGATTGCTCCGATCTTTTCAAGTTCCTCTCTATGAAAATCAAAGAATAAACAAGTCGTAACCAAGTTTGATGGCAAATCTTTGCTCATCAAACTACGAAAAATCCTTTGGGACTTTTTCTAGGCTCCGCACTAGATTCCATCATTGAAAATTAAGGTTTCAATGATGGAATCGTCGGAAGTAAACCTCCGAATGAGGTCTACAAATTTAAAATTTGATTTTCGACGAGAGGAATTATTTGATTGCGCGTGATTGCAACCCTTCTTCTTCCAAGAAGAGGCGGAATGGTACGAGTTCTTCTGCTTCGTATTTTTCCTTGAAGGCTTTGATTGCTTCTTCTGAGTGAAGTTTTGGATCGAGTTCAAGTACTTCTACTGGAAGTGGACGATGTTGCGTGATGCGGGCATCGATGACAACTGTCTTGCCTTCTTTGTTGAGTTTCACAGCTTCTGCAACGACTGCGTCGATGTCTTCGATGCGGTCTACTGTAAATCCAACAGCGCCTTGAGCTTCAGCGATTTTCGCGTAATCAGCGTTTGTGAAGTCTACACCAAACAAGTGTTTGTTTGTGTCTTCGTATTTGTTCTTGATAAAGCCGTACTCAGCATTTGAGAAGACAAGGTTGATAACTGGAAGGTCATATTGAACGTTTGTAATGACGTCTGGGTAGCACATGTTGAATGCTCCGTCACCCATGATGTTCCATACTTGGCGGTCTGGGTTGTCTTTCTTAGCAGCAATACCACCAGGAAGAGCGATACCCATTGTCGCAAAGAGTGGAGATGTACGCCACATGTTCTTAGGAGTCATGTGAAGGTGACGAGTAGATGTTTGAGTTGTGTTACCTACGTCGATTGAGTAGATAGCGTCTTGATCAGCGTATTTGTTAACTGCATTGTAAACTTGGTACAATTGCAATTCACCCTCAGTTTTACCTTCGAGTTTGTTCATGTAATCGCGCCAGTTTTGGTTGTTCTTAACGTTTGCACGCCACCATGGAGTAGACTCAACAGCATCTACCTTGTCAAGGATAGCTTGTGCTGCTTGACCTGCATCACCAAGGATAGAAGCGTCAAGGGCATGGCGTTTACCAAGTTTGTAAGGGTCGATATCCACTTGGATGAATTTTTCAGTATTCTTGAAGGCTTCGTAAACTTCAGCAAATGGGAAGTTTGAGCCAAGGAAAAGAACTGTGTCTGCTTCGAAGACCACTTCGTTGGCTGGTTTCCAACCAACACGGTAAGCAGAACCTGTCAAACCTTCATAGTTCCACTCGAAAGCTTCAAAGTTTTTACCAGTTGTGATGATTGGTGCTTTGATTTTACGTGACAATTCCGTAATCACTTCACCCGCTTTAACGCCGCCAAATCCAGCGTAGATAACTGGGCGCTCAGCCTTGTTCAAAATTTCAACAGCTTTGTCGATTTCAACTTCGTTCAAAGCAGGAGCGATGAATGAACGCTCATAAGAACCTGATCCGTAGTATGAGTTTTCGTCGATTTCTTGGAAACCGAAGTTTACTGGGATTTCAACAACAGCTGGACCTTTTTTAGAAACTGCAGCACGGCAAGCT
This sequence comes from Streptococcus sanguinis, assembly GCF_900635155.1. Classification (NCBI taxonomy): domain Bacteria; kingdom Bacillati; phylum Bacillota; class Bacilli; order Lactobacillales; family Streptococcaceae; genus Streptococcus; species Streptococcus sanguinis. The sequence goes on from NZ_LR134002.1 coordinate 1,976,448, forward strand.
TCGTCAATCACTTTTGGCAATTGCTCAGCGTAAGCTACACGTTTGTTGTATACAGCGATACCGTTGTACATTGGGTTTTGGTTGAGCTCTTGGAAGGCATCCATGTTGAGTTCGTTGACTGGACGTGATCCAAGGATAGCAAGGAATGGAGTGTTATCCATAGCTGCATCGTAAACACCGTTAATCAAGTGAGTCGCACCAGGACCACCTGAACCAACTGCAACCCCGATTGAGCCGCCGAATTTAGCTTGCATCACCGCAGCAAGAGCACCAGTTTCTTCGTGGCGAACTTGCAAGAAGCGGATATCTTTGTCTTCAGCTAAAGCATCCATAAGTGAGCTAAGTGTTCCTGATGGGATACCGTAGATTGTGTCTACGCCCCATGTTTTCAATACGTTGAGCATTGCTGCAGATGCAGTAATTTTTCCTTGAGTCATAATAACTCCCCTTCAATAAAATAAATTTTCAGTTGTTGAAAACATTTCCATTTGTGAATGAAAACGCTTCAAGAAACTTTACTCTATCAATTTATCATGTTTTTTCGCTCTTGTATAAGAATATGCTCAAAGATGATATAGAACTATTACATAACACAAAGCCCTAAATTTTTTCACAAAGTCCAATGTGTTTTATAATAATTTTCATAATCCCTTTGAAATCAAGCATCATTCACAGAAAAACTTTGTAAGTTAAGGAAAATAAAAAAGCTCTGTTCTGGAAAAACAGAGCCGTATTTTTTGAAGAAACTACAAATATTCCTGCAAAACCTTGGACAGGGCTGCATAGCCAGCAATGGTCAGATGGAGGCCGTCTGTTGTGTAATCTGGGCGCAGCTGACCTTCCTCGTTCAGAAAAGCATCGTAGAGATCGATAAATTGGACATTCATGTAGGCGTTAGACAGCTGACGATAGGCTTGATTGAGGGCCTGAATCTTTTCATTGCTACGGACATAGACCGTGCTCTTATAGCCTGGAGCTTCATTGACCGGCAGGACCGACAGCAAACGGATCTGAGCCAGAGGATAATCACGAGAAATCTCCTGAATAACGGCTTCTAAATTAGCCAACGTTTCTGTCTGAGAAATCTCCTTTCCAATGTCGTTGGTACCTATCAGAATAAAGACCTTATCCAGTGCCTGCCCAAAGAGATGGGCATCCAAATGCTCTAAAAGTAAATCAGTCTTATAACCCCGAATACCGCGGTTGACCAGTCTTTTATCCGTCTGTAAGAGCTCCTGGAGCGGATAGTATTCTACAATGGAGTCTCCGATAAAGATGATGTCTGGCTCCTTGACGGAGAGTTGATTAAGCTCTCTGTAGTTTTGCTGCAATTTTGCCTGCTCCTTGAGAAGCCATTCTTCTAATAATTGTACTGCCATTATCCTTTTTCCTCTTCTAAGTATTGCTCAATCACCTGTAGAACCCCAGCTTCTGTATTTGCTGGCGCTAGGTAGTCCGCTGTCTTTTTGACCCGCTCATCACCATTTTCCATAGCGTAAGAAATACCAGCTAATTCAAGCATTTCTATGTCATTTTCACTATCGCCAAAAGCCATGATTTCCGAGCTTTGAATCTGCCACTTAGCCATCAGCTGCTGCAAGCCCCAAGCCTTGTGCATCCCATCTTGGAGGATGTCAATGGCTCCGTAACCACTGGCAACTGCGCTCAATCGTCCTGCAAAATGCTGATTAATCAGACGAGCATGCTCTACTGCTGCAGCTTCTTCCACCATCATACTCATTTTCAAGACCTTGTCAAAGGGATAATCCTGAAGGCTAGGCACAAAATTCATCCGCTTATAAAAAAGCTGGGCCATTTCCTTAGTCATGACTTTTTCAATCAAGGGAAACTCTGTTCCCTCCTGAACAAAGCCGCCTCTTTCAGAGGTCACAACCAGCTGAAGCTCCCTTTCACGACCGGAAAAATAAGCCAGCGCATCCCTTATCAATCCGGCTTCCCAGAAGCTGCTCATGCTTAGCTGGTTCTTTTCAAAAATCCTAGCTCCGTTGGCGACTACCAAAGTCATTCGTTCTACCAAATCTCCCAATAGCAGACGCATCCGTGGAATTTCATTACCAGTAGCCACCACAAAGCGAATGTTTCTCTTATCTAGCTCATCTAAAATAGTAGTCAGACGCGGCAAATCCAGCTGTCCCTGTCCGTCCAGCAAGGTTCCATCCATATCTGTCGCTATCATCTTTACAGTCATCTTTTTATCCATTTCTATTTTTAGCATCTGGCTTAGATTGTACCTTTTCCAGCAAACTCCAGTTACCACTGGCTTCGTAGGCGGTGATTATCTCCCTAGCTGTATCCGTAATCTCTTCTGGATAGTTCAGGCTCTCTAGTGTATTAACCGCATTCTTGGTCAAAGCGCTGCCTTTCTTAATCTTATAGTCAAAGACAATCTCTCCTGCTATATATTGACTGTCAAAGTGATATTGAGCATTGAGCTGACCAGAGGCTGCTACCAATTCCACATCATGGCTCGAAATCATGTAAAGACAGGGTTTCTGAGCTAGCCAATCAATGATTGCTAGCCCTGCACCTATCCGCTCAACAGTATTGGTTCCTTTAAAAAGCTCATCGATGAAAAAGTAGTGCAAGCCCTCTTCTTCCAAGGAATCTATCATGCGCTCAATAGCCCTGCTCTCAGCGATAAAGTAACTATCCCCAGAGCCGATGTCATCGGTCACATCCATTGAGCTCAAGACATGACCATGCTGCAAGGTCATCTTCTCTGCGCAGGCAAAGCCTAACCCCTGAGCCAAGATAGCATTGATAGCTGCTATTCTCAGGTAAGTCGATTTTCCAGAAGCATTATCACCACTAATCATCATATTCTTAGAAAAGTCCAAATCATTGCTGACAGGTCGCTCTAAGAGTGGGTGATAGAGACCCTTGCCCTTCATTCCAGATGAGCTTGTAAAACTAGGTTTCGCATAAATTGGCAGGCTTTCCTTGTAGTTAAGTACAGCAATCGCTGCCTCTAAGCGACCTAGAATCTCCAGCACTTGCCTAGCCTGTTGATTGGCCTTGACCAGACGATTGGAGATATAGGCCTGAGCCAACTGAGGTATCAGCAAGACGGAGTTGAGATAAAGATAGAAAATCTCCAGCTCAGAGGCACCCGACTGGGGCCGAAAGACTTCTCCAAAAAGCTTTATTCGGCTGAAAGAAGCCAACGCTTCTTTCAGGGCAGCTTGCTGGGGCAAGGGCAGGCGGGCAATCTTTTTACCAATATAGAAGATCCGTACCAGATAGCTCATGCTGTCCAACTTCATCTCGAGAGACCAGCGCGTGGCCATGGAGTAAACAATATTAAAGGCCATGCTGATGATGAGAACTATGTATCCCAGACTTGGATTGATAAAATAGAGGAAAGGAGAAAGTAGCGGAATCGAAGCCAAAAATAGGTATAAACTTCTCCTGTGATTAGCTTGAGCTGGTTTATAGATCAGTTTCTTTGCTTGATTGTGATTTTTCTTGCCAATCTCAGAAAAAAGTAGCTGCAGCTGACTGCGCACCTCTGGATGCTGAGCCAAATAGGACTGCAAATCATCAAATTCCTGATCTGCCTCGAAATGTAGCATGCGGAGTTTGCTGTAAAGGTACTCTGAACCTAGACTGGATTGAGCTGCTGTATCAATATCCTGAAAAATATCAAAAAAGTCCAAGTCTCCCCAAGTCTGGTCGTCCACCAAACTATCATAGGTTCCAGCTTCTTCGTCTAATAAAAAGGACTCATATAGACTGGACTCACTGTCTGGCCGGCAATCCACCCGTTCACGACTTCCCCAAGCAGTAGCTAAACGTTTCTTAAAACGAAGCTTTCTCCGAATGGCAGAGACTATGACAAGCACCAGTACCGCCAAAAAGCCCGGTAATACCAAGATAAATTGTGACATAAATGTCCTCACCCCTTCCAGAAAACCTCTGACTTTTAGACATATTATACTACTTAAAAAAGTAAAAAGAAAGGCAAGAAGAGGCGGATAAGACGGTTGGTTTTACAATGGGCACTTTTCAATCTTCCAGTTTTATATTATAATCATAGCTATATTCCTGTCGTAAAATTGGAGGTCCTCATGAGCAAAAAAGAAGTCGCATTCCCACGCTACCAGCAGATTGCTGTCGCCATTGCCGAGCGAATCGTTGACGGCAAATATCCCATCGGCAGCAAGATCTATGCCCGCTCTACCCTAGCCAGCAATTTCAATGTCTCCCCTGAAACAGCCCGCAAGGCTATCAATGTGCTAGTAGATCTGGAAATCATGGAAGTCCGCCATGGCAGTGGAGCCTTCATTTCCTCCAAGGAAAAAGCTCAGCAGTTTCTCGAGACCTATAAAGATGTTAACTCTCTGCAGGACCTCAAAAGCAAGCTTCACCAGAGCATCCAGCGCCAAGAGGAAGAATTTGCCAACTTTTCCCAGCTGCTTAATCAGCTTCTAAGCCGAACTAAGGATGTCCAGCAACGCTTCCCTTTCAATCCCTACGAGCTCCAGCTCTCAGCAGACGCCATCAACCTAGGAAAATCTATCAATGAGCTCAATATCTGGCACTCGACTGGCGCTACCATTGTCGCAATCCAGCAGGGCGACCAACTCCTAATCTCGCCTGGTCCTTATACCAAGCTGGAAGCCGGCAATACTATCTACTTTGTTGGCAACGAATTATCAGTCGGTTTGATGCATAATTTATTTTTTAATGAAATTGAAACAAACAAGTGAAACTTCGCTTGTTTTTTCTTTGTCAAAAAAACAGAATAGACAGGCAAATCCGCTGTCTGACAAGGTTTTTATGACTTTCAGAAATATTCCAGAAAATCACCCTCCTTTTTTATAATAGTCGAAAAAAGCCGTTCTGACGGTCTTTTGGGTTTGACAAAGTGACCACACGATGTTATACTGTGATGGTCTTTTAAGTGACAACTTTATAAAATAAACATGTAGTCACTTTTGCAAAAGGAGAAATACGTTGAATAAACTAGAAGTAAAACATTTGACTAAAATTTTCGGAAAAAGGCAAAAGCAGGCACTAGAAATGGTGCAGCAAGCCAAAAGCAAAACGGAAATTTTAGAAAAAACCGGTGCTACTGTCGGAGTTTACGATGTAAACTTTGAGGTTCAAACCGGAGAAATTTTTGTCATCATGGGACTGTCCGGTAGTGGGAAGTCTACCCTTATCCGCCTGCTTAACCGATTGATTGACCCGACATCAGGCGACATTTACATCGACGGCCAAGATGTGGCTAAGATGAACGAAGAGGAGCTGCGTGAGGTTCGGCGCCACAAGCTCAATATGGTCTTTCAGAACTTCGGACTCTTCCCGCATCGGACTATTCTAGAAAATACTGAGTTCGGTCTGGAAGTCCGAGGTGTTGATAAAGAGGAGCGCACGCGCCTAGCTGAACAAGCTCTGGACAATGCCGGTCTCCTGTCCTTCAAGGATCAATACCCCGATCAGCTCTCCGGTGGGATGCAGCAGCGGGTTGGCTTAGCTCGAGCTTTGGCCAACAATCCTGATATTCTGCTCATGGACGAGGCCTTCTCAGCTCTAGACCCCCTTATCCGCCGAGAAATGCAGGATGAGTTACTAGATCTGCAGGCAGAGCATGAGCGTACTATTATTTTTATCACCCACGATCTCAATGAGGCCCTGCGTATCGGTGACCGTATTGCTATTATGGCAGACGGTCAGATTATGCAGATTGGCACTGGTGAGGAAATATTGACCAATCCAGCCAATGACTTCGTTCGAGAGTTCGTTGAAGATGTGGACCGCTCCAAGGTCTTGACTGCCCAGAATATCATGACAACGCCACTGACCACCAACATTGACATTGATGGACCTACCGTGGCTCTCAATCGCATGAAAAAAGAAGAGGTCAGTATGCTGCTGGCTGTGGATAGGAAGCGGCAGCTCAAGGGCAGTCTAACTGCCGAAGCCGCCCGCGATGCCCGCAAGCAGCATCAAGCACTGGCTGAAGTGATTGATAAGAACGTACGCAAGGTTACTCAGGAAACCCTGATTACCGATATTTTCCCGCTGATCTACGATTCACCAGCGCCTCTGGCCGTTGTAGATGATAAGGACAAGTTAGTCGGCGTTATTATCAAAGGTCGAGTCATCGAAGCCTTGGCCAATACTACTGAATCTGAAGAATAAGGGAGGTTCGCATTTTGGATATTTTACAACAGCCAATCCCCGTTTCTCAATGGGTTGAGGCCTTTACTAACTGGGTAACTGATACCTTCTCCGGACTTTTCTTGATCCTTCAGGCTATCGGAAATGCCATCATGAATGGAATGACAGATACCCTGCTCTTCATTCCGCCCCTGCTCTTCATCGCAGTCATCACTATCTTTACCTATTTGATTTCCAAGTGTAAGCTAGGGCTACCCCTGCTCACCTTCCTAGGCCTGTTCTTTGTTTACAACCAAGGTCTCTGGGAAAATCTTATGAACACTGTGACCTTGGTCATCGTCTCCAGTGCCATTTCCATTATCATCGGTATTCCACTGGGGATTTGGATGGCTAAGAGCAACCGTGTCGAAGCCATTATCAAACCCTTACTGGACTTTATGCAGACCATGCCGGCCTTTGTCTACCTGATACCTGCCGTGGCCTTCTTCGGTATTGGTATGGTGCCTGGGGTCTTTGCCTCTGTCATCTTTGCCCTGCCACCGACTGTCCGCTTTACAAATCTAGCCATTCGTCAGATTCCAACCGAGCTAATCGAAGCGTCAGACTCTTTTGGGGGCACTGGCAAGCAGAAGCTCTTCAAAGTCGAGCTGCCTCTGGCTAAAAATACCATCCTAGCTGGAGTCAATCAGACCATCATGCTGGCTCTGTCCATGGTCGTTACTGCCTCTATGATTGGGGCGCCAGGGCTTGGCCGCGGCGTTCTTTCCGCCCTGCAGCATGCCGACATCGGTTCCGGCTTTGTCAATGGGGTATCTCTAGTTATCCTGGCCATTATCATTGACCGCCTGACCCAAAAGCTCAACCAGCCTCTGGCTAAAAAATCACCGGTCACTGCCAAGGAAAAACGCAACAAGATTATGCTCTGGTCTGCTCTGGCTGCTGTCATCCTGACAGCCTTTGTCGGAAATCAAGTGACCAAGCTTCAGCAAAGCAAAAAAGAAAAGGTCAACCTTGCCTATGTTGAATGGGACTCCGAAGTTGCCTCAACCAATGTCGTAGCGGAAGCTCTCAAGGAAATGGGTTACGATGTCACCATCACACCGCTGGACAATGCCGTTATGTGGAAGTCCGTTGCTAATGGCGAAGCCGATGCCATGGTTTCTGCCTGGTTGCCGACCACCCACGCTGCTCTCTATGAGGAGTACAAGGACAAGCTAGTGGACTTGGGGCCAAACCTTGAGGGCGTTAAAACAGGGCTAGTCGTACCAAGCTATATGGATGCCGACTCCATCGAAGACCTGTCAGACCAAGCAAAGAAAACCATCACAGGTATTGAGCCCGGTGCTGGTATCATGACCGCGACTGAGAAGACTTTGCAAGAATACAGCAATCTCAGTGGCTGGAATCTTTCTTCTTCCTCAACAGGAGCCATGACCACTGCTCTGGATCAAGCTATTAAGAATAAAGAAGATATCATCGTAACCGGCTGGTCACCTCACTGGATGTTCTCCAAATACGACCTCAAATACCTCAAGGATCCTAAAGGAAGCATGGGTGGCAAGGAAGCTATCCACACTATGACTCGAAAAAATCTAGACAAGGACTTACCAGAAGTCAATAAGGTCCTAGACAACTTCAACTGGACTCAAAAGGACATGGAAGAAGTCATGCTTAAGATTAACGAAGGCAGCTCACCAGAAGCTGCAGCCAAAGAGTGGATCAAAAACCACCAGAAAGAAGTCGAAAGCTGGAGGAAATAAAAGCATAGAAAACCCTGAGATAACAGTATCTCAGGTTTTTTGATTGGCTTCTTCCTTGCCTTACAAGACTTTGGCATCTTTTAAAGATTTCTTCTATTTGGAGCATCATTCTTTAATAGCATCTTCGTATCTGTCAAAGGCATAGTGGCTCTGTGCGTAGAGTGGATTATCCATGGCCAATAGCAAGTATTCGTTTTCTGTTTTATTGCTGTCTCCATCAGAGTCATTCCAGGTAACATCTAAAGCCAGCCACTGACCATCTACTTTTGCGAAGTTCCAAGCATGCGGGTCAAAATCATCTGTATTTCCACTCACATACATGGTTTCGAGACCAGCTTCCTGAGCAAGAGCCTGGAAGGTTACAGCATAAGCTTGACAAACTCCCTTACCCTCAAATAGCGGACCAGTAATATCAAAACTAGAAGCATACTTACGAACAACGTCCTGCATATCTTTATATGCTTTTGAAATAGCCTCTTCTGATTCTTTATTCTCAATAGATTTTTTATAATTTAAGATGCCTTGGTAAGCAGTCTTATCATAGCTAATATGCTCAATTAAATACTGATTAATTGCCTCAATCTTTTCTCGGTCGCTCATCTGGTCTTTGATGATGTCTTTGACAATCTCTTTGACCTTTTTACGGGCTTTCTTATATTTGGCTGTTTCGTCAGCATCATATTTAAAGTGTACCACACGCTGCTTGCCATCAATGGTAGGGAGCACTCCCTGCTGAATTACCGGATTTTGATCCAAGACATCGCTAATCAATTCACTGACATCTCCTTCACTCAGCTCTGGAAACTCACTGTAATCGACATATTCTGCATCGGACAGAAGGGCCTTGGCAAAATATTCCTGCGCTGCACTTCTGGCTGCCACTCTTTCCTCAATATCACTAACATCATGAACGACTGTTTTACCCTTGAGATCCAAGTCAGCCTGCTCTACACTGATATATTTCTCTGAAACACCAGACTTGCTTTCCTCTTTATTGACCTTTTCATTATGCTTATCTACAACAGGCTGGACTTCTTCGACACTGGCCTGTTCAATGAAAAAGTCCGTTTTGACAGTAGGCATGCCCTTGATAGAGACCAGACATCTGACATCCCGACCTTCTTTTTCAATTTTTTCATAGACGATTGGAAAGTTCTGAGTCTGGCCATCCATCATCTGCAGTGGTGCTTCTTCAGGAATGTTTCCCTTCTGCCGTAGGGCGGAAACCTGGTCAGAAAAAGTCCGAAAATCGATTTGATTCGGCATCAGTTTCGCAAAGCTATCAGATGAGATAGGATTGCTAATCGTGCCTAAAGCTTCTTTGTCTTTGAGGGGAACAACAAGGAGTTCATAAGGCTTTTTCTCAACCGTTTTCTTACTGTAATCCTGATCGTAAGCCTGCAGCAACCGTTATCTGGCAAGTATCGGATCATCTCCGGAACGGCCGCCGTTGCGGCTATCATAGTGGGTAGGCAAATCTGTCCGATACACTGTCGAAGTGACCCGATCGACCTCTTTATAGTTATAAAGACCTGTCTTGGTATCACTGCCAGGTATGGTTACATACTCTCTTTTTATAATGGAATAAGAGTCCGCTCCCGGTACTTCCGTCCATTCCAGCTGCAGGCGACCATCTCCGAGCAGACTGCTCTTGGTCTTCAGAGCTAGTTTATCGCGCCCTTTCTTATCTATCTTAACGATCCAAAGTTTTGGCTTTTTAAGCTTTTTACCTGTGCGCTCATCATCCCGTTGCAGCAAATAGAGCGTATCAAAGACACCCCAGCTCTCACCTTGCTTGGCTAGACCATATTCCGTATGCTCTCCATTTGCCTCCACTCTAGTCGCAGAGAAATGATAAGCTGGCTCAATCACTATCTGCCGCTTATCATTCAGCTTAAAGTCACCTCCTAAAATAGCTCGTAAGTTGCTATCCCCATAAATTTCAAAGGAAGAAATCAACTCAGTCTGTCCTGCATGGGGCAGTGTCTCAAAATCGTTAGGCTTTTGTACCTCTGTCGGAAATGTAATAGGCTCATTTTCCTTGATCTGAATGACCTTTTCTTGGACATCATAAGGAGTATTTTTGCTGTATTTTTCTCTCAGCTTACGAACACTTTCCGAAAATTGGCTGCTTTGCTCTCCCGGACCGCCACCATTCTTTTGAAAAAGACTGCAGCCCATCAGAAAACAAATCAACAGAGTAAGCAGAGAAATGAAACGGATTTTCCTACTCATGATTTTCCCTCCTGAAATAGATATTCTTAACATATTATACCATATTTTATTTGAGGCGTCTTTGTTTTTTGTAAACGGATTCATATATCTGTAATTTTGCAAATAAATTCTTACTTTTTTATAGAGACAGCTTTCCTCAAAACACTGCTTTTCCTCTAGTTGCTTTTAAATTCAAGAGGATTTAACCAATTCCCTTCTTAAAATATAGAAAAAACCAAGCCAGATAGAACTTGGTTAATTTTATAAGGAGCCATTCTATTTTATTTAAGTCATTCAATCCTGATAGAGACTGTCTCCATTCGTCGCAATGACTTCTTTGTACCAATCAAAAGATTTTTTCTTGTAACGGGCTAGAGTTCCGCTACCGTCATCGTTGCGGTCAACGTAGATAAAGCCGTAGCGCTTGCTGAGTTCTGCAGTGCTGGCTGAGACCAGGTCAATACAGCCCCAAGTGGTGTAACCTAGCAATTCTACGCCGTCTTCCAGCGCTTCTCCTACCTGCTGCAAGTGCTGTTTGAGATAATCAATGCGGTAATCATCTTCAACCGTTGGACCAGTTGGACCATCCACCAAGACATCCTTGGCCCCGAGACCATTTTCCACGATGAAGAGAGGCAGCTGATAGCGGTCATAAAAGCTATTTAACACCAAGCGCAGGCCGACTGGGTCAATCTGCCAACCCCATTCCGAGCTAGCCAGATGAGGATTTAGGATGCCACCTAAAAGATTGCCTCGGCCGGAAGAATAATTTTCCGGATCATGAGCCGCAACCACACTCATATAGTAAGAGAAGGAAATGAAGTCTACAGTATTTTCAGCCAAAAGCTCTTTGTCGCCCGGCGCAAACTGAATTTCAATGCCATTCTCTTTGAAGAAACGATTGATATAGGCTGGATATTTTCCACGCGCATGGATATCAGAGAAGAGATAGTTTTGATTTTCAAATTCCCGAGCTGCCAGCACATCTTCAGGCTTAGGCGTCATAGGATAGGCTGGCATAGCCAGAACCATACAGCCAATCTTAAAATCAGGATTGATCTCATGACCGATTTTCGTTGCCAAGGCAGAAGCCACCAGCTCATGATGGACCGCTTGATAGAGGTCCTGCTTGGACAGTTCTTCAGCTGGTGTGGCAATGCCTCCGCTCATAAAGGGCGCATGGAGGACAGAGTTGATTTCATTAAAGGTCAGCCAATACTTGACCTTATCCTTGTAGCGGGTAAAAACCGTGCGGACGTATCGCTCGTAGAAGCCAATCAAATCGCGGTTGGCCCAGCCATTGAACTGACGCGCCAAATGCAGGGGCGTTTCATAGTGAGACAAGGTAATCAGCGGCTCAATGCCATATTTGGCCAGTTCGTCAAAAAGATTGTCATAAAATTGCAGACCAGCTTCATTGGGCTCCGGCTCGTCCCCATTTGGGAAAATCCGAGACCAGGCAATGGAAGTCCGGTAGACCTTGAAGCCCATCTCTGCAAAGAGGGCAATGTCCTCCTTATAGCGATGATAGAAATCAATCCCTTCCAGTTTGAGATTATCTGCTGTCGGCCCCTCGGTAATCAAAGGATTGCGGTCACCTGGCTTGGCTGGCACTCCGCCTTTTGGAGTCACATCCTGAACAGACAGGCCTTTTCCATCCAGATTATAGGCACCTTCATACTGGTTGGCTGCAGTTGCACCGCCCCAGAGGAAATTCTGCGGAAATTTACCCATTTGCATTTTCTCGCTTTCGTTTTTTTTATATTTATATTATAATAGTTGTCAAACATATTTTCTAACACAATTATCTTAATAAATTGTACTATTCTATGAAAGAGTGTCCCCATGATTGATTTAGGCCAACTACATAAAAATACCGTTTTTAAAAACCAAGGAACCCCTTATTCTCTGACCCGCACCATCACTGAGAATGGTCATCCAGATATTCTTTTCCACTGGCATACCGATGTTGAAATGATTTATGTCCACGAAGGAAAAGCACAATTTCATATTGATGATGACTACTTTAACAGCGAAAAAGGTGATATTATCCTGATTCGCCCCAATGCCCTACACTCCATCCACCCCATCAACGACGAGCGCCATTATATGGACGCCATTAATTTTCATCTGGATCTGATGGGTTACTCTGCCATGGATCAGGCCAGCATCAACTACCTGCAGCCCCTCTACAATGGCCAGCTGGACTTGACTCATGTGATCAAGCCTACGGATACAGCCTATGCGGAGATTCGCCAGTGCCTCTTAGCAGCTATGGAAACAGGCTATTTCCGCAAATCTCACTACGAGTTTCAGCTCAAAGCCCAACTCAACCAGCTCTTCTACCTGCTCTTTGAGAACGGCTATGTCATTTCCAAAGACCTGTCACCCGAAGGCTATCGCAAGGAAGAAAAAATTCGCTCCATCATTGACTACATCAATACCCACTACCAAGAAGACCTAAATATTGACCAACTGGCTGGTATCTGTGGCTACAGCTCCACCCATTTCATGAACTTCTTCAAGAAGCATCTGGGCGTTTCCTGCATTGAGTACCTGATTCAATTCCGCCTGCGCAAAGCAGCCGAACTCCTGCAGCACTCTAACCTCTCTGTACTGGAAATCTCCAGCCAAGCAGGCTTTAATAACCTGTCCAACTTCAACCGCCAGTTTAAAAAATACTACCAAATGACACCAAGCCAGTATCGGAAGAAATGAGAAAAAGGCCTGTCCATATTATCGGACAGGTCTTTTATCAGTAATTCCTGCTTTGTAAAATATCCATAATATCTTCATGCCTATCTGCATTATTGTTTGATGAAACCGCCCATATCATCAATAAAATCCAGCCTAGTAGGGTCGGACTAAGTAGAAAGCATAGAAGAAAAATAATCAACTTACTTCCTGTTCGACAAATCAAAGCTGGAAGAATAGCTAACCAAGTGAATAAAGCAATTAAAATAATAATAACACTTAAAACAATATTCTCATATTCGACAGACATACTAGATGCTATTTGAGGTAAAAAGAACAAATAAATAACTGTATAGGTAGGAATTGCATAAAGCATAAAAAAGATAAGATTAGTTAGAGATTGTTTCATAATTAATTTCCTTATTTTCTATAAACTGAATTCTTATGTTCAGTATATTCTCCAAAAGTAAGTTCTCTACGATTGTTTTTCAATAGTACCCCATAAAGCTTCCGAGTCGTTCCATCATTATCTGATATCAAAGTGATAACTATATTCGCCACGTATTCCTTGGGTTCTTGAGGTGCTCCATTGTCATCTAAAACAAGGCCCCAAACTTTTGTTTCCTGACTAGGTTCTTCTATTTTTACTTTAAAAAGTGTTTCTCCCCCTGATGTAATCATACTTCCTGTTCCATCTTCTTTAATTACGTAGCGAATACTTGATGTCCAATTAACATAGTCGCCTGCCCACTCTTTGTAGAGCGATGAATTATTGCTAATTGAAGATTCCGTACTATTGGTAGATGACGGTTTCGTTACCTTTGTAGTATAATCGAGAGCAATCCATCCTTTTCCAGACTTCACACGCCCCCAAAGATGTCCATCCGTTTGAACCGTTTCAGTAATCGTGTAAACCCCTTTCTCAATGAAACCTAAATCTTTCCCATTTAATGCTGGTTTTTCGCGAATAATCAAATTGTCAATATCGACTTGCACTTGATAATTTACTGGTACCGAAGCAACGCTACTAGACTGAGTAGAGCTATTTTGTTTTTCTTGAACATTAGTTGATGATTCTTTTTCAGCAACTTCTTCCTGATTTTTTGTATCCCGAATCTGGTTACTAGATGCTTGAACAGTTGCTATTTGAGTACGATAAGTATTAATAGCATTTTTATAGATGATAAAAACAAGACAGAGTAAAGATAAAATCATACAAGTAGAGATAAAAACAGTATCTCTTTTGCTTTCCTGTCGCCATCGCAATCTGTCTTCTAAATCAGCTCCTGCTGAATGACTATTTTGTTTATTTAATTTGGCAGCAAGCTCGTTTTCCTCTGATTCTCTTTTAGCCCACGAATCTCCATGTGCATGATTTACCGATACGAGCTGTTTCTCTAATGTTTTATCTACTGCTAACTGAATTTGCTGTGCTTGTGATTCTGCAAGCCGCTTTTTCTCATAATAAATCTCCCTCTTTTGCTCTTCCTCATTCAATAAAACTTGCAAGTCTCCCCGAATAAGTAAATCTGTTGTCTGAGCTAAAGTTTTTCTCAGCTCAAAAATACGTTCGTCCATTTTTTCCTCTAAAAGGGCGATTCGTGCTTTCTCAGCTAACCTTTGCTTTTCTAACAATCGTTCCTCACGTAATTTAGCAGCACTTTTATTTTCTTCCATAACTTTTTCATCCCTTTTTTCTCAGTTAAGCATTGAGCCCCAAATCAATGCCTGTTATGCATAGTATAGCAACTTTTTTATATAACGACAATCTTAAAATAAAAAAGCATAGACCTGAACTGCAACTCCAACAATGCTTTTAAAATCTTTATCAAAAACTAAATTTCAAAACAGCAAAAACCAGATTGGAAAATCCAATCTGGCTAAACTCATATTCAAGCAATTTATTGCCCCGGCCAGTTCAGTCCAACATGAGAATTCATTTCCTGATAGGCAGTATCAATCCGTGCTCTAGTTTCTTGGTTCAGTTTGTCTCGATACTTGCCACCTTCGACAAAGTCATCCAAAATCCAGGTCTGATAAGTGTATAAAGGTAGACCGTCTACTGAAGTAGCGCTCTTTTCAACTCGGCTGACCCAGCTCGGATGAGCCTGAGCACTTTTTATCTGCGTGCCCTTTGGTGTTTTTTCAATGGTAACATCCATCAGCACTCCGCGCTCAGTCCAATGAGCATTTTCAATCTCCTCCATGGTTTCGATGCGCTGATTGGAAATAAAATTCCCCATAGAATACATAATCAGCTTCTTCTGGCCGTCTTTCTCTAAAATCTCCGCCGGCTGAACCACATGCGGATGCCCTCCAAAGACGATATCTGCTCCCCAGTCAACCATTTTATGGTAGAGGGTCATCTGCTCCTCTGTTGGCTCCAACTGGTACTCTATCCCCATCTGAGGCATGACGACTGTGATGTCAGCTTCCTTTTCTGCCCGCTCAATCTCGGCTCGCATCTTTTCTTCATCCAGATCGGACAGGCGATTATCATAATCTTCCTGATTGAGAAGCCCCTCCATACCATTGTAACCATAGGAGTAAGCCAGCAGTGCAATCTTAATGCCTTTGACTTCCTTTATCAAAATCGGTGCCTGACTGCGTTTTTCATGCGGGTAAACACCGATGGGAGTGATTCCCTCTTTTTCAAAAGCCTGAGCTGTAGTAAAAACTCCCTCCAAGCCAGAGTCTAAAATGTGGTTATGAGCCAGGTCCATCACCTGATAGCCTGCCTCCTTGATTGCTGGAACTACAGCTTCCGGAGCATTAAAGAGCGGATAGCCATTTAGGGGATAGCCCGGCCGAATCGTGCCTTCAAAGTCCCCTAAGACCAAATCTCCCTGCTGAAGCCATTCTTTGGCATAGTGGAAATTCTCAGAAAAATCATAAGTTCCGTCTTCTTTCTGGGCACTCAGATAAAGGCCGTCGTGATAAAGCAAATCCCCAGTCGCCATGATACGAACCGTCTGATTCTGTGAGGAATCTGACTGCTGCTCTTTCTTACTAGGCAACAGAAAGGAGAAGTCCTGCACATGCTCTGACAGCAGAATTAAGCCAGCTGACAGTCCAACAACTGTTAAAAGCACTCCGACAAACTGCCGATTGCTAAGCTGTTTTTGAAAGAACTTAGGACGAGGAAGCGGCAACTTCTTAATCCAATCCCGCCAAGCTTGGTAGGCATCTGTCAGAAGAGTGTGCTCCGTAGCAAAACCCGATATCTTTTTCCAAAGTTCCTGAAAAAAAGTCTGAATCTTCTCCCAAAGAAATTTTTTATCCATCGCATTTCTCCGCTTTTTCTTGCTTGATAACAGCACATCAATCTTTACTATATTGTACTATTTTTATCACCAAAAGGAAAGAAAAGCAAAAAGCAGGAGCTGGGAGAAGCATGCTATAATCTTCAAATTGTAGCAATCTCTCCCATTCTCCTGCTTCATTTTCTATTTTTTCAATTCTAAGAGCTGATTGCCGAGCTGAAACTCGGCTTTCATTCTCAAACAAAACCTCCTACATCAACGGTCAGCACTTGGCCGTCTCGGACAACCTGTCGCCCTGCAATGTAGACATCCTGAACATCGCTGCCTTTGACTGCGTACACTAGGTGCGACAGCATATTTTCCAAAGGATAGAGATGAAGTCGTCCCTTAGGTTGAATGACAATGAAATCGGCTTGTTTGCCCGTTTCCAGACTGCCGATTTTTTTCTCTAAGCCCAGAGCTTTGGCTCCTTCAATGGTCAAAGCTTTCAAGGCCTGCTCAATCGTAAACTGAGTCGCATCGCCTGCCCGCATCTTCTGAAGAAGGGCAGCTGTCCGACCTTCTTCAAACATATCCAGATTATTATTGGAAGCGACAGAGTCCGTCGCTAGGCCAACGGTCACCCCTGCGGCTAATAAGTCCGTCACCGGAGCTACTCCAGAAGCCAACTTGAGGTTGCTGATAGGATTGTGGGCAATGCTGACTGGTGAAGCCGCTAAATCCGCAATCTCTGACGGATTCAGTTCAACTCCGTGAGCAAAAATTGCTGGCCGATCCAAGTAGCCCAAGCCTTTTAAGAAAGCCAGAGGCCTTTTGCCATAGCGCTGCAGGATAATTTTATTTTCTTCCTGGGTCTCAGCTACATGGATATGAAGCTTCAAGTCCAGCTCACGCGCTAGCTCAAGACTGCCCTTGAGCAAAGCTTCGTCACAGGCATAAGGGGAATGAGGCGCCACCATAACCTGAAAATCTTCATCATCATAGGAGCGGATTTTCTCAATAATGGCCCGAGTACGTGCCAGAGTCTCTTCTGCCGTTTCCGCCTCTGAGCTAAAGAGTGTTGGTGAGAAATAGCAGCGCATACCAGACTGCCGCACAGTCTGATAAATCCGGTCAATATCCACTCCCTGAGGATTATACATGTCGTTAAAAGTCGTTGTTCCTGACAGCAACATTTCAGCGAGAGCCAGCTGGACAGCCTCGGTCGTTAGATCCTCCGTGAATTGACTTTCTGCTGGCCAGATATAGTCCTCCAGCCATTCATGCAGATTGCTGTCATCACGAATCCCGCGCAGCAAGGTCATGGCCGAGTGAGTATGACAGTTAACCAGTCCTGGCATGATCCAAGCACCTTCATAATCCACTGTTTCACTGCATTTCCCTAGCCAGTTTTCATCATAGGGACCGCAGTAGGCAATGCGGTCGTCCTCAACCACTAGCAGCCCGTCCCGGTAAACATGAAATGCGCTGTCACAGGTCACCAGATTGACATTTGTATAAGCTTTCATCCGCCATATCCTCACTTTCCCAACACTTGGTTTCAAAAGATTTTAGCTATTATAACAAGCCTAATCTAATTGTGCAAGTCTTTTTATAAAATTATGGCATAAAAAAGAGCCCCAGCTGAGGCCCTAGTTGTCAATCATTATCTATGACTAATCTTCCGCGTCAGGAAATCCCCAACAAACTGAATAAAGAAGATGAGCAGCAAAATAAGAATAGTCGCAAGAATGGTCACATCATGGTTGAAACGCTGATAACCATAAGTCAGGGCAACATTTCCCAGTCCACCAGCTCCAATCGCTCCGGCCATAGCGGTCTCACCAACCAGAGAGATTAGCGTAACAGTCGTCACCCGAATCAAGTCCGGCAGACCTTCCCGCAGGTAGACACCGACAATGTCCCAGAAGGTTGCTCCACTAGCCTGCGCTGCTTCAATAACTCCTCGGTCTAGTTCGGATAAGACCACCTGAACCTGACGGGCAAAGAAAGGAAAAACAGCCAGCGAAAGAGGCACCAAGGCCGCAGTCGGTCCAATCCCAGTTCCCACAATAATCCGAGTAAAGGGATTGATAAGGGCTAGGAGAATGATGAAAGGAATAGCCCGAAAAATAGAGGTAACCTTGTCTAGGACGAAAAAGACAAGTCTATTTTCCAAAATACCTCTCGGCCCTGTCAAGACGAGCAAGAGACCAGCGATAAAGCCTAGAATCCCTCCGATAAAGAAAGGAATGATAGTCATATACAGGGTTAGGTAAATAGCTGTTCCCCAGCCAGCCTGCCCAGACCAGCCCATTCTATAAACATTGGGCATAAATTGTTGAATCAGCTGTAGCATTAGTTACTCCTTTCTTTCAGAACATGCAGCTCTACTCCTGCTTCGCGCAGACTTTCCTGCACCGCCGCCAGTTGCTTGGTCTCTCCAGATAAGATAACGACCATTTCTCCGACCGGTACATGATCTAAAATCTCAATATTGGCGTGAAGAATATTGGCCGATATTTGATACTGCTTGTAAATGTCGTTTATAATGGCTGTGTCCGTCACCACACCTGAGTATTTCAGGTGGGCCAGAATGGAATTTTCCGGCAATTTTTGCACAATCTTCTGCTGATTGATTTTGATCATGGCCTCATTGATACCGGTTGCGGTCGTAATGAAATCTTGGGTCAGCTCATTCTTGGGATTAGAGAAAATATCCAGAACTGAGCCTTCCTCAATCAGCCGACCATTTTGCATAACCGCTACCCGGTTGGCAATGTCCTTGACAATCTGCATTTCGTGAGTAATGAGGACAATAGTCAGGCCCAATTTTTGATTCAAATCCTGCAATAGAGCTAAAATCTGCTTGGTCGTCTTAGGATCCAGAGCGGATGTGGACTCGTCCGAGATTAGGATTTTGGGATCATTGGCCAAGGCCCGCGCAATAGCCACCCGCTGCTTCTGACCGCCAGACAGCTGGGCAGGATAATTGTCCGCCCGATCCGCTAAGCCCACCAAGTCTAAAAGCGTATGAACTTTCTTCTCTTTTTCAGCAGCTGATAAAGGTGAATGCTTGAGCGCAAAGGCAACATTTTCCTTGGCTGTCATCTGAGCCATGAGGTTAAAATGCTGGAAAATCATCCCAATATCCTTACGCTTTTGGCGTAGCTCAGCCGCAGTAAGCTGAACCTGATGATGATCATAGAAAACCGTATCATCCACCGTGATCTTACCGGCAGACGGCACCTGCAGCAAGTTAATAACACGGACCAAGGTAGACTTTCCGGCACCAGAATAACCTACAATTCCATAAATATCTCCCTGATTAATATGAATGGTCACATCTTCTACGGCCCTAATGTCTTGCTTCTTTTGATTAAAAACGACATCAATGTGATCCAATTTGATAATTTCTTTGCCCATAATTTCCGATTCACTCCTTGATTTGTCCAATATGAGATTTAGCCACTATAGACTTTTAGTTTGCTTTCCGCCTGTCGCTTAACTAGGGAAACGTGATGCCACAAGCCGCAATCTTTACCGACCTAACCCAAAGCCAGATACTGTTCAAACTAAATGACCATAATAGCAGATAAAGGGCTGGAGAAGCTAATCTCCGCCCTTCTTAATCATTTCATTTATTCAATACAATGACCTTCTGCTGGTAAAAATTACCAAACTGGCTGATCCATACCATCTGATGATTCTTCGATAACTTTTTTCACTTCATCAGTGTGGTAAGCCTTGATAATTTTTTCAATCGCGTCAGCCTTGTCTGATTTCTTCCAATCTGCTTTCGCTGCAATCAGGTTATACCATTGTTTTGAGTTTTCATTGGCTTCTTCTTTGAAGAGGGCCTTCTTGTAGTCAATCCCTGCTTCGCGAACGAAAGTATTATTGACAACTGCAGCATCTGCTGAAGTCAGAGAAGCTGGAGTTTGAGAAGCATCCAACTCAGAAATTGTCAGATTCTTCTTGTTTTCTTTGATGTTGGCAACAGTCGCAAGCTCGTTCCCTTTAACATCAAGCTTGATCAAGCCAGCTGATTCAAGAAGATAAAGAGCACGGCTCTCATTTGTCGCATCATTTGGAACGGCAATCGTACCATTTTCTGGGATGTCTTTCACATCTGTATATTTATTTTTGCCGTCCTTTGTACCAGAGTAGAGACGAATCGGTGCGATATAAGTATCCGCAACAGACACAAGGTCTGCTCCCTTCTCTTTGTTCCAGTTTTCAAGGAAATTATAATGTTGGAAGGCATTGATGTCCACATCACCATCAAGTAGAGCTTGGTTAGGCTGAGAGTAGTCGGTAAACTGCGTATACTCTAATTTAACGCCTGCATTTTCTTTGTCAAGAATCTCTTGAACCTTGTTCCAGCGCGCTTCTTCTGTATCACTCAGGCTCATTACCCCAACCTTGACGGTTACAGGTCCGTCTGCTGACTTGCTCTCCTTACTAGAAGAGCCTCCGCAAGCTGCCAAACCCAAGGCTGCAAGGCCTACTAAGCCTACTGAAAAGATTTTTTTCAAATTCATCATTTATTCTCCTTTGATGGATAAAATTCTAAATCCTCTATTTTATAAGATTACTTCTCATTTTACCATGTTCAAGGAGACTTGGCTTATATAAATAATTTATCGCCGTGATAAAAAAATTATATGACTGTTTGAAGCATTTGAGTTGATTTTATGCCCTTTTACTGCATGAAAGTCAGCAGATAGCCATATCCTTCTGCTTCCATTTTTTCTTTTGGAATAAATCGCAGAGCTGCTGAGTTGATACAGTAACGTAGGCCTCCTGCTGCTTCTGGACCGTCTGTGAAGACATGACCCAGATGGGCATTGCCAGAACGGCTACGCACTTCGATACGCTCCATTCCATGGCTCTTGTCTTCATAGTATCTCAGAACTTCTCTGGCAATAGGCCGGCTAAAGCTAGGCCAGCCGCAGCCAGACTCAAACTTATCTCCAGCAAAAAAGAGGGACTCTCCAGTCGTCACATCTACATAAATTCCTTCTTCAAAAGTGGCATTGTAGGCATTATGGAAAGGACGCTCTGTTGCACTATTCTGAGTCACCTGGTACTGCTCTTCCGTCAGCTGCTCTTTCAGTTCCGCATCTGTAGGCTTCTCGTACTGGCCTGGATCGACCAAGGGCTGATAGGCATCATTGACATTGATATGACAGTAGCCACCGGGATTTTTCTTGAGATAATCCTGATGATAGTCCTCAGCTAGGACATAGTGGCGCAAAGGCTCTAGCTCAACAGCAATCTTTTGTCCCAACTGCTTTTCTTGCTCAGCAAAGACCTGCTCAATGACTGCCTTATCAGCTTGATTGGTATAGTAAACGCCCGTCCGATATTGACGGCCAACATCATTTCCCTGCTTATTGACCGACAGAGGATCAATAACTCGGAAATAATAGAGCAGGATTTCCCGCAGGCTGACCCGCTCTTCATCATAGATTAGATGAACCGTCTCTGCATGGTCCGTCTGGTGAATCAGCTGGTAGTTGGTTGCTTCCACCTGTCCATTGGCGTATCCCACTGTCGTTTCCTCTACACCCTCAATGCGGGAGAAGTACTCTTCCAAGCCCCAGAAGCACCCACCTGCTAGATAAATTTCTGCCATGAAAACACCTCATTTCTTTGTGTCTATTTTCTCATAAAAGGAGTCGAAATTATAGCAATTTGATTAGAACTTTCTTCAAAATAATATGAAAAAGCTAGGTTTCAATACTTCTCAACCCAGCCATATTCTTCATTTCAAATCACAACAACACTTATATAGAAGATTACCCCTCAATATACTTCAATTTCCCTCGGAAATCTTCCAGACTTTCATAGCCTTTTTCTTCCATAATATCCTTGAGTTCTGTGGTAATGCGCTCGAAGGCTGCCACTCCTTCTTTATGAAGGGTTGTTCCTACCTGCACCATACTGGCTCCACAGAGGATATGCTCAAAAGCATCGCGGCCAGTCAGGACACCACCAGTTCCGATGATTTGGATTTCCGGTTTCAGGCGTTGGTAAAAGGCATGGACATTAGCTAGAGCGGTCGGCTTGATATACTGACCTCCGATACCTCCAAAACCATTTTTCGGACGAATGACCACTGACTCATCTTCTATATAAAGACCGTTTCCGATTGAGTTTACACAATTGACAAACTTGAGTGGATATTTGTTAAAAATCGCAGCGGCTTGATCAAAATGCACGATGTCAAAATAAGGAGGCAGCTTGATACCCAGTGGCTTGGTGAAATAAGCAAAAACCTCTGACAAAATCTTTTCCGTCGTTTCAAAGTCATAAGCAATCTGCGGCTTACCAGGGACATTGGGGCAGGAGAGATTGAGCTCAGTAATGCCTTTAAAGTCACTTGCCTGAACTTTCTGAAGAATGGTGTGGGTTTCTTCTGGTGACATACCAACCAAAGAGAGGAAGAAAGTGCGATTTGGTTCACTTTCCTGGAGTTCCAGCAGGTAGTCAAGATAGTAGTCTAAGCCATTGTTGGGCAGCCCCATGGAGTTGATAGACCCTAGCGGTACATCTTGATAGCGCGGTTCTGGATTCCCCTGACGGAAGTCCAGCGTCGCTGTCTTGGTCACAAAGGTTCCCGCAGCAGAGTCTTTGACTTCTGCCAGTTCCTCTTTTTTCATGCAGGCAACCCCAGCTGCATTCATCAGGCAGTTATCAAAATCAAAACCAGCAATTTGTGTAGATGTCGAAACCATAGTAAAACGCTCCTTTTTCTTACAAAGGCGAATGCCTTTAGCTCATTTCCCCTATTATATCACCAAACTCCACTTTTTCGTTTTTTTAACCGGCAATTCCTGACTAACGTTCGGAAAATATCCAGTTCGATTGGTCGTCTTTCTGAAATATTTCAGAAAACAAATTGTGGAAATTTTTAGAAAATTCAACTTTTTTCTTTACAAGGGAAAAAAAGTCTGCTATAATGTTCCATGTAATAAAATATGACATTTAAAAGATGTCTGTTTTAAAGATTTAAACACATCCTAGTCACACAAGCTGCAAGCAGCTTCCGACAGGATGGTTTACTATTTTATTTAAAGGAGAATGACAGATGACAACTGCTAAAGAATATATCCAAAGCACTTTCGAGACCGTAAAAGCCCGCAACGGACACGAGGCAGAATTCCTCCAAGCTGTTGAAGAGTTTCTCAATACCCTGGAGCCTGTTTTTGAAAAACACCCAGAATACATTGAGGAAAACATCCTAGCGCGTATTACGGAGCCTGAGCGCGTTATCAGCTTCCGTGTTCCTTGGGTAGACCGCGAAGGTAAAGTACAAGTTAACCGTGGTTACCGCGTACAATTTAACTCAGCAGTTGGTCCTTATAAAGGCGGACTTCGTTTCCACCCAACTGTAAACCAAGGGATCTTGAAGTTCCTCGGCTTTGAGCAAATCTTCAAAAATGTCTTGACTGGCCTGCCAATCGGCGGTGGTAAAGGTGGATCTGACTTTGATCCAAAAGGCAAGACAGATGCTGAAGTGATGCGCTTCTGCCAAAGCTTCATGACTGAATTGCAAAAACATATCGGCCCATCACTTGACGTCCCAGCTGGTGATATTGGTGTCGGCGGACGTGAAATCGGCTACCTCTACGGCCAATACAAACGCCTCAATCAATTCGACGCTGGTGTCTTGACTGGTAAACCCCTTGGATTTGGTGGCAGCTTGATCCGTCCAGAAGCAACTGGTTACGGCTTGGTTTACTACACCGAAGAAATGCTGAAAGCTAATGGTAACAGCTTTGCTGGCAAGAAGGTGGTTATTTCCGGTTCTGGTAACGTAGCTCAATACGCTCTCCAAAAAGCAACTGAGCTGGGAGCAACTGTTATCTCTGTATCTGACTCAAACGGTTATGTCATCGATGAAAACGGTATTGACTTTGACCTTTTGGTTGATGTCAAAGAAAAACGCCGCGCTCGTTTGACTGAATATGCAGCTGAGAAACCAACCACTACTTACCATGAAGGTTCTGTATGGACTTACGCTGGTAACTATGATATTGCTCTGCCATGTGCGACTCAAAATGAAATCAATGGCGAAGCTGCTAAACGCTTGGTTGCTCAAGGTGTTATCTGTGTATCTGAAGGTGCCAACATGCCGAGCGACCTGGATGCTATCGCTGTTTACAAAGAAAATGGTATCTTCTACGGACCTGCCAAAGCTGCCAATGCTGGTGGTGTAGCTGTATCCGCTCTGGAAATGAGCCAAAACAGCCTTCGTCTGTCATGGACTCGCGAAGAAGTGGACGGACGTCTCAAAGACATCATGACAAACATCTTCAACACAGCTAAAACAACTGCTGAAACATACGGTCTTGGTACTGACTACCTTGCAGGAGCAAATATCGCTGCCTTCGAAAACGTGGCCAACGCTATGATTGCCCAAGGTATTGTTTAACTAGTTGATACATCCTATCGGAGGACAAATCATGAACTTACGGCCAATGGAAGTGAGAGACAATCCAGCTGTAGCGCAGCTCATTCGAGCCAGCCTAGAAGAATTCGGGCTTGACAAACCAGGAACTGTCTACTTTGATTCTCATCTAGATCATTTGGCCGACTACTATCAACATCAAGAGAGGGCAGCTTACTTTGTTCTGGAAGATGAAGGTCATCTCGTTGGCTGCGGTGGCTTTGCACCTGTGTCTGATAAGATAGCTGAATTACAAAAACTCTATGTCACTAAAAACAGTCGTGGCAAAGGTTATTCCAGCCGGCTGATAAAGCAGATTTTCCAAGAAGCCCGCCTAGCAGGTTATGAACAGCTTTATCTAGAAACCACTACTGAACTGGCTACGGCCGTGGCCATCTATCAGCACTATGGTTTTACATCACTGCAACAACCACTTTCTAACGCCGCCGGCCACCCAGCTATGAATATCTGGATGATAAAATCTCTCTTATCAGATAAATAGATGCCAGTATACTCTGTCCGTCTCAAGGACATCATGACCAACATCCTCAACACAGCTAAAACTACCGCTGAAACTTACGGACTTAGTAAAGACTATCTGGCTTATGCTAACATTGCTTCTTTCGAAAACGTAGCCAATGCTATGATTGCGCAAGGTCCTGTTTAAGTACTATTTAACTAGAACTCAAAAAAATCCGACTGCTTATAAAAGCGGTCGGATTTTTATATATCTAATTTTTCAAAAAACTTGCCTGCTGACTGCTTTTCTTTTAGCTTCTCCAGCAGATCATTCTCCAGAAAAGGACTTAGTTCATCAAAATCTTGACAAACCTTAAAGACAGTTTCTCTGTCCAACTGGTCATAAGCTAGTTCGTAATAGTCCTTATTATGATGCCAGTTCTTGTCATAGTTGACATCTGTTCGCTGATAGTAAACGATGTTTTGCTTCGGTGTCAGGTAAAGCTTCTGCGTCAGAATGCTTTTCTGATCTTTGGACAGCTTGCTACGACTGAAAATCCTCACACCTTGAAAGATCTTGCGCTCATGGATACCTTGATTTGTGACTTTCAATTCAACTGTTTTATAGTGCATATAGTCACCTCCAGAAATTACCTACATTATATCAGGTTCTGGCAGATTTTCAAGCAAAAATGTGTCATTGCCAAAAGTCTTTCGTCGCCTCTAAAATCTCTTCTGTGGGTGTTACTGTCGCTTCAATAATGCTCTTGCCAGTCTTTTTCAGATAAGCTTGTATCAAATGATAGCCATAAGCATAGCCTGCAGCATAGGGCATACCGACTGGTATTTGACCCTGTATTTCTGCAATTTCATCACCATAGAGATAAGGAGCCATTTCCGCCATCCCCGTTAGCTGAAGCTGACTGGAGATGATGGGCTTAATCTCTTCTAACTGCTCTGGACTGGTTGAAGTGACCCAAGGTCCAATAAGCTCTTTACCATAGAGCTCAGCAGCAAAAGACTCCGCCAATCCTTCACTAACTACCCAGTCTGCTAATGTCGTCTGCTGGTTCCATTTGATAAATTGGAAGCGGACATTATGATTGCACTCGTGAGCCAACGCCGCCTGCACACGTGGCAAAGTATAGTCATTTGGTAGTAGACTAAGCATGAGGTAGCCTGGGATTCCACCATCTCCGCTGTAACCCTTATTGAGCTGTAGCATAGGCTTGTCTGGATTGCCCAATAAAATAGTAAAATGGTAATCCTCAACCTCTAAATCATAGCCAGCCTGTTCAAAAAGACCAATACTCCTTTTGATGGTATCCTGGCAGTCTTGCCAGAGTTGATCAGAGCTCAGAGAGTCGATAGCTGGTCTATCCTTTTCTGACAGAGTTCCAGGCAGCTGATTCATAAAGCCAAGTAGAAATAGAGCATCAAATCCTCCAGGATACTTCGCTTTTAAAGGAATGTGCTGAGTTTGGTATTTAAGAGCAAATGGAGCGAGTATTTTCGCTCGAAAACAGCCCTCCCTTTTATCAAATGGAAGTTCAAGCAGCTCTTGATAAACCTTATCTGAACGAATCATATTGATTTTCATGGTAATCTCCTTTTCTAATTTTCACCAGTATACACCCTCCTCTAGGGTCATAGTCAAGAAAAAGATTTGAAACTTTTGTCTCAAATCCTCTTTCATCTATAACATTTGCTGCCTCCACTTTCAAATCTGGGTGCGGAAAGTAGCAAAGGTATTAGAGTAATAGGATAATTTTCCCTACTGATCCTTCTTTTTCTCTTGCTTTGGCTTGCTTTTCTCCTTTTGCCACTTAGCATTGTCGTAGGTCACGGTATAGGTATCCTCATCGCCGCCTTCCCCGTCAAATACCAAGTCAAAGCGGATAGACTTGCCTGGCGCCAGATTGGTGCCGATTTGTGTATTGTCAAAGGTTGAGCCGTCCAAAATATAGACATTCTCCTTCTTGTCATAAAGTCCAAAGTCATAAGGACTGACCAGAATGGGCTTTTTAGAAGTGTTTTCAACCGTGATGGTTGCAACGACAGCTACTCCTGTTGACTCATCGCTCATGACTCGCTTGCTGTCTTCCACTGCCGAATGAACTGTCACCTTGAGTCCGCTGGAAAATTCAACTGTTTTCTCAAAAGCATGGCTGGAATAGGTCTCTAAAGGCGAGTTATGGTGGCCTGTGAGAGACTTGAGATGGTCATTTTCCTCCATAAGGCCAATCGTGGTGATGACGAGGAGAATGCTGAGCAAGGCCAGAAGAAAGATGATAATACCAGACACCAGAGCTGCCCAAAAGAGACCCTGCTTGTGGAGAGGACGTTTTAAACGGTAAACAAGATTGTCCTCACTGACAATCTCCTGCTGAATTCGCTGATTCATATGGACCTTTCTAATCAATAATTATTTGCCTTTGGAAAGAGGTCCAAGCGTCGGAAGCTCAATCCCCTCTCGTAAAAGCGCCTCATGGTAAAGACGGTAGAAGATATGGTAAATAGAAATCTGCATGCCTCCCTGCACTATCATGCTGATACGGAAGTTGAACTGGCCATTTGAAGCCATCTGCGGCCCCAAAATATTCGGTTCCTTGAGAATCTCCGGATGTTCTGGTACGGCTTCTTCATTGACCTTGGAAATGATGCGGTAAATCTCGTCCAAATCCGTCTGGGCATAAATGGGGATATCAATCAGAACACGCATATCTCCACGGGAAAGATTACTGACAACCATGATATTGCGGTTTGGAACAAAATGCAGCGTTCCGTCCGCGTCCCGTACCTGCGTCGTCCGAATCCCGACACTGATTACTGTTCCAGCGATGTTGATAGGACCGTTAGTCAGGCGGACATTGTCACCGACATCTAACTGTCGCTCGAGAAGGATAAAGAAGCCATTGACCAGGTCCGACAGGAAGCCCTGAGCTCCCATCCCGATAGCCACCCCAGCAATCCCGGCACCAGCCAAAAGGCTGGAAACCGGCAGTCCCAAGATGGATAAAACCCAGTAAATCAAGAGAAAATACAAGACATAATTAAGCAGATTCTCAATCAGACGAGTGATGGTTTTCTGTCTGGCTACATCCTGCTTGGATAGCTTGAGAGAGGGGGCAATAATTTTGGTCACTGACAAATGCAGGATTTTCTTAACGATGTAAAATAAGATAAAAAGCAGAAGTAAAGAGACCAGCTTGGAAAAAAGGTCATCTGCAATCTTGCTCCAGTCAAACTGCTGGATATAGCGAGAAAAGACATTTCCGGTCTTAGACATAGGCTACCTCCAAAAAGATTACTACCATTATACCACAAAGACCAATCAGCGCGGACATAGAATGGTTAGTCCGACCTAACATTGCTTTCACTCCCTTTCTATCGTATAATAAAATAAGTATCCAAGACAAGAAAGGAACTTACATGCTCCATCGCTCCATCACCATTTGGAATAAAACCAATCTAATCAAGCGGATTTCCATCGGTATTGGCATTGGTGTCCTAATTCTTCCCCCAAGCACAAGCCATCGGACTTCTGGGCCAAATCTTAGTTGGCGGCCTCAAGGCCATCGCTCCGCTCCTAGTCTTCGCTCTGGTGGCAAATGCCTTATCTCAACAGCAAAAAGGACAAAAGAGCAATATGAAGACAGTCATCTTGCTCTACCTTCTGGGAACCTTTGCGGCGGCCCTGGTCGCAGTCCTAGTCAACTTCTTCTTTCCCATTAGTATAGAGTTGGCTTCGTCCTCCCAAAAGGTTTCTCCGCCAGATGGAATCGGACAAGTTCTCAGCAATCTTCTGCTTCAGCTGGTGGACAATCCCGTCAACGCCCTCATCACCGCTAACTACATTGGTATCCTGTCCTGGGCTGTCATCTTTGGAATTGCCATGCGGGAAGCCAGCCACCACAGCAAGGAACTGTTGCAGACCTTGGCAGATATCACTTCTAAGATTGTCGAGTGGATTATCAATCTAGCCCCTCTGGGTATTTTAGGTCTGGTCTACACGACCATTTCCGGCAAAGGTTTCCAGGCTCTAAAAAGCTATGGCATCCTACTGCTGGTCTTGATAGCCAGCATGCTGATTGTCGCTCTGATTATCAATCCTTTGATTACCTTTATCATGCTGCGGAAAAATCCTTATCCCTTGGTCTGGCGCTGTCTACGAGTCAGTGGTGTGACTGCTTTTTTCACGCGCAGCTCAGCGGCTAACATCCCCGTCAACATGAAACTCTGTCGGGATCTGGGGCTCAATCCATAGACCTACTCGGTCTCTATTTCTCTGGGGGCCACTATCAACATGGCAGGGGCTGCTATTACTATCAATACCCTAACCTTAGCTGCTGTCAACACGCTGGATATCAGGGTTGACTTTGGAACGGCTCTCGTTCTCAGTGTCGTAGCGGCAATTTCTGTCTGCGGGGCTTCCGGCGTAGCTGGCGGTTCTCTCCTGCTCATTCCGGTCGCCTGCAGCCTCTTTGGGATTTCCAATGATTTGGCCATGCAGGTAGTCAGCGTCGGTTTCGTTATTAGTGTCATTCAGGACTCCTGCGAGACAGCTCTCAACTCTTCTACTGACGTTCTCTTTACAGCTGTGGCCGAGATGAGCAGCTGGCCAAAAGAAAAACGCTATTAATTTCGACAAAAAACCTCTAGACTTCCATCATTACGGGAAGCTAGAGGCTTTTTTATGTGCGAAAGTTAGTTCTTTCGATGCTTGTCAAAATATTTCTTTGTTTCACTAATGACAATTGGAGACAAGACTAATAAGGCAATCAAGTTTGGCAAGGCCATGAGGGCATTGACAATATCTGCAATAATCCAGACCGCCTCTAGACCCACAAAGCCACCGAGGACAATCATCAGGACAAAGAGCAAGCGATAAACACGGATATAGCGCACCCCAAAGAGAAATTCAAAACAGCGCTCACCATAGTAGTTCCAGCCCAAGATAGTCGTAAAGGCAAACAGAACTAGAAAGACTGAAAGCAGAACTGGACCAAAATTAGCAAAAACACTCGCAAAGGCTGCCTGAGTCAAGGACACACCATTAAGATTGCCATCCCAAACCCCTGTGATTAAAATCGTCAAGCCTGTCAGACTACAAATAATCAGGGTGTCGATGAAGGTTCCGATCATGGAAATCAAGCCCTGTTCTACCGGTTCTTTAGTCCGAGCTGCCGCCGCTGCAATGGGGGCTGATCCCAAGCCAGATTCATTGGAGAAAACTCCGCGCGCAACCCCGTTTTGAATGGCCATCTGGATAGTCGCACCGGCAAAGCCACCGACAGCAGCTGTCTGACTAAAGGCTGAACTAAAGACCAGCTGGAGAGTGGGCAGCAATCGATCTAGATTGACCGCTAAGACAGTCACAGTGCCCAAGATATAAATCGCTGCCATAAAGGGCACAACCTTGGTCGATACTCGAGCAATAGACTGGATACCGCTGAAAATAACCAGAGCCACCAAAATAGCCAAGATAGAAGCTGTCACAGCTGGAGGCAGCTGAATGGTATTCTGCATGGCCTCTGTGATGGAATTGACCTGCGTAAAGGTCCCAATCCCCAAGAGAGCCACCAAGATACCAGCTATCGCGAAAAAGATGGCTAGAGGACGCCACTTCTCGCCCATTCCTAGTAAGATATAGTGCATAGGACCGCCTGCCATGGCTCCATGAGCATCCTTGCGGCGGTACTTGATAGCCAAGAGGCCTTCGGCATACTTGGTCGCCATCCCAAAGAAAGCAGCCACCCACATCCAGAAGAGGGCACCCGGTCCACCGGTTTTAATGGCTGTTGCCACTCCGATGATATTTCCTGTCCCAACAGTCGCGGCTAGAGCTGTACAGAGAGCAGCAAAGCTAGAGACATCGCCCTGATGCTCCTCGTCTGATACAAAGATTAGCCGAAAGGCACGCGGAAGTCGAAAAATCTGCAGCAAGCCCAGACGCAGACTGAGATAGATACCGGTACCAACCAGCAAAATGAGCAGGGGTGGACCCCAAACCAAAGAATCCAGACGATTCAATATTTCCAACATGATATAAGCTCCTTTTCACACCGAGAAAAAGAAAGAGCACATGCAAAACATGTACTCTGGATGTGCTGGAGTAGGGAAATCCCTGCCTCTTCGCTCTGTCCTTTTACCTGAGAGTTTGAGCGGTTCTAAACCGCCTTGCCCCTTCGGTGCCATTCATGGTCTCTCCAGAGTTCCGTCCATTTCACAGTCAGAGGCGACTGCCTCTTTCTGAAAAACTTCGTTCGGTGTTGATTATTAATTTTCTATTATTCTAAAAGAACATTCGCCTTTTGTCAATATTTTATGAAAATTTTTGAGCATGTAAACGTTTTTTGATACAAAAAAGAAGCCCTCAGGCTTCTTGCTTAGCTCAATTCCGCGATAATAGCCTTGAGCTGGTCTTTGGTATGAACACCCGCGACTTGCTTCACGACTTGACCGTCTTTCTTGAACAGAAGGGTCGGAATGGACATAATGCCAAATTCACGGGCAGTATTTGGATTTTCATCCACATCCATTTTGAGGATTTTCAATTCATCCTCATGGACTTCCCCTACCAACTGCTCCAAGATAGGCGCCTGCATACGGCATGGACCGCACCAAGTTGCCCAAAAGTCAATCAAAACCAATCCATCTTTTGTTTCTTCTGCGAATGTTGCATCTGTAACTGCTGCTACCATAAATCTTCTCCTTTTATTGCTTACTTTTGATAACATTTTACACCAAAAACATCAGAAAGAAAAATATTTGCTACGGGTAGGGCCTTAGTCACTCAGTGAGAAATGGTTGGTCATGAGATTGCTGGCATCCAAGAGAACTTTCTCCAAGAGCTGGTCTGTCGCTTCTTGCACCTTGTCGCTCATAGCTTGATTTTCAGCTTCAAAGTCCACAGCCTCGCCCTTAGCCAGAGCTCGGTCTACCCGACCGATCATTTCATGGCCCCAGGCCATGGTCTTTTCCTGGTAATCATCCAAGTCTCCGACATGACTGCTAAAATGAGCATCAGCCAGCCCAGCAATGAGACGATTGGCCCAATAGAAGGAATCTGTCGAAACCTTGTCTGTCGTATTGGCAAAGTAGTCTGGCGTTGTCGAGACTTGAGTAAAGAAAGGAACGGCTGTATTGTAGGGCATGGAGCCGTAGGACAGCCACTGGATCCCTGTTGTTTCCTGCGGTTGATTAGGGCGCAGCTGCAAGATAGCTGTCTGACTGGTTCGATTGATTCCAATGGTCCGAAAAGCTCTTCTACTGTAGTGGTCACCCTCTGCTCCGTAAGGATCATAAGGCGAATCCTGATAGTGACTGCTCAGGACATACTTGACATCTTCGATCGTGATCTTGCGGTAAGGCTTACGACACCAAGGAATGAAGAAACTTCTTGGATCTTGCTCCGCTTCTGGATTGAGAAAACGCTGGATATCCCAAGCTCGCGGCGTATTGTAATGACGGTCCTTGTCCTTTTGGCTGCCAAAAGCATAGCGGGGATTGAAACCCTCGTCCGAGTAATTCAGATTGAGATGGTTTTCCTCGATAAAGTTTTTGAGATTTGGATGACAGAGGAAGTGCTCAGGATTGTCAAATTCAAAATAATCACTGCCCAGCTGATTGGGGTTGGTCACATAGGCATCATCCGGCACGCGCCGCGCCATCCAATGGTGGCCACCAATGGTCTCCAACCACCAGATTTCATTGACATCTGAGATAGCAATCCCATTAGACTCATAAGTGCCATACTCTTCTAGGATTTTCCCTAATCGTAGAACCCCTTCGCGAGCTGTTTTGATATAGGGCAAGACCAGCGTAAGGATATCTTCCTCGCTGATACCTGACTCTATCAAAGGATCAGCCCCCAGTACGCGGCTGTTAGTCGTAATTGTTTCCGTTGCGCTGACAGCGACATTATAGCTGTTAATCCCAGCAGCTCCCCAAATCCCATCCTTGGGAACTGCGTCAGGCACCGCCGTATAGCGGACTGGATTGTCCGGCAAATCCATCTCAAAAGACGTCAAAACAGACTGATAATGGCGGGGCTGGTCTTGTGGCTCCACTACGACAAATTTCTTGGGCGTAAAAACCCCATTTTGTGAATCCTCTGTACGAGCGACAATGGTTGAACCGTCGTAACTGGCCTTCTTGCCTACCAAAATAGTCGTGCAGGAATCTGATGCATGCTTTATTCTCATTATTTTCCCTCCGAAACACTTTATGCTGCTTCCATTATAGCAAAAAGCAGGCCCTCATAAAAGAACCTGCTGTGATCTCTTCGCTGAAACTTCCAATGCCTTATTCGATTTTCAAGACATAGGTATGTTCTTTGTAAAGTTCATCAATCTCAAAATGCTCCAAATCTTCTTTCCTTGAGACAATATAATGCCCTTCTCTTTGATAATAGCCTAAAGAATTTCCCGACTTATCTGTCAGACAGATTGTCTGCTGCTTCCTATCAACACTGAAAGAAAACGGTGTTTGATCTTTGGGGCGTCCTACAACCAAGTAGTCTTGGCAAATCAGCTTGCCGCCCCACTTCTGATAGAGGTGATTTGCCTGCTCTCCGTCTCGGGTAAAGATGATCAAGGCCTCAACTTTCTTTTCATGCAGCTGCTCCCAAGCAGTTTGAAAGAGTTGACTGGCTATACCTTGATTCTGAAAATCAGGATGGACAGCCAGATTAGCGAAGTAAGCTATCTTTTCTCCCGGATAATATGGATAAGCATGGCTTGCTTCTTCGGTGTAAATCCCAATATCTAGAAGCCCTACAACCTGATTATCTTCCACTGCTATGAGCTCAACTGAATCTTGGTAAGGTTCTTCAGTAAAAGCATCCTTGCTGCGGCTCATATCATCAAAGAAAGGCGAAAAGAGATAGCTCAAAGCTTTTGTATAAACCCAACTTTTCTCATAAGTCGAGTCATAGGTTTGTATTTTCATTTCTGGCCTCTTACTTAAATATCACAATCGTCGCACCGCTGCCGCCAGCATTTTGCGGAGCATAGCCGAAGGACTTAACGTGCTTGTTGCGGCGGAGATATTTGGTCACCCCTTCACGGATGACTCCGGTCCCAATACCGTGGATAATATCCACCTGAGCCATGTTATTGAGGAGGGCCTGATCGATAAAGGCATCGAGCTCTTCCATGGCCTCTTCGTAGCGTTTGCCGCGCAGGTCCAGCCTGGCTTTGGGTCCAGCAGTATTAGCCCGCTTGATCACATTAACCTGCTTGCGCTTAGGTTGCTGCTCCTTTTCAGCCTTGAGAAGATTAAATTCCTGCTCTTCTAGAGTCATCTTGATAAGACCGACTTGAGCTTCCCAGCGACCGTCTTTGAGCTGCTTGACCAAGGTTCCCCGCTGACCATAGCTGGTGACTAGGATATCATCTCCCACCTTAGGCACCCGATTTTTCTTGGCCTGCTTGAGTACCTTATTCTTTGATAAATCAACTGTTTCTGGTGCCAACTTTTTAAGCTGAGCCTTGGCTTCGATAATCTCATGCGGTTTGAGACTAGACTTATCATGGAGATTTTTGAGAATGCTCTCACTCTCTGACAGAGCCAAATCAACGATTTCCTGGGCTTCCAAGCGCGCCTTATTGAGCTCGGTTTCCTTTTCTCGGTTAAACTCATTATATAGCTTTTTGAGGGCTCGGTTAAATTTGAGATTTTCCTGCTCCACCTCGCGGATATTATCCAAGCGCTTGCGGCTTTCCAGTGTCTGCTCCTCTAAGCGCTCAATGATCCGATTGACATCGCTGTCTGTGTTGGTCTGCTCTTGGGCATGGCCAACGATAACTTCTGCCAAGCCCAAACGCCGAGCGATTTCAAAGGCATTGGAGCGGCCAGGCACTCCCTGCATAAAGCGATAGGTCGGCCTTAAACTATCTGTATCAAATTCCATGCTGGCATTTTCCACCCAGTCTGTCTCAATCCCATAGGCTTTGAGCTCAGGATAGTGGGTCGTCGCCATGGTTTTAATCTGTCTCAAACGCAAATCTTCCAAGATAGAAATAGCTAGAGCTGCCCCCTCCTGCGGATCAGTCCCAGCTCCTAGCTCATCCAGCAGGACCAAGCTATCGCTATCAACCTGCTCTAAAATAGAGACGATATTGGTCATGTGACTGGAGAAAGTCGACAGGCTCTGCTCAATGGACTGCTCATCACCAATGTCTGCAAAAATCTGACTGAAAATCCCGACGCGGCTGCCCTTGTCCGCCAGAATCGGCAGACCTGACTGGGCCATGATCTGAGCCAAGCCCAAGGTCTTCAGCATGATGGTCTTACCACCGGTATTTGGCCCAGTAATGACAATCTCTGTCAAATCTGGCCCGAAATGCAAGTCATTAGCCACTGCATTTTCAATCAGGGGATGGCGGACACTAAGCAATTGGATATCCTGCTCTTCCGACAGGTCTGGCACCACTGCTCCCGTCTCCTGCATGAAGCGGACCTTGGCACGCACCAGGTCCAGATGTCCGATAATCCAAGCATTGTTGGCAATTTCAGCTGCATGGGGACGGAAGAGGTCCGATAATTCCTGCAAAATCCGCTGAATTTCATAACGCTCGTCCGCCCGACTGCTGGCAATTTCTTCGTTGAGATTGACAACTGCTCTAGGCTCGATATAGACGGTATTGCCGCTGGCTGAAATATCGTGAACCACACCTGAAATGCGGTTGCGATAGGTATTTTTCACGGGCAGCACATTGCGGCCATTCCGGCTGGCCACTACCTGATCCGCCAGCATCTCTCCCTTGTTTTTGAGAATCTCCTGCAGAATTTCCCGCACCTGGTTTTCATTTTCTTGAATTTTTCGGCGGATGCGGCTCAAACTTTCGCTGGCAAAGCTTTCAATAAAGCCTCCATCATTAACAGCCTGCAGACTTCCTTGCAGCTTAGGGAACACAGCTAGATTATCAAACAGACGGTCCAGCTTTTCCAAGTGCACATTTTCCAAGTCCTCATAAAAGGCCCTGAGCTCCTGAGTCACAGCCAAGACTCGTTTGAGGGCCAAAAACTCCTCAATATTCAAGTCGCTTTCCAGCTCCAAGCGCTTGGTCAAGGCAGTAATATCCTGAGTCGCTGCCAGACTAAAGTGCGGATGCTGCACAAAAATCTGCTGCATATCCGTCATTTCCAGAAAAGCTGAGGCCACCGTCTCTTTCTTGCTGGTTGGCAAGAGCAGGCCCAGCTCCAGCTGCCCCTGCTCAGTCAAAAGATAGGGAGCAAACAGTTCTTTAATCTTCTTAAATTCTAAGGTTTCTAAAATTTTTGTGTTCATAATTTTCTTTTCTAGTAAAAAAGAACCCAGCTAGCAGGCCAAC
Source organism: Streptococcus sanguinis (assembly GCF_900635155.1). NCBI lineage: Bacteria > Bacillati > Bacillota > Bacilli > Lactobacillales > Streptococcaceae > Streptococcus > Streptococcus sanguinis. The sequence continues at coordinate 2,012,761 of NZ_LR134002.1, forward strand.
TGAGTCGTCTTTTATCCGATAACTTGATTCACCCAGAGATCTTTGAGGATATTGGATGTGATAGGGGTATACTTGACAATAAAGCGAATCATGAAGCTGCTATTGAGTCGCTCCTGAACCATCTCCATCGGCACCGTCGCTAAAATAGTCAGGCACATTCCCAAAACAAAAATAGAGATGCAAACAGCGATGGCTCCGCTGGTCACATTGTACCATTTGGTATCCAGCTTATTGGGGTAAGGAATCAGATTGGCAAAAATCCCGAAAAAGCGCCCAAGGATGTAGACAGCCGTAAAGATAATGAGATAGGCCAAACCAGCATAAAAAACCTGATCCAACTGAAAGAGCTGAGAGCTAGGGAAAAAATAGGTCGAAGAGCCCTGAGTCGCACTGGCATAAGGTACCCAAAGGCTGATAAACTTAGCCAAGCTCTTATAAAAAGCTCCAGCCACCAGCATAGAAACCATGGTCGCAGCAGCATAATAGCCCTGCAGAACAATGCCACGCGAGTAACCAATATAAAAGCTCCAGGCCAATATTAGTAAAATAATAATAGAAAACATTATTTCTCCTCTATTTACCCGACTTTTCTCTCAGCTCACTGAGCATTTTGTGACGAAAATCTTCTAGTTCTTTTTCCTTGTCGTCAAACTCAATCTCGCGGCTGAGCTGGGTAGATAGGCTATTGACAGCCAGCAAAATCGCCAGGACTTCATCATCTGCCGCAGGCATCTGCTCTTTGATAGCCTTGTATTTTTCCTTTGCTACCCGTTCTACTTCTTCCATAAAGAGATTATCGTGTTCTGTTGTTAGAGTTAAGGTCTTGTTTCCAAATGTAAATTTATATCGATTCAAATTTGCCATAAAATCACCTCATTGTATTATATCAAAAAAGAAGCCCTTTGTCAGTTATTAAAACACTTGGAACTAGACAGGGACTTTCTTTTTCATCTTTTTTGACATTGTAAACAGCGGTGCTCTCCTACAAAATTTTTGTAGGATTTTCAATCTTATGGCTTTCGACTTTTCCTTTTTATGGTACAATAGGGGGTATGGAAAGTATCACCCTCAGTCCTAAACAGCAAGAAATTCAGGCTTTTATTAAGAAATATCAGAGCCAGCTGGCTCCCAGCAAGAACCCACATATTCAATATTTCTTCCGACTGGATCAGGCAACGGTTAGTATCTTTAGCTCCGGAAAAGTTCTCTTTCAAGGGGCAAAAGCTGCTTACTACGCTGACTTTTTTGGTCATCAAGTGACCAAGACCAGTTCTAGTCCTGCTTCTCAGAATTTTGCCCTCATTGGGACAGATGAGGTCGGAAACGGCTCCTACTTTGGAGGTCTAGCCGTCGTAGCTTCTTTCGTCACTCCAGGCCAGCACGACTTTCTGAGAAAACTGGGCGTTGGTGATTCTAAAACCTTGAACGATAGCAAGATTCGCCAACTGGCGCCGGTCTTAAAAGAAAAGATTGCCCACCAAGCTCTGCTCTTATCGCCAGAGAAGTACAACGAAGTCATCGCTTCTGGCTACAACGCTGTCTCTGTCAAAGTAGCCCTGCACAATCAAGCTATTTACCTACTGCTGCAAAAAGGTCTAAATCCCGAAAAAATCGTCATCGATGCCTTTACCAGCCAGCAAAACTATAATAAATACCTAAAGCAGGAAAAAAATCATTTTCCAAATCCGGTAAGTCTGATTGAGAAGGCTGAAGGAAAGTTTCTAGCTGTTGCGGTCAGCTCTATTATCGCTCGCGACCTCTTTCTGGAAAATCTAGAAAATCTCAGTCAAGAGTTAGGCTATACCCTGCCTAGCGGAGCCGGAAGCAAGAGCGATCATGTTGCCAGCCAGATTCTTCAATCCTATGGAATGGCCGGTCTGCAGCATTCTGCTAAACTCCACTTTAAAAATACTGAAAAAGCACAAAAACTTCTAGAAAGGTAACCTATGAAAAAATCAAATACTGCTGTTGTCATTCTCAAAGAATGGGGACTCTTTATCTTCTTTATCTCTGTCATTATCCTGTCAAGGCTCTTTCTCTGGTCCCCTGTCAAGGTAGACGGCCACTCTATGGACCCTACCCTGGCCAATGGGGAATACCTACTTGTCCTCAAACATCAGTCTATTGACCGCTTTGATATCGTTGTCGCCACTGAGACAGATAATGACGGAACGACCAAGGAGATTGTCAAACGGGTCATCGGTATGCCAGGTGACACTATTCAGTATGAAAATGATACTCTTTACATCAACGGTAAAAAAACAGATGAGCCTTACCTGACGGACTACATCAAGAAATTTAAAGAAGACAAGCTCCAATCAACTTACACTGGGGACGATTATTATGATAATGGTGAGTTTTTCAGGAAACTCGCAGCTCAGGCTCAAGCCTTCACTGTTGATAGTGAAGGCAGCCCTGTCTTCACCGTCAAGCTTCTGGATGATGAATATCTGCTTCTAGGTGACGATCGGATTGTTTCCAAGGATAGTCGCCAAGTCGGTACCTTCCAAAAAGAACAAATTCAGGGCGAAGCCAAATTCCGCTTCTGGCCGCTGCTGCCCTTTAAGACCTATTAAGCATACCGAACTCAGTTGAACTTCAGCTGAGTTCGTTTTAAAAGAAGAACCTATAAACTATGGAATTTTACTTTTCAGGAACGATTGAACGGATTATTTTTGAAAATCCCAGCAACTTTTTCCGCATCCTGCTCTTAGATATTGAGGATACAGATGCCGAGGATTTTGAAGATTTTGAAATCATTGTCACCGGCTCTATGGCAGATGTCATGGAAGGCGAAGATTACACTTTCTGGGGCAGTCTCGTCCAGCACCCCAAATATGGCCAGCAGCTGAAAATTTCTCGCTATGAGCGAGCCAAACCCAGCAGTAAAGGCCTAGTAAAATACTTCTCCAGCGACCATTTCAAGGGCATCGGGGTCAAGACAGCTCAAAAAATCGTCCAACTCTACGGAGAAGATAGCGAGGACACCATTGACAAGATTTTAGCAGAGCCGGAAAAGCTGACTCAGATAAATGGCTTAGCTGCCAAGAACCGCGAGGCCTTTGTCGCCAAGCTCAGACTCAACTATGGAACTGAGATGGTACTAGCTAAGCTGGCAGCCTACGGCATTCCCAATAAACTGGCTTTTCAGATCCAGGATACCTACAAGGAAGAAACGCTGGACATTGTCGAAAAATATCCCTATCAGCTGGTAGAGGATATTCAGGGGATCGGCTTTAAAATCGCTGACCATCTGGCAGAAGAGCTGGGGATCCAAAGTGATGCCCCTGAGCGTTTTCGGGCTGGCCTTGTCCACACCTTGCTGACCCAGTCTATGGAGCGGGGAGATACCTATGTTGAAGCTCGTGATTTACTCAAGCATACCATCGAGCTCTTAGAAAGCTCACGCCAAGTGGAGCTGGCCCCTAGTCTAGTCGCTGATGAGCTGGCTCATCTGATTGAGGAAGATAAGGTCCAGAATGTAGAGACCAAGATCTTTGAAAACAGCCTCTTCTTTGCTGAAGAAGGAATAAAAAGTAATCTGGTCCGTCTGCTAGAAAAAGGAGAGCAAGATTCTTTCGACCAAGATAAGATTACTGCGGCTATCCAGCAAGTGGAGGAGAACTCCGGCATCTCCTATGACAGTATCCAAAAAGAAGCCATCCGTCAGGCTATCAATCAAAAGGTCTTTATCCTAACCGGCGGACCGGGAACTGGAAAAACGACCGTTATCAACTGTATCATCGCAGTCTACGCCCAGCTTCGCGGTTTGGATCTGCGAAAGGTCAATGATCTGCCTATTCTGCTAGCAGCTCCCACTGGACGTGCTGCTCGGCGCATGAACGAATTGACTGGTCTTCCTAGCGCCACTATCCACCGCCACTTGGGGATGACTGGCGATGATGATACCAGTCATTTGGATGATTATCTGGATGCTGATTTTATCATTGTGGATGAATTTTCCATGGTGGACACTTGGCTGGCTAATCAGCTGCTCAGCAATATCTCCTCTCAGACCAAGCTCTTGATTGTCGGAGATGCGGACCAGCTGCCCTCTGTCAGTCCAGGTCAGGTACTGGCAGACTTACTGCAGATACCGACTATCCCACAGACCAAGCTGGAAACCATCTATCGGCAGAGCGAAGAGTCTACAATCGTCACACTGGCCAGCCAGATTCAGAAGGGCATTTTACCAGCAGACTTCACAGAGAAAAAAGCGGACCGTTCTTATTTTGAAGCTAAAAATGAGCATATCCCGCCTATGATTGAGAAAATCGCTAGCGCAGCCATTCGCAGCGGCATCCCAGCTCAAGATGTTCAGGTATTGGCACCTATGTATCGGGGGCCAGCCGGCATTGACCAGATTAACAATCTTATGCAAAATCTCATCAATCCTGTAGAGAAAGAGGAACTGACCTTTGAAGCTCCCGACTGTCAGTATCGCCAAGGAGACAGGGTTATCCACTTGGTCAATGATGCTGAAAGCAATGTCTTCAACGGTGACTTAGGCTACATCAGCGACCTGCTGCCTGCTAAGTACACCGACTCCAAGCAGGACGAGCTAACCATTGACTTTGATGGCAATGAACTTGTTTATCAGCGTAGCGAGTGGTACAAGATTCGCCTAGCCTACGCCATGAGCATTCACAAGTCTCAGGGCAGTGAATTTCCGGTGGTCATCTTGCCCATCACCAAGAGCAGTCATCGAATGCTGCAGCGCAATCTCATCTACACCGCTATCACCCGCGCCAAGAGCAAGTTGATCCTACTTGGGGAAAAAGCAGCCTTTGACTATGCCGCAAAAAATACTGGAACCGCCCGAAAAACCTATCTAATCGAGCGCTTTGGCGACCTCCCGCAAGCTGAAACTAATATCCACAATCCTGTGGATAAAATGAAAGCACCTGTGGAAAACTATGTCCTGACTAAGGAAAATTTCCTGAAAATCGACCCCTTAATCGGCCTGACCGAGGAAGATATCCACAGTATATTCAGCACATAAATAAAAAGGCTGGGACAGAATTAAATTTTTTAGTTCTGTCCTATCGCCTTTTTTTATGCCTTATTTTTCTGGCTAAAAAGCTGCAGGAGCTCGTCAGTAAAGATATCCATGCCGACCGAGGTCATCATAAACTGCAGAAAATGGAAACGTTCTGGCAGTTTTTCAGGATCGCTTTCAAAAACGGTCTCATGCATCCAAAAATTCACCAGCAGCAGAAAAACTTCTGCAGCCTCTTCCGGATACTGGGTCTGAAGGGAGCCATCTGCCATCCCTTTTTTGATAATGTCACTGACCAGAGGGGCGCCTATCCGCAGATTGTCCCGCATCATGGTCAAAATAAAACCTGCATCCTGCTCGTACTCATCCACAATGCCGTCCATGGCCCGGGCTGTCTGACTTTCCAGATTGGACTTGAGGATGGTTTGCAGCTGCTCCCTGCCGGTCAGATTTTCCGTAGCCTTGAGCCACTGCTTCATCTCTTCTTCCATCAGCTCCTGCCGGCTCCTCATCACCGCCAGGACAATCTCATCTTTTGACTTGAAATGATGGTAGATAGCCCCCTTGGAAATGCCTGCCGTCTGAGCAATATCCTGCATACTGGTCTTTTCGGACCCCTTTTGGATAAAGAGCTGGGTTGCTGTATTTAAAATTTTTTCTCTCATGGCCTGGGATTTGTCTTTTCGCTGCGCCATTCTGTTCCCCTTTGTTTCTAATATAGCTTTATTCTACCAAAAAAGCCGGAGAAATACAAAATCATAAAAATATCTTTAAGCCTTGTCTTGCTGATCCCTTTGATACCAAAGATAGATACTGTAAGCCGCCATCAAGATATAGCCTAGGAAAAAGAGGGGATTTTCCGTTCCCTTGCCTACAAAGATGGCTTCGCCAATAGTATTAATGAGCCCATGAAAGAGGACACAATAGAGGACAGACTGACTGACCTTGTAAAGAGCTGCCAGCCAGAAACGGCTGAGCAGGCAAAGACAGAGGCCGTCTGCTTGTAGAGAACCGCCAGACAGAAACAGAGCAAGATACCAAAGGAGAGATAGAAGGTCAAAGAAACCTGACTTTGACTCGTTCCCGGAATCAGCCAGAGGGGCAGATGCCAGGCCACCCAGACCAGAGCCGTGATGACAGTTGCCAGAGGGAAGGAGAATTTTTTCTCCAGAGCCGGCTGCAGCACTCCCCGCCAGCCCAGCTCTTCGTTCCCGCCTCCAACAAAGGTGACAAAGATCCAACCAAGAGGAAACATGAGCATGGCATTGAGCGGCGGTAATACAGGATTGGCAATAAAGAGAGTCAAAATCCGAACCAGACAGAAGGCCAGCATATAAATCCACCAGCCCTTAGCATGAGAAAAGATAAAGTCCAGCATCTTCTTAGGACGAGAAATTTTGAGGCTGATAAAAGTTCCCAAGGTCGGTCCGAAGCCACCGATGAAAGAGAGAGCATAGCCCAAAGGCTCAGCCACGCTGGTCAGCTTCAGGGTGGCTAAAATATACAGAATCAGCCAGGCAGACCAGCTAATACCAAAGGTCCAGGCCAGAAAGGGCAGGATATGCCTTGTCTCTGGCTCTACATGTGTTTGTGTTTTCATATGATTACTCCTTTTTCCTTGGCAGAAGAGCGATTGCCAAGATTTTTAACCTGCATCTTTCTGAACTCCTTTCCGATTGCCCTTCCAATACCACCAGCCGACCAGCAGAGCGGTCATGATCAGATTAGCAGCCTGGAAGCTGAGATACCTTCCGCCATTTGTAGCACTGCCGACAATCGTCGCCTGAGCAAAGTTAATGCAGCCGTGAAAGACCATGCAGGCAAAGACAGAGGCCGTCTGCTTGTAGAGAACCGCCAGACAGAAACTGAGCAGGATACAAAAGAAAATATAGAAGGGCAAAGAAACCTGACTTTGACTCGTTCCCGGAATCAGCCAGAGGGGCAGATGCCAGGCCACCCAGACCAGAGCCGTGATGACAGTTGCCAGAGGGAAGGAGAATTTTTTCTCCAGAGCCGGCTGCAGCACTCCCCGCCAGCCCAACTCTTCATTCCCGCCCCCAGCAAAGGTGATAAAGGTCCAGCCCAGAGGAAACATCAGAACGGCATTCAGAGGCGGCAGGGCTGGATTGGCGATAAAAAGGGTCAAAACCCGAACCAGACAGAAGGCCAGCATATAAATCCACCAGCCCTTAGCATGAGAAAAGATAAAGTCCAGCATCTTCTTAGGATGAGAAATTTTGAGGCTGATAAAAGTTCCCAAGGCCGGTCCGAAGCCACCGATGATAATGAGAGCATAGCCCAAAGGCTCAGCCCCGCTGGTCAGCTTCAGGGCGGCTAAAATATACAGAATCAGCCAGGATCCCCAGCTAATACCAAAGGTCCAAGCTAAGAAAGGCCAAATATGCTTGGGTTCTGGTCCTACATGTGTTTGTGTGTTCATACGATAACTCCTTATCAAATGTAGAATAGTGAAAAGTCATCCGAAAACTGGACAAAGGCATCCTTTACTCTCAGTCGTTCAGATGATTGCCTGTTTTGAAACGTAGTCTTTTTAAATTCCGACCATTCGGTTTGTTTTATTATAAAAAATAAAGACCTGCGCCACATAGAAAACATAGTCTTTTATTCCTTGCCTAAAATAAAAAGCAAAGATAGACTAAATGATGCTAAAAGCTATGTAAGTACCGTTTAGCTACTGCCAGCTGCTTTTTGTTTCTAAGTTGTCCTGGCTCTGATGCTTAAGACAGGTCATCTCTCTGCTACTTACTCCTTTCTTGATTTTGCAATCGCCGGATATGCCAGAGATTGGAGGCAAGGCTCAGACCCCCTACTGCCATAATACCCAGTCCTCGCCATGGGCTAAAGACAGAAGTCAGCAAGCCACCAGCAAGGACAGCATATCCAGCTTTGACTCCCCACTTAGAATAGCGTATGCCATTCTCACCCTGTGTTATCTTTTCTAGCCACACCTTACGTTTTTCTGCCTGCTGCTGCAAAAACTCTTTCTGACCTTCCCGCTGTCGATCCAACTCCTGATTAAACTTGAGGATGTGCTCGCTTGTTTTTTCTACTACATATTTCTTCATTTCTGCTCCTTTCTTTTTAAAAACCGACCGGGCGGTTTTTATTTTATAGACCCAGTATAACAGACACAGAAAACTTTGTCCAGTATTTTTTCAAAAAAGATTATTTTTAGTCAATGAAAATCATCAGACAACTTAGAAACTCGTCACAAGCAACTCTCTCATACTAAAAGCTATATCTAAAAAAGCCCGGTAACGAACCAAGCTTTTATCTTTATTCAAACCCCGTCACTGTCAACCCTAACAGACGGATACCTCGTGGTTGTTCTTCCAAGCTATCATATATCTCATGAGCCGTTCGCTCGATTTGCTCCTTGTCTCGAGTGGCTAGATTCAAACTTTTCCTTTTAGTCAAGGTGGAGAAATCGGCATAGCGGATTTTCAGAACGATGGTTCTCCCTTTCTTATCATGCTTAGTCAAGCTATTTTCTACCTTCTGTGCCAGCAGGGTCAGCTCTTTCTTGATATCCTCCTCACTATAGAGCAGTTTGGCATAGGTTCGCTCCTTCCCAATCGACTTACGAATACGATTGGATTTGACCGGACTATTGCTGATGCCACGCGCTTTCCGGTAGAGATCAAAACCAAAGCGGCCAAACTTATCAATCAAGGTCATTTCCGGTATCTTGAGCAGATCTGCACCAGTATAAACTCCCATTTCATGCAGTTTTTCAACGCTCTTCTTACCAACTCCATGAAACTTGGCAATGTCCATAGGCGCCAGAAAGGCCTCAGCCTCTTCAGGTAGAATAACAGTCAGACCATGAGGCTTCTCATAGTCGCTAGCAATCTTGGCCAGAAACTTATTATAAGAAACGCCTGCCGAAGCCGTCAGTTGCAGTTCATTCCAGATATCGTGCTGAATCAGCTTGGCTATTTTGACTGCAGATTTAATCTCTAGCTTGTTTTCCGTTACATCCAGATAAGCCTCGTCGATGCTCATGGGTTCAATCAAATCCGTATAGCGTTTGAAAATCTCTCGGATCTGCAAGCCGACTGCCTGATATTTTTCGTAATTCCCCGAGATAAAAATCCCCTGGGGGCAACGCTCATAAGCTTCCTTGGAGCTCATAGCCGAATGAACTCCGAACTTTCTGGCCTCATAATTGCAGGTGGAGACGACACCACGACCGCCAGTCAAGCGTGGGTCGCTGCCGATAATGACTGGATGCCCCTTTAACTTAGGATTATCCCGCTCTTCCACCGAAGCGAAAAAAGCATCCATATCAATGTGGATAATCTTCCGAGATGTATCGTTAATCAGTGGAAAAATCAGCATGCCCTCCTCCTTTCTCCTGCCATCAATCTCAGCTTACAGGCTTTCACAAAGTCGGCCCTTTTTGCTCAAATAAATCTGAAACAGTTTTTCGTTCTTGTAAAAAGTATTTTAAACATAAGATTCTTCATCAATAATTTTTATATGACATTTTAATTACTTTTATTATAACTTTTTTACCCATTTTTCCAAAATATTTGAAAAGAGTTATGTTTTTCAAATCTATAGTACACATCTGCGATTTTTTACTTTCTGTATTATAAAAGAAAGTCTTTCTTTCTGTCGAAAATGGTTTGTGAAACCGATTACCGTATGATATACTTTACTTATAAATGTAACAGTTTATTGTTGCTAGAATAAAGAGGAAAATCAAATGGTTGTAAAAACAGTTGTTGAAGCTCAAGATATTTTTGACAAAGCTTGGGAAGGCTTCAAAGGTGAAGACTGGAAAGAGAAAGCAAGTGTTTCTCGCTTCGTTCAAGCTAACTACACACCTTATGATGGAGATGAAAGCTTCTTGGCAGGTCCTACTGAGCGCTCACTCCACATCAAGAAAATCGTAGAAGAAACAAAAGCTCACTACGAAGAAACTCGTTTCCCAATGGACACTCGTCCAGCATCTATCGCTGGTATCGACGCTGGTTACATTGACAAGGACAACGAACTGATTTACGGTATCCAAAACGACGAACTCTTCAAATTGAACTTCATGCCAAAAGGTGGTATCCGCATGGCTGAAACTACTTTGAAAGAAAATGGATACGAACCAGATCCTGCTGTTCATGAAATCTTTACTAAATATGTTACAACGGTAAATGACGGTATCTTCCGTGCTTACACTTCTAACATCCGCCGTGCTCGTCACGCCCACACTGTAACTGGTCTTCCAGATGCTTACTCACGCGGACGTATCATCGGAGTTTACGCACGTCTTGCTCTTTATGGAGCTGACTACCTCATGGCTGAAAAAGTTCGCGACTGGAATGGTTTGACTGATATTGACGAAGAAACAATCCGTCTGCGCGAAGAAATCAACCTGCAATACCAAGCACTTGGTGAAGTTGTAAAACTTGGTGACCTTTACGGAGTAGATGTTCGCCGTCCTGCCTTTGACGTTAAAGAAGCTATCCAATGGACTAACATCGCCTTCATGGCTGTCTGCCGTGTCATCAATGGTGCTGCAACATCTCTCGGACGTGTGCCTATCGTTCTTGACATCTACGCAGAACGTGACTTGGCTCGCGGTACTTACACTGAATCAGAAATCCAAGAATTTGTTGATGATTTCGTTATGAAACTTCGTACAGTGAAGTTTGCTCGTACGAAAGCTTACGACCAATTGTACTCTGGTGACCCAACCTTCATCACTACTTCTATGGCAGGTATGGGGAACGATGGCCGTCACCGTGTTACAAAGATGGACTACCGTTTCCTTAACACACTTGACAACATCGGTAACTCTCCAGAGCCAAACTTGACCGTTCTCTGGACTGACAAACTTCCATACTCATTCCGTCGCTACTGTATGCACATGAGCCACAAGCACTCTTCTATCCAATACGAAGGTGTAACAACTATGGCTAGAGATGGTTACGGTGAAATGAGCTGTATCTCTTGCTGTGTGTCTCCGCTTGACCCTGAAAATGAAGAACAACGCCACAACATCCAATACTTTGGTGCTCGTGTAAACGTTCTGAAAGCCCTTCTGACAGGTCTCAACGGCGGTTACGACGATGTTCATAAAGACTACAAGGTATTTGACATCGAGCCTATCCGTGACGAAGTTCTTGACTTCGAATCAGTTAAAGCGAACTTTGAAAAATCTCTGGACTGGTTGACTGACACTTATGTAGATGCCTTGAACATCATCCACTACATGACTGACAAGTACAACTATGAAGCTGTTCAAATGGCCTTCTTGCCAACTTACCAACGTGCTAACATGGGATTCGGTATCTGTGGATTTGCCAACACTGTTGATACCTTGTCTGCTATCAAGTACGCTACTGTTAAGCCAATCCGCGACGAAAATGGCTATATCTACGACTATGAAACAATCGGAGAATACCCACGTTGGGGTGAAGATGATCCTCGCTCAAACGAATTGGCAGAATGGTTGGTTGAAGCTTACACAACTCGTCTGCGCAGCCACAAACTGTATAAGAATGCAGAAGCTACTGTGTCTCTTCTGACTATCACATCTAACGTTGCTTACTCTAAACAAACTGGTAACTCACCAGTCCATAAAGGAGTGTACCTCAACGAAGATGGCAGCGTAAACTTGTCTAAATTGGAATTCTTCTCACCAGGTGCTAACCCATCTAACAAGGCAAAAGGTGGCTGGTTGCAAAACTTGAACTCTCTTGCTAGTCTGGACTTTAGTTACGCAGCTGACGGTATTTCACTGACAACTCAAGTATCACCTCGTGCGCTTGGTAAGACTCACGACGAACAAGTAGACAACTTGGTTACTATCCTGGATGGTTACTTTGAAAACGGTGGTCAGCACGTTAACTTGAACGTTATGGACTTGAAGGATGTTTACGACAAGATTATGTCTGGTGAAGACGTTATCGTTCGTATCTCAGGTTACTGTGTAAACACTAAGTACTTGACTCCAGAGCAAAAGACTGAATTGACTCAACGTGTCTTCCACGAAGTGCTCTCTATGGACGATGCTTTGAGCTAATAAACGACTAAAGACTTACAAACCATTTGAAAGAAGATTGGAAATCCCCAATCTTCTTTTTTGTATTTCAGACTTCAAGTGACTGCTAACTTGATGATATTTTTAAGAGGCTTTATGGTATAATGGTTCTATTGCTATACTAGGAAAAGGACTGGGGAAATGACAGAGAAAGGTATCAGGGAAGAAGGCAAAGATTTCAATCTGGCGGTAGATGTCATCATGCTGGCTGGAACACTGCTGCTGCAGAGCGGATCCGAGACCTATCGGGTAGAAGACACCATGATTCGTATCGCTCATTCGCAAGGGATCATCAACTGCAATGCCTTAGCAATGCCAGTGGCTATTTTCTTTTCAATCGAAAATACAAATGTCTCACGGATGAAGCGTAATCTCAAGACCAACTACAACATTGAGAAGGTCTGCGATGTCAATCAGGTCTCCCGTCAGTTGGTAACAGGAGAAATCAGCCTTCAAGAGGCTTTTGATGAGCTGAATCGCCTCAAAGTTAAGGAGCTGCCCTATAATAACAAGCAGCTGATCGCTGCCGCAACGCTCAGTGCTCCCTTCTTCTCCATCATGTTTGGCGGAAATTTCTACGATGCTTTAGGCGCGGCTATTGCTACCTTCTTTGGCTTTGCCTTCTCTTTGTATGTTGACAAATATATCCGTATCCCTTTTGTGACAGCTTTTGCTGGAGCCTTTGTCTTCGGACTGCTGGCTCATATCTGGACACGCTATTCTGGTTTTAACTCCACAGATGATTTGATTATTGCGGGTTCTGTCATGCCTTTTGTGCCCGGCATTGCTCTGACCAACTCTGTGCGTGACATCATGACCAACCATATCAACTCTGGGATGAGCAAGCTCTTTGAATCGCTCCTCATCACTCTTGCTCTCGGTGCAGGTACCTCTGTCGCCCTCCTTATTATGAAATAAGCCTATGACAATCTTGACTTTCTTACTGCAAGCAGTTGCCAGCCTGCTGGCCATTATTACTTTTTTAATCGTTTTAAATGTTCAGCGCAGTATGCTGATTCCCGGCGGAGTGCTGGGCATGGCTATTTGGCTGCTCTATCTCCTGCTCAAAGGACCGACCAATGTCATCATAGCAACCTTTGTGGCTGCTATCGTCGGTTCCTGCATCAGCCAAATTCTCAGCATCATCTATAAAACGCCCGCTGTTGTTTTTATTTTGGCTATTCTAGCGCCTCTGGTCCCAGGCTACATTTCCTATCGGACGACTGCCTTCTTTGTCACTGGTGATTACAGCCAGGCCATGATTCACGCCACTCTGGTAGTCATTCTAGCCTTGGTCATCTCGATTGGCATGGCCAGCGGCACCGTCGTACTCAAGCTCTACCACTACTTAAAAAAGCGTCAAACCAAACTCACAGCAAACAAACAGTAGAACCATCTGCTGTTTTTATTTTGGAAAATACATCTTAAGCCTGATTTAGCTGAGATTGGATGTTTTTGTAAGAGTTTTATTCCTAAGTATGGTAAAATAGTCTTCGGAATATACTAGAATAAAAGGATTTAAAGAGGTCTTATAATGACAATCGGAATCGACAAAATCGGTTTTGCGACCAGTAATTATGTCTTAAAATTAAATGATTTAGCTGCAGCCCGTGGGACTGACCCAGACAAGCTTAGCAAGGGGCTCTTACTCAAGGAACTAAGCATTGCTCCTCTTACTGAGGATATTGTTACCTTGGCAGCAGCGGCAGCAGAGCCAATCCTGACAGCAGAGGACAAAGAAAAGATTGATATGGTCATCGTGGCTACTGAGTCAGGGATTGACCAGAGCAAGGCGGCAGCTGTTTTTGTCCACGGCCTTTTGGGCATCCAGCCTTTTGCCCGTAGCTTTGAAATTAAGGAAGCCTGCTATGGGGCGACTGCAGCACTGGACTATGCTAAGCTCCATATCGAAAAACACCCAGACAGCAAAGTTTTGGTGTTAGCTAGCGATATTGCCAAGTATGGCATTCATACACCTGGCGAGCCAACGCAGGGAGCGGGAGCTATTTCTATGCTGATTAGCAGCAATCCTCGTATCCTCGCTTTCAATGATGATAATGTAGCTCAGACGCGCGATGTCATGGATTTTTGGCGCCCAAATTACTCGACAACACCTTATGTCAACGGGCTCTATTCAACCCAGCAGTATCTGGATAGCTTAAAGACAACTTGGGCGGAGTACCAGAAGCGCCACAAGCTGGCTCTCAAAGATTTTGCGGCCTACTGCTTCCACCTGCCTTATCCAAAATTGGCTCTCAAAGGCCTCAATAAAATCATGGATAAAAGCCTGCCCCAAGAGCAGCAAGACCAGCTTAGAGAGAACTTTGAAGCCTCTATTCTCTACAGCCAAAAAGTTGGAAATATCTATACAGGCTCCCTCTTCCTAGGCCTCCTGTCTCTTTTAGAAAACTCTGACAACCTCAAGGCTGGCGATCGGATCGCTCTTTTCGGCTATGGCAGCGGAGCTGTCTCTGAAATCTTCAGTGCCAATTTGGTAGAGGGCTATGAAAAGCATCTATCCAAGACACGCCTAGAGGAATTAGACCAGCGTCAGGCTCTTTCCATTGCTGACTACGAGCGGATCTTTTTTGAAGAAGCTGAGCTGGATGAAAAGGGAAATGCCAGCTTCTCCAGCTATGAAAATCAAAGCTTTGCTCTGGCGGAAATTGCAGAGCACCAGCGTAAGTATATCAAAGTTGAGAAATCATCATGAAAGTAAACTGGACTGGATTTTCCAAAAAAACTCCTGCTGAACGGCTACAGATGCTGAAAGAAAAGGAACTTTTACAAGATGAACATTGGCAGCTGCTAGACAGTCAGCAGACTTTGCCTCTGGAAACAGCCAACCAGATGAGTGAAAATGTGCTGGCCACTCTAGCTCTGCCTTACTCTCTGGTGCCAGACTTTTTGGTGGATGGCAAGACCTATCAAGTTCCTTTTGTGACTGAAGAGCCATCTGTGGTAGCAGCGGCTAGCTTTGCAGCTAAGATTATCAAACGTTCAGGCGGATTTGAAACCGAAGTTCACAAACGCCAGATGATTGGGCAGATTGCACTCTATCAGGTTGAAAAGGTTGACCAAGCCATTAAAGATGTTCTCAGGAAAAAGAAAGAGTTGCTGGAACAGGCCAACCAAGCCTATCCATCGATTGTTGCCCGTGGCGGCGGAGCTAGAGAGCTCTGGCTGGAGCCAAAGGAAGACTTCCTCATTTTCTATCTATCTGTGGATACGCAGGAAGCCATGGGAGCCAATATGCTCAACACTATGCTGGAAGCTCTCACCCTTCCCCTGAAAGAGCTGACTGGCGGTAAGAGTCTGATGGCTATCCTGTCAAACTATGCAACAGATAGCCTAGTAACAGCCCACTGTGTCATTGATTATCGCTTTCTCAGCCGGGATAAGGCTGAGGCAGAGCTACTTGCGGATAAGATGCAGCTGGCTAGCAAGCTAGCCCAGGTCGACCCTTACCGAGCAGCTACCCACAATAAAGGCATCTTTAATGGCATTGATGCTTTGGTGCTGGCTACTGGAAATGACTGGAGGGCTGTTGAAGCCGGTGCTCATGCCTATGCCAGCCGAGAAGGAAGCTACCGCGGCCTCTCTACTTGGACGGCAGACCCAGACAAACGCCAACTTCGTGGTCAGATGACCCTGCCCATGCCCATTGCGACTAAGGGAGGCTCCATCGGACTCAATCCAGCAGTGGCAGCCAGCTTTGACTTATTAGGGCAGCCACAGGCTAAGGAATTGGCTTCCCTCATTGTATCGGTCGGATTGGCGCAAAATTTCGCTGCCCTCAAAGCTCTGGTCAGCACTGGCATCCAAGCCGGACACATGAAATTGCAAGCTAAATCTTTAGCATTGCAGGCTGGAGCCCAAGACGAAGAAATTGCTGCTGTAGCCAGTCGCTTAACAGCCAATAAGACTTTCAACCTAGCTGCTGCTCAGGAAATACTAGCTGACTTACGAAAGCAGGACAAGTAAAAAGGCCTTGATGGCCTTTTTTTGTATATCTTAATGCTATTTATTGAATCTGTTCCTGAGCTTCTTTCAGCCGTCCATAGAGTAGATAGTGTACATTCTTTAGTTCTTGCAAGTTTCGGCAGGACAGAGCGCACATGATGAGGCGCAGATCCGATTTCCAGCCTTCTACAATATCAATAACCTCTTCCACCGAGTGATTTTCCACCAACTCCAGCACGGTACGAGAAAGGCCGACCGCCTTGGCTCCTAAGACCAAGGCTTTGATCATATCCAAAGGATGTCGGACACCTCCACTAGCCAAGAGTTCGACCTCATCGCGCAATGGCTGAAGCGCCAACAGGCTCTGCAGAGTAGATTGTCCCCAATCATTGAGATAGTCACGATTGCCACCCCGCTGATTTTCAATATAGGCAAAGCTAGTGCCGCCCCGGCCAGAAATATCAAAAGTCTGAATCCCCAAGGAGCGCGTTTCTTCGACAGTAGAGCGATCCATGCCAAAGCCAACTTCTTTAAGAATTAGAGGAAGATCCAGCCGCTGACTATAATCAGTCAAATGCTGACGCCAAGAGCGAAACTCCCGCTCGCCTTCTGGCATCAGCAATTCCTGCATGAGATTAACATGGACCTGCAAAAAGAGGGGCTGCAAATCAGCTACTGCCTGCTGGGCGGCTTGATAAGGCTTGTCCAAGCCGATATTGGTAGCCAGTAATAAATTAGGCCGACCAGCCGCCACCCGATAGGAAGGATCAGAAGGATTCTTCAAGGCCGCGCTATAAGAGCCAGTTACAAAAAGAAGGCCGCAACTTTCAGCTACTTGAGCCAGTTTCTCATTGATTTGACCACCTTTTTGACTGCCACCAGTCATGGCATTGATGTAAAAAGGAAACTCCCAGTCACGGCCTGCAAAGTGGGTAGATAGGTCAATCTCTGCCAAATCGTACTTGGGCAAAGAGCGGTGAACCAGTTCCATTTCATCAAAACTGTTATAACACGGACGCTGCTCTAAAGCGTATTTGATATGGTCGTCCTTACGATTCTGGCTCATCATGGCCCATCCTTTCTCTGTATAATAGCTCAATGCCAGCTTCTTGCCAGGCTTGAATCAATTGCTTGCTAGATGCGGCATCAAAGCTGAGAGCAATCCCGCAGTCGCCACCGCCGGCACCACTGCTCTTAGCCACACAGTTCAGTCCCTCTGCCGCTTCCTTTAGGACTTTCAGCCGATCTGTATAAATAGCTGGGCTGAGCCTTTCTAAGAGCTGACTAGCCTTTTCCAGACTAGACTGAATAGCGGGCTGCTCTCCTGCTAATAAAGCCTTCTCCAAAGTATCAACCTGCGTTCTACTGCCTGTCAAAAAGGACTCTGAAATAGCTGACTTGACCTGATTGACCAAGTCCTTAGAAATCGCCGGCTGCTTGGTCCAGCCAACCAGAAAATCCATGGCTAAGCGAGGCTTAATGCTGCGAATTTCAAAACCCCAATCCTCTGCTAGTAATTGCTGTAAATCAACTTTTTTCATACGCTTGCGGATTAGCTCTCTATCAAAAGACCGGTAGTAAATCAGGTCTTCAAAAGCAATGCAGGCTAGATCTCCCATGGAGCCATTGTCTCCGCGCCTGAGGAGGACGTAGGAAGCCAGCTTAAAGAGCAGCTTTGGCTCTAAGTCCAGCTCATAAAGTGCTGCCATGGCCTTGATGGTCAGAATAACAACACTACCACTGGAGCCAATCCCAAACTTCTTGCCGTCCCTTTCCATCTTGCCACTAATCTTTAGAGAAAAAGGCTGAAGTTGGTAGCCTAAGGCTAGAAAATAAGCGTTCATGACCTCTATCGTCTCCTGAATCAAGGCATAATAAGGGTCTGGCTCTAGGTTAGCGCTGTGTTCAAACATATCTGATGTCAAGCGATAGTCAGGCGCTGTCTGGATTTCTCCCGTCATATAGATGGGAATGGCCTTGATAATGGCTGGCTGACCGGCCGTCAGCACTGCATATTCACCCGCCAGATAGAGCTTGCCACAGGTTTGGACTCTTGCACTAGTCTTCATCTGACAAGTCCTTTGTTTTAGAGACGATAAGCCGATAGTCCTTCTCAAAAATAGCCACCAGATGGTCTAGGTCTTCTTCCAAGCAGAGCACCTTGACATTTGGCCCCGCGTCCATGGTAAAGTAGCAACGCTCGCCCAGCTCCCGTAGCTTTCTGACAGTATCCATAGCTTGGTAAGACTCCTCTGTCAGATAAGAAAACGGTGGGTAAGCTTTCTCTGTCGTTGCATGCATCCGAAGAGCATTTTCTTCCGTCAGATGACCAACCTTGGAAAAATCATTGTCCCGTAAATAACCAAGCATGGCCTCATAATCCAAGGCAGACTGGGCAATCCAATCTGGAAAAATGGTGGAAGTTTTAGCACAGAGCTCCATACCGTCGCGGCTGGAAATAGGCTTTTTCTCATCGTGCAGAACTAGCATAATCATGGCTAATTTCAAATCCGTCTTGACTGGATAGATGGCCCCACTGTCCTTATCCCAGGCCGCTAGCGGACCAAAGAAAGACCGAGCAGACGACCCTGAAGCAAACTTGGCCAGCTGAGCCAGCTCTTGCGTCCGATAGCCCGTCTGAAAATAAGCATTGCAAGCCTTGACTAGGGCAGACAGACCGCTGGAGCTGGAAGACAGACCCGCTGCAGTCGGCATATTGTTGCTGGTATCAACACGGACAAAACCGTCTTCTGGAGAGCGGAAACGGTCAATAATCTTACTGATTTTGGCATGTTCTGCTGGGCTTTGCAGCTGACCGTCAATATAAAACTCATCTCCAGTCGCTGTATCTGGCAAAGGACTCAGTTGCGTCTCGGTATACATATTTTCCAGTGTCAGCGAGATACTGCTGGTAGACGGAATCATCTTTTCTGCATCTTTCTTCCCCCAATATTTGACAATTGCAATATTGGCATAGGATTTGACACTTACAGGCTTTCGATCCATGTGTTAATGGCCCCTTTCTCTCTCAATAAGGCGGCTAAGGCCTCCGCCTGACTTTTTTCTCCTATAAGAGCAATGACACAGCCACCCAGACCGCCGCCGCTCATTTTAGCACCCAAAGCTCCATTTTCAAGAGCTGCCGCTACCAGCTCATCTGCTTTCTGGCATGAAACCCCTAGCTTGGCAAGCTTCTCGTGAGCCTTGGTCATAGCTTGACCCATAGTCATCAGATCCTTGATAGAAATGGCCTTCTCAAGGATTTTCGTTAAATTACCCAATTCCTGTAGCAAAGGCAGAGCCTTTTGACCCTGACTTTCTACAGCACGGATAGCTTCGCGGGTATGACCGTGAATGCCTGTATCTGCAATCACCAAAAAGGCATCCAGATCCAGTTCAATTTCACTGAAACCGAAATTGCGGATGAATTTAATAGCCACATCGCTGAGGCAGGTCTTGGCATCAAGGCCGCTGGGATTCATATGAGCAATCATCTCTGCCCGATTGGCTAGAATCTCCAGTGTCTGGTCATCCAGCTCTTCCTCAAAGTAGTCAAAGACCGCCCGAATGGCCGCAATACTGACTGCGGCTGAAGACCCCATCCCCCTCTTCTCAGGGACCATAGACTCCACCTGACAACGAATCTTAGCTCCCTGCCGGCCTAGATGTTCTAGACAGGCAAAAACAGCCATGGACAGCGTATCCTCAGCGTAGAGGGTCCAGGCCCGCTCAGACGGAAAGACCTGACAGGTCACTTCAATACGATTAAGAGGCAGGGAAATAGCAGGATAGCCATAGACCACCGAATGCTCTCCCATTAAAATAATTTTACTGTGTGCCTTGCCGACACCGATTTCTTTTGTCATATTCTTCTCTTGTCTGTAGATTCTCTCTATCTTATTTTAATATACTTTGGCAAAAAAAGCGATTTTTATTCAGAGAAAATCACTGGGGCTAAAGACCGATATTTATATAGGCAGATATGATAAAACTCCGGGGCTTGCAGCCGGAGTCTTTTAAAGTTCTATTCTTATCAGGTCCATCAGCTGGTTCCGATCCAAGATCCATTGAGCCCGCTCGTCTTTTTCATAGGTCCGGTTGGATAGGAAAATAGCCGACTTTTGCTCCTCGCGATTATACATGATAAAGGTTCCCGTGTAGCCAGTGTGGTCCAGCCAGCTGCCCTCTAGATTCCAAGCTAGACTGCGCCTTTTACCCGGCTCTTTAGAAAAATTCTGGGTCAGATTGGCCGCAAAGTCATCCTGCAGATAATGTTCCAGAAATATTTCCAAATCCCTGAGAGTGGAAAATAAGCCAGCACTGCCAGCATGGATGCCTAGAACACGCGCCTTGGGGTCATGAACCTGACCATCCAGGACACCGCGAACTGTCGGCACAGCTCCTGGAACTGGTCCAAAACCAGTCTCAGCCAAACCCCAAGGCTGGAAAATCTGACTTTGAAAAATCTGATCCAAGGCCTGACCGTAGATTTCTTCCAACATAAAGCCCAAGAGCAGAAAATTCACATCCGTATAGCGGAAGCTCTTATCTTCAAGAACCGTCAAATGATTGAGTGCTTCTTTCAACTCAGGAGCTGTCAGCTGGTCACGATTGGGAATAAAGGGATCCAGCCCAGATGTGTGGGTCAAAAGCTGACGCAAGGTCACATCTTCTCGACGGAAGACCGGATAGTAATGCTGCAAGGGCAAATCCAGCTCCAGCTTGCCCTGCTCATACAAAAAGGCTGCCAGAGTACCAACTCCGACCACCTTGCTAACGCTAGCCAAGTCATAGACCAAACCAGCTTGAGTAGCCTTTTTTTCTTGCGGATCAGCTAGACCAAAGTAGAATTCCTGCCACCGGCCAGCTTGATACAAGGCCAGACTAGCACCGGGATAGATATAGTCTTTCAGCTGTTCTTGGATTTTACTGATGATTTTTTCTAGAGTCATGCTTCAAACCACAATTCAATCTTGCTAGAATCCTGACTCAGCAAGAACTTATCTGACTTGGGTACAAAGATCTTGCGTCCTTCAAAGACAGGACGCAGCGCAGCGGTTTCTAAACGATTGACCTGAGCTTTGAGCATGGTCAAGTCCCAAGTTAGGGCACTGTCAGTCTGCAAGTCTTGACCCTCTGCTTCTGTAAAGGTCAGAAAATCCAGCGCATTTTCAATCTTGCTGTAAAATTCTTGGGCTGCATTGGCATCGGGCACACGAATTTCTACCGTCTCTATCTCAAATTGGCTAAGACCGATGAAGTCCTCTTGCTTTTCAAAGACAGGAGCCTCCGCCACTTCTTGCAGACTTGCTCTATTCTCTTCTGCATGCAGGAGAACTAGGTCTCCTTCTGGCGACAGGGCTTCAAAAGCATAGCCTTTCTCTCCTTGATACAGCTTTGTCCAAGCAGGCTTTTGAGCCAATAGAGACTCGATTTCTTTAGCATCTGCAACCTTGACAAGGATTCTGGCTAATTTTTTAGGACCTTTGACTCGCCGAGACCGCATGCTGGGTGATTCTTCCAGCTGCAGTTTCTCAGTCTTGGTCTGATCTCCCAAGGACAGAAAAGCAGCTTCCTCTAAAAGGGCCTTCATGCCCAGCTGATTTACAAAAAACTCTTGATTTAAATGACGATTATTTATCTTTAATACAGGGATAATTCTAATAATATGATTCGCGCTCATAATTCCTCCAAACCATTTTATTGTAATGGATTTTCATCTTTTTGACAAGAAATTATGCGCAAATAAACAATTTTTAAAACAAGAAGACCTTGGATTTATTGGTAAACAGTCTGAGCAATGACCCTTAGAGATAGTGAAATAAATATAAAATTGCCAAACTTGTATTTTCCTCTTGACCTTCTCTAGGCTTCAAAAAAAGAGCTGGGGAAAGCCCCCCAACTCTGATCTTATGTGCTTATCCGTAGATTGTTTTAAACAAGAGGACCGCTGTGATACCTGCAAGAATCGGTGCCACAACTGGAACCCAAGAATACCACCATTTTGAATCACCCTTGTGTTTGCCCAAAACAGATTCTGGCAGGATGAAGTGGAGGATACGAGGTCCAAGGTCACGAGCTGGGTTCAGTCCTGGTCCTGTAGGGCCTCCCAGAGAGGTTACCAAAGCCATTACCAAGAAACCAAGTGCCAAGTGAGCGACTGCTGATGAAGCATTGGTTGCTTGAGCAAAGGTATTATGCACCGCCTTATCCAAATCAGCTTCTGCTATTTTTTGACCAACTTGAGCCGCTTGTAAAGCTTGTTGCTGAACATTTGACTCAATAATTGATTTTAGCTCTGCACCAAAATGAAGTTTTGTCAAGCCAAGAGCAGCAAAGAAAAGAACAAAAGAACCAACAAATTCATTGATAAAACCATTGAACAAGGCTGCTTTACGTGATTCAGGCGTGCCATGGTCTAGACTAGAGATGGTAGAGAAAGTACCCAAAATATTATTAGGATTTTCTGTTTTCAGATAGTAAGGACGGTGGGTCGCAACGACCAAAGCCTGTCCAAAGATAGCTCCCAAAATCTGCGCTGCAATGTATGGTGCAACCTGTGCCCAAGGGAAATAACCGCTGACAGCAAGTCCCAAAGTAAAGGCAGGGTTGATATGGTTACCGGACACATTACCAAACATCAAAGCTGGAATCATAACCCCCATACCATAACCGACAGCGATGACTAACCAACCGCTCTGATGTCCCTTAGTTCCTTTTAATTCAACGTTGGCAACAGCTCCGTTCCCCAAAACAATGAGGATAGCTGTCCCTAAAAATTCTGTGGCGTATTTAACGACCCATTCGAAATCCATTTAGTGATACTCCTTAAATATTTTTTAGACAAAGTCTATTTTATCAAGTATAATGGATAATGTAAAGGTCATTTTTTATAAAAATAAGAAAAAGAGGGAAGAATATGAGTTTTAATCAGTATAGTTATGCAAGAACGAAACGGGAAAATATGTTGATAGAATTAGCTGAATTAGGCTTTTTTTATGACAACAATCGCTCTGATAAGGAAAATCTTGAAGATTTTCTCCGCACCAGCTTTTTCACTTATAAAAATACAGATTATCCCTTAAAATCCTGGGCTGCTGACAGCCAAACAGATCTGCTGAGCTTTTTCCAGTCTGACAGAGAACTGACGGCGTCTGTCTTTTACACTGTGGCCTTTCAGCTACTTGAGTTCTCGCCCTTTATTGATTTTACAGATGTTGAGGCCTTTCGCAAAGAAACAGGCTTTCCCATTACATTTGGAGACTCGTTGGAAAACCTCTACCAGCTGCTCAACACTCGGACAAAAAATGGTAATTTGCTGATTGATAAGCTAGTCAGCGAGGGTTTGATTCCTGAGGACAATACCCTCCACTACTTCAATGGCAAGAGCTTGGCAACCTTTTCCAGCCATGATGCCATCCGAGAAGTGGTTTATGTGGAATCACGTGTAGATACTGATCGAGACGGCCGTCCGGACCTCATCAAAGTCAGCATTATCCGGCCCCACTATCAAGGACAAATTCCTGCAGTTATGACCGCTTCTCCTTATCATCAAGGGACCAATGACCCCGCAAGCGACAAGGCTCTCCATGATATGAATGTGGACTTAGTAAAAAAAGAGCCTCATCAAATCACAGTACAAGATCCTGAGCTCAAATTGCTCCAGCTGGATTCGCCGAATTTTGCCCAAGAAGTCTCTGAAGCCGAGGAAAAATTAGGTCATATCGGCACCTACACGCTCAATGATTACATGCTGCCCCGCGGCTTTGCCAATCTCTATGTGTCTGGTGTGGGAACCAAAGATTCTGAAGGCCTGATGACCAGCGGTGACTATCAGCAGATCGAGGCTTATAAGAACGTTATTGATTGGCTCAACGGCCGCTGCCGAGCCTTCACCGACCACACTCGCCAACGGGAAATCAAGGCCACTTGGTCCAACGGAAAAGTGGCTACGACCGGTATCTCCTATCTGGGCACCATGTCCAACGGGCTGGCAACGACTGGCGTAGATGGTTTGGAGGTCATTATCGCTGAAGCTGGAATTTCTTCTTGGTATAATTACTACCGCGAAAACGGCCTCGTTACCAGTCCTGGCGGCTATCCAGGAGAGGACTTTGAATCCCTGACCGAACTGACCTACTCCCGCAACCTGAGGGCTGGTGACTACCTGCGCAACAACGACGCTTATCAGCAAAGCCTAGAGCAGCAGCGCAAAGACCTAGACCGGCAAACCGGAGATTACAATCAATTTTGGCATGACCGCAACTACCTGCTTCATGCAGATAAGGTCAAGGCCGAAGTCGTCTTCACCCATGGCTCTCAAGACTGGAATGTCAAGCCCCTCCATGTCTATAATATGTTCCGAGCCTTACCGCCCCGCATAAAAAAGCATCTTTTCTTCCATAACGGTGCCCATGTATACATGAACAACTGGCAATCCATAGACTTCCGTGAGTCTATCAATGCTCTACTGAGCAAAAAACTGCTGGGATGTGAATCAGACTTCGAACTGCCAGCAGTCATTTGGCAGGACAACAGTCAAGCTCAAAGTTGGCTGACCTTGGAAGACTTCGGCGGACAAGAGCAGAAGCTTCAGCTCCAACTAGGCCAAGACTGCCAATCTATCCAAAATCAATATCCAGAAGAAGACTATAATCGTTTTGCTAAAAATTACCAAAGCTTCAAGACTGAGCTTTTTGAAGGTAAGGTCAACCAGATTACTCTAGACTGGACCTTAGAAAAGGACCTCTTTCTCAACGGAGCGAGCCAGCTCAATCTTCGCCTCAAATCCAGCACTGATAAAGGAATGATTTCTGCTCAATTGCTGGACTTCGGACCGGCTAAACGCCTCACACCAATTCCTACTCCTATTGAGCCTAGAGTCATGGACAACGGCCGCTACTATATGCTGGACAATCTGGTTGAACTGCCCTTTGCCGAAACGCCTCATCGCGTCATCACCAAAGGCTTCATCAACCTGCAAAACCGGACCAACCTACTGACTGTCGAAGAAGTCACTCCTGATCAATGGCTGGAATTTTCCTTTGAACTGCAACCAACCATCTATAAAATGAAAAAAGGCGACCAACTGCGCCTCGTCCTCTACACTACAGACTTTGAGCATACCGTCCGTGATAAGACCGATTATCAGCTGACTGTAGATTTGGAACAATCTAGTCTGGATTTGCCGACCATGACATCACTTTAATAAAACCTAAAAGACGCTGAGATTCAGCGCCTTTTTCTTTTATCGTAGATTGAGATATTTCTCTGCATATTTTTTATAATCTGGCTTTTCCTTGCGGTTCATAGCAAAGAGCATACTGCCTGTGAGATAGTCATCGTCTGAATCAGGAATTAGCATAATAGCAGTGTTTTTATCTTTCTCAGGAAAGACGATAGAAAATGTTTCGCCATTATCTTTCCGAGTCAGGCCATAATAACTCACCCCATTCTTAAAACCAACTGCATTTTGAGTGTACTCATACTCTTCTTCGTTGACAATGATAGTCTTGTCTTTTATTTCAATGGTCTTTTGTTCACCGCTAGCATCCTGTACATTCCATTTTCCCTGAATTTTGGGGCTGCCGCTGCAGCCAATTAGGATGAAGAGGGATGAGAGCACTACCAACAGTAGACCTTTTATCTTCTTGTTTTTCAAGTTGTCTTCTCCTTGATATATAGATTCATGACCATTCTACTATAAATGATAAATCTTTGTCAAACCTCTTAGAAATGTTCTTCTTGCCACTTTTCCAAAAAATGATATAATTTGAAGAGTGAAGATTACCAAGGGCTGAGCCCTTGCTAGAGAAAGGAAAGAAAATCTTATGATGAACATGCAAAGCATGATGAAGCAGGCACAAAAGCTTCAAAAGCAAATGGAAAAAGGACAGGCAGAACTAGCTGCAACAGAATTCACCGGCAAATCTGCCCAAGATTTAGTCGTTGCTAAACTGACAGGCGATAAAAAGGTAGTCAGCATTGACTTCAATCCAGCCGTTGTGGATCCTGAAGATTTGGAAACTCTGTCAGAGATGACTGCGCAGGCCCTGAATCACGCGCTGGCTCAGATTGATGAGGCCACTCAGAAGAAAATGGGCGCTTTCGCAGGCAAATTGCCTTTTTAAGCAAGATAAATAACCTTACCTCTTGACTAAACATAAATCAAGAGATACTCGAACCAGCAAAAAAAGACTGAAGAATCTCAGTCTTTTTGATTTATAGTCGTTTCCTCACTAGCCCACTAGACAAAATTAAGCAAATCCGCTGCCTTGCTCATCAAAAGCAGGGCATAGTCAGGATTATTCTGCAGTTCCTTGATAGAGCTCTGAACCAGCTCTAAATCGTCGGTAATCATGCCGTCAACACCTAAGCGGAAGGATTTGCCAATGCTGTCTGCATCATTGATGGTCCAGTCATAGAGCTGCTTATCTGTCGTCCATAGCTTATCGACAAAGTTTTCATCGAGGGTTGAGTACTCCATCGTATAGCCAGAAGCCTGTGTCCGTGGAAAAATAGTATTGTAGGGCAGGATAAAGAAGGTCGGTATGCTCTCATCATACTGGACTGTCTTGTCAATAACCTGGTAGTCCAAGGACTGAATCTGGTGGCCATAAACCTTGATGTTGGCTCCGTATTGGCTCAGGAAACGGTCCATCATATCAGCTGAGTCCAAGTTGCTGGTCTTGATTTCTATCAAGAGTCTCTGGCCCATCTGATTGGCTCGTTTGAGATAAGCATCAAAGCTAGAAATTTTGGCAGTGTGTCCATTTTCCGAAATATCTAAAGCCGTCAGCTCTTGCAGAGTCAACTCTTGCGGTTTAGCATCAACGCCAGCCAAGGCTTTTAGATTGGCATCGTGCATCATGACAAACTGTCCGTCCTTGGTCTCCTGTACATCCATTTCGATATAGTCTGGCTTAAGCAAGGCGGTCTTCTCTAGCGACTCAACCGTATTCTGGACACCATTTCCCTGCGAAACTCCACGGTGAGAGATGGTCAGAGGGACGTTTTCCAAGGGCAGATTGAGATAGACAAAGCCTTCAAGGGCAAAGACAGAGCTAGTGACCAAAAGGATAAACCAGCGCATGAGAGGCAGGCCTTTTCTGTAGCGGTATTCAGACAGCTTGCTATCTGTCAGAAAAGCCACAAACTTAATCAGAAAGTAGGCTACCATAAAGTAATAAGCCAGCTTGATGAGGCAGTAATTAACAACCGCTGCTATCAAGGCTATCTGATTGGACTGGCCATCCGCATACTGCTGCAACACTAAAATCGGAATGCTGCTTAAAAGAAAGAAGAGAAAGCTCTTAGCCAATATCCAAAAGAGCTGCCAAGTATAGCGAATCAAGTGCCCCTTGGTCTTCTCCAAACTATACCTAATCGCATCTCGTAGGCGGAAATGCTCAAAAAAGAGCTTGGGCAGGGCAAACATCAGGCGAACCGCTATCAAAAAAAGCAGAAAACCTAAAGCATAGATTGATAATTTCATCCATAAGGCCGTCTTGAGATAGGTCACGATAAATTCTGGAATCAGAATTTTATTCAAGTAGTAGATTTTGAGAATTTGCCGCAGAAAGGGAAAGATAAAGCCCATATACAGTGCAATAAAGAGGACCTTGCTGGGCCGGGCGTAGCGAATCAGCGATCCGCTGTCTTTGAAACTTTTCTTGATAAACTGAAAGGCGCTTCGTTCTTCCTCGTCCAGAAGATTGCGGAGCCCCATAAATATGAGTCCAATCTGAAAATAAGCGACAAAGAGGTTGGCCGCAAAAAGCGCTAGAAAGGCCAAGCCAACCCAGACATTTGAAGTCAGAACCTTCAGGGCATTCGTATAAGATAAGAAGAGGTAGCCTGTCTGCTTGAGCAGAGTCTCTGCTGCAAAGGAGTTGAAAGGCACCCAAGCCAGCTCCATGAGCATAAAGACTGTGAAAAAGAGCAACAGAATTTTATCAAGATTGCGATAGAGACGTAAAAGTCCCAGTCTTTGTGATTTCATTTTCTTCCTTTATGTTGTGAACAATACAAAACTTTCTAAAAAGCGATTCCTATTTAAAACAAGGTTGAGACAGATGTCCCAACCTTATTTTTATTTTCCAAATAAACGTGCCCAGAAGCCCTTGCTTTCCTGCTCCTGCACCTTTTCCTTGGCTTCATCCAACTCCAACAGCAAGGTCTCACGCTCATTCATAGCTTTGGCTGTTAGCTGCTGCTGCTGGTCCAGCTGCTTGTCCTTTTCAGCAATCTGGACATCCTTGATACGCAACTGCTCATCTTTCTTAGCTAGCTGGCTGTCCTTGGCCTTAAGCTGCTCATAGAGCCGCACAATCTCAGCATTTTTTTCGTCCACCAAGATTTCCATCAGCTCGCGTTGCTTCACATCTTCGCTAACAGGTTCATCTTCAAAAATAGTTTTTTTATAAATCTCTTCCAGCTTAATCAAGCCGCTGCGGGTCACCACCGTGACTCCTTTTTCATTCTTTTCCGTATCTTCTGGCGGCAGTGCCTTGACACGATTGTTAATCGCCTGGCGGCTAACTCCAAGAATCTCGGCTAACTCGCTGACTGTCTTTTCAATTGCCATAATTTCCTCAAAAACTTTTTCTAGTTTGTAGATACCTAAATCTTATCATATCAAGCCTTAACTGTCAAATTTCACAAGATTTTTTGAGCCTGACTCCTATCTTTTTAGCCCTTTTTTATGATACAATGAGACAGATTAGTTTAGTAAGAAAAATAAAAAAGATTGAATGTAGAAACCTCGAGATTTCTAGTTTCATTCTTCCAAGAGGAGCGGTAAGGCTGCAAAAAGGATACTCAGCTAGGAAGTGCAAGATCTCCGACTGATAACGAACACCCCCTCTCCACGAAAGGAAAAAGATACATGAACCATTTCGACACAATCATCATCGGCGGAGGACCAGCCGGCATGATGGCTGCCATTTCCAGTTCTTTCTACGGTCAAAAGACCTTGCTCCTTGAGAAAAATAAACGATTGGGCAAGAAACTAGCTGGTACAGGCGGCGGACGCTGCAATGTGACCAACAACGGAAACCTAGATGACCTCATGGCCGGAATTCCTGGTAACGGTCGCTTTCTTTACAGTGTCTTTTCCCAGTTTGACAACCATGACATTATCAACTTTTTTACAGAGAACGGCGTCAAACTCAAGGTCGAAGACCACGGCCGTGTTTTCCCAGCGACAGACAAGTCCCGCACCATTATCGAAGCTTTGGAAAAGAAAATTGCAGAGCTGGGCAGCACTGTTATCACCAATACTGAAATTGTTTCTGTCAAAAAAACTGATGAGCTTTTCACTGTCAGATCCAGCGACCAGACTTGGACCTGCCAGAAATTGATTGTGACGACTGGAGGAAAGTCCTACCCTTCAACTGGCTCGACAGGTTTTGGGTACGATATTGCCCGACACTTCAAGCTCACTGTGACTGACCTGGAAGCTGCTGAAAGTCCTCTTCTGACTGACTTTCCTCACAAAGCGCTTCAGGGGATTTCACTGGACGATGTGACCCTGAGCTATGGAAAGCATGCCATCACCCACGACCTGCTCTTTACCCACTTTGGTCTGTCAGGGCCAGCAGCCCTGCGCCTGTCTAGCTTTGTAAAGGGCGGCGAAACTATCTATCTGGATCTTCTGCCACAGATGAGGAAGCAGGATTTGACAGAATTTTTAGAAGAAAACCGAGAAAAATCGCTGAAGAACTGCCTGAAAATTCTCCTGCCCGAGCGAATGGCAGACTTTTTTGCCCAGCCCTTTCCCGAGAAAGTCAAACAACTTCATATCAGTGAAAAAGATGCCCTCATCAAACAAATCAAAGAACTGCCCATCCCTGTCACTGGCAAAATGTCCCTGGCCAAGTCCTTTGTAACCAAAGGCGGCGTCAGCCTCAAAGAAATTAATCCCAAAACTCTGGAAAGCAAGCTTGTTCCCGGCCTCCACTTTGCTGGAGAGGTCCTAGACATTAATGCCCACACAGGCGGCTTCAATATCACATCTGCCCTTTGCACCGGCTGGGTATCAGGGAGCTTGCATTATGAGTGATCGTTTAGATTCCACCATTCATCTCAAACAAAAGGAAGAAACAAATGAATCGACTGGAAAATGTAGAATTCGTCAACATGTGTATGATTTATGACGGAGAAAAAGTTCTCGTCCAAGAACGAGTCAAGTCTGACTGGCCCGGTATCACTTTTCCTGGCGGGCATGTAGAGCGTGGAGAATCTTTTACCGATGCAGTTATCAGAGAAGTCAAAGAAGAAACTGGATTAACCATATTCAAGCCTCAACTTTGCGGCATAAAGGATTGGTATGATGATAAAGATTTTCGTTATGTCGTCTTGCTCTATAAGACAAATCACTATTCTGGTGTGCTGCAATCCTCAGATGAAGGAAAGGTCTGGTGGGAAGATTTTAAAAATCTGTCCCATTTAAAGCTGGCAACAAATGACATGTCTGATATGCTGCGTGTTTTTTTAGAAGACGATTTAAGTGAATTCTTTTACTATAAAGACAGCGAGGACTGGCTTTATGACTTGAAGTAGAAATTCTAGGCTAGAAATTTCCTAGCCTATTTATTTCGTATTTGTCCGAACGTAAACTGCAATCACATCCGCTGTGTACTGGGCAGTGCCTGATCCGAACTTGTCAATATTCTTCTTGAATTCTGGATTGTGGACATAGCCTTGGCCGATATAAGCAAAGACTTGCAGTGAGCAGTCAAAGCCGTAAGTGCGAATGGCTTGTAAGAGACGCGCTGCCTGTTCTTGATTTTCTGCTGCGTCAACCGGCAAGCCTTGCCCCATATTCTCTGCCAGACTTTGAAAAACTTGATTGAAGGCTGCGGCAGCTTCTTCTTCCCGTCCATTTTGACGAGCCAGTGCTTCCGAGATGACTTCTTGACCGTATTCTTCGACGGCTTCTTGATGGTATTTGTGATTATCTTCGTAGGTAAAGCCTGCAAATTTTTCTTTCATTGTCATCTTTCTTTCTCCTTTTTCTTCTTGAATGGTTTTTTGCAAGGTGGAAATCAAGGTGTCCAAGCGATCTCTTTCCTGCTGCAAATACTCTAACTGCCTAACCAGATGCGGCAATAATTCCTGATCGTCCTGACTCAGCAGCTCTGCTATTTTCTCCAAAGAAAAACCCAGATACTTATAGTAAAGGATGACCTGCAACCGCTCTAAATCATCTTGGCTGTATGTCCGATAGCCATTTTCTGATTTGGCGGGTACTAAAAGTCCGATTTTGTCGTAATGATGCAGGGTTTTGACAGAGACTCCCGAAAGTTGCGCAGCTTCTTTGATATGGTACATGATAGATCTCCTTACCACTATAGTATAAGCCCTGACCAAAGGTCAGGGTCAAGTTTTTTTAGAAAATTTCTACAATGTTACTTTATTTTCAAACCTCGATAACGATTAAGCATGGCATAAAATTCCTGTTTTCTTGGTAAAGCTAAGTTGCCGGGATGTCCAGTATAAGGTGAGACAGCATCTAATCCAAAATTTTCAATGTGTTGATAAAGTTGTTCAATCGCTTCTGATAAAGAAGAATGGTCATTTAAAAAATGATTTTTAAAATAGGCTAACATAACAGCAAGAGCATTAGTTTGACTGTCATCGACTAACTGCTCCAACCCAGATAAATCAATCGTTTCCCAACCATAAAGAAGATGCAATTTTCCCTTGGCTCTTAGACGATCTTCCTTACCAGATAAAGGGAAACTAGAACTAAGAGGAACCCGCCTACTAAGGATTTCAAAGGGTTCCACAGAATCTTCCCGATTATAAGAATCAGCTGCTGCAATATTTTTTGCCTTAGCCGTGACATCTTTAGGTAGGTATTCATCCATCATAATAACTCTGTCAGCAACCTCAAAATAATCGCCTGAGCCGCCAATAATTAAAATAGTTGATACCCCTAAATCTTTATAGAGGGATTGTACTCTATCAACAAAAGGTGTGATTGGTTCTTTTTCTTTGACAATCAGCTGCTGCATCCTTCTATCACGAATCATAAAATTCATAGCCGATGTATCTTCATCAATGAGAAGCAAAGATGCCCTAGCTTCCAATGCTTCCACAACATTCGCAGCCTGCGAAGTACTGCCGCTGGCATTCATGGTTGAAAATTGTTTTGTAACTTTATTACCAGGCAAATGATTAATAAAGGGACTGATATCTACCTTTTGAATAGAGCGGCCATCTTCCGCACGAATTTTTACTGCATCAGAAACCGTTAGTACAAATTCACGACCATCATTGGGAATATGGTTATAAACACCACGTTCAAGTGCCTGCAAAACTGTCGACTTTCCGTGAAAACCGCCACCCACAAGCAAGGTAATTCCTTTTTTTATGCCCATGCCAGTCACAGTTTTTCCGCTTGGTAAATGAAATTCTATTTCCAGATTGGCCGGACTTTGAAAAGGTTTGGCCCCTATCAATGGCTCATCTGAAATTCCGCTTTCTCTTGGTAAAATTGATCCATTTGCTATAAACGCGACTAAATTTTGTTTAGGTAATTCTTCTCTGAGATATTTTTGATCCAAAATAAGATCAATCTGAGTTTGTAAAGCTGTCTGATTTAGATGACGATAGAAAAGAGCTTGCTTAATGATTTCTGGAAGAATATCTTGAAAAATTCGATTTGCCGCTTTTCCTAAAATGCGTCTCCCAGCAGCCGGTAGACCAACTTCAAAACGAACTTCAATCTGATTATCTTTTATTAAAACAGCTGTTCGCTCCAACATTTCTTGGCCACAGTGGTCAATCATAATGAGACCGCTGGTACCTGTCCCTTTTACTGAATGATTAAATTTTTGGCTTTGTTTATAAAAGTTTCGTGTTAAAAAATCCGAAACAGCAATTCTCTTATTCTTTTGATTGATGTACTCTTTGGGAATGTCCACTGTTTCACGCTGTATAAGAATTCTCATCTTTGATGGTGGAGCATAGGGATCTACCTGAACATGATCAATCGCTAAAATATAATCAGGAAACTGATAAAAACCTTTTATTCTTTTATAGCTTGAGTAACTTTGCCCATCTATAGACAGTAATAACTGCTGAAGTTTTTTATATTCTTTCAAAACGAAACCTCCTTTTTAATGATTTAAGTGACTTGCAAAAATCATCATATAAAGAACTATGGCACCTGCCAAAATAACATAAGCCCATTGCAGACCAAAGTTTTCAGATAAAAGACCACTCAATACAGGGCCCATCATCATACCGACAGAATAAGCTGTATTATAAATCGCAAATGTGAAACCATAGCTAGCATTTTCTTTTTCCTGAGCTAAATCAGCCATACGAGGCAGACTAGGTGCAAGAATCATTCCCATACCGATGCCAATCAGACTCAAAGCTGCTATTTCTAAATAGATATTGCTAGGAAGAGTGACAAATGCCATAGCTAGCGCAGTGATAATGAAACCTAGAACAGTCATCCTTGCATGACCTAATTTTGTAGATAGTCTCCCAATCAGAGGAGCAATGACTGCATAAGCAATTGTAGGCACAGCAAAAAGTAATCCTATAACAAGTGGTGTAGCATGAAATACTGCTTCAAATCTAGCGGGTAAAGTCGGCTGCAGGGCACTTGGAACCGCAGCACCAATCATGACAGCACCAACTATCAATAAAAAGTGCTGATTTCTTAACAGTTCAAATGGCTGCTGTTCTGTTTGTTTCTCTCTATGCGGCTCTTCTTTCAATAAAAGAAGACGCAGCAAACCATCTAAAACAGCCATACCTGCTGCTACAAAAAATGGAAACATATAACCACCGATTTGGTAGAGCCAGCCGCCCAGACTTGGACCAACAAGAATCCCCATAGCCTGACCTGATAAGGCAATTCCCATAGCTTGCCCTCTCTCTTCAGATGGATAAAAATCTGCCAAGAGAGCCAAACCAGCTGTCCATGTGATTGCAGCAGCACAGCCTTGTAAAATACGAGCTAAAAGCAAAAACCAAAAAGTATTTGCAAAAGCAAAAAGTAGAGTTGCAGCTGCCAAACCAAGAATTCCCCAAAGCATCGGCCCTCTACGGCCAAGCTTATCAGAAATCATTCCAAAAATAGGAGTTGTGATTAATAGGGCTAAAGCATAGCTTCCAAATAGAAAGCCCAAAGCTGTCTGGGAAATCCCTAAAGAACCTGCGTAAATTGGTAGGATTGGCACAATCATACCATGAATAAACATGTCTGTAAAAACGGCTAAAGTGACAACAAATAAAGCTTTTTTTCGATTGGTATTTAAATTTTCTTGTTTTTTCATAGTGATTCCTTTCAGTATATAAATCTCTAGATTGTATTGTCAAACCACTACTACCAGCTTCCTCCACCACCGATAACAATCATTTCAGTTAACTGTCTAAAACTCTGAAACAACAGTATCCTTTTTTGATAATCATTCATTTTTACTCCTCGTCGTATATTCTATATTGAATATAAGAGTAGTTTTTAAGAGTTAGAATGTTTTCTAACCCTCTACTTCTCTTCAGTTTGCAAATAGTCTTGAGCCTGCTTGATAAAATCTCGTTGGGCACGAATCATTGCTAGCATATGATCAAAAATTAGTTGTACCATAGGAGATATTTGATTGTTCAAAGCTTCTCGTTTTTGTTCCCATCCCTGTAAAATAAGCATTTCTTCCCGTTCTAACTTATTTTCCTGCTCCTGCAGGGCTAAGCTCACCTCATCATCTGATAATTGCTCATAAAAAGACAAACCAGCATATAAAGCCGAAGGATAAGTAAGAGCTGGGCTTTCCAAAGCTTCACGAACAAGTTCTTTTAAATAGACTCTCCCCTGATCTGTTATCTGATAAACCACTTTTTGGCGATGACCTGTCTGCTCAACACTAGAAATAGTAATATATCCTTTATGCTCTAATTTCTTTAGAGCATGATAGATAGAGCCTACTTGAACAGCTCCCCATCTTTGAGCATCTGTTGTCTGCATCATTTGCTGAATATCGTAACCCGACATTGCTTTCATATCCAAGATAGCTAATACTAATAATTTTGTCATCATCTCACACCTATAATCAACATTGAATATTCTTAAAAAAGTATAACAGCTTTCATAAAAGATGTCAAGTACTCCAACAAACAAAAAAACAACCTCCTAGATCAAGTCCAGAAGGTTAATTCTCTATTTCCAGGAAACCATGGCAATAAAGCCCAGTTTTTCCTGATTTTTTTGGAACATCTTAAACATCTTCATAAATTGACTGTAGTTTTCTTTCTTAAGGGCATTGAAGCAGATTTTCAGTGTGCCGCCCAGTCCTTCGTCATATATCATCCCTCGAAGGCTCATCAAGGTCATTTCGCCGATAAAGGTGTCTACACGGTCAAAAGCATGAGAGCGCGCTAGCTGAATCCAAGAACCTTCTGTCAGAGGCCCCACATTGACATTAATCGCACGAGATAGCTCTTCCCGGACATTCTCATCTCTTTGTTTGAGCATGACGTCGTGGGTGAGGAGCACTCCGCCTGGCTTCAGCACCCGGTAGTACTCATCCATACATTTGGCTTTTCCCTTCTCCGTCTGCATGGTCAGCATGGCTTCATTGATAACAATATCAAAAGAATTGTCATCATAAGGCAGCTTCATAGCATTAGCCTGCTCAAATGTGACGAGTTCACTCACACCAGCCTTGTCTCCATTAAGCTTAGCCTGAGCCAGCGCAGCCTTATCCAAATCAACTGCAGTAATTTGGCAGCCATATTTTTTAGCTAGCTCGATTGTTGTGGTCCCCATATTGCAGGCAACCTCTAGAACTTTCTTATCGCTGGAAAAATGCCCCTGCTCAATCAGCCAGTCCGTTGCCAGCTTGCCACCGGGACGAAGGCGTTTCTTTCCTAATTTTGCTAAAAATTTATGACCTGCTTCTGCCATTTCCGAACCTCCATGATTTTTATTGCTTCCATTATAGCATAAAATATTATATTTTCAGATAATTCTTAGAATTTAACAAAAAAACAGACCGATTCAATCTGTCTTGTACTTTCTTTATAAGCCAAGAAATCCAGCTAGATAGCGCAGCAAGGCCACCAAGACTACACCAAACACAACAGTTGCAATTAAGTTTTTATACTTAAATGCCACATAAATAGTCGGAAAAACGACCATTAAATCCAGCCATTTAAAGCTCGGCAGCTGACCTGTTTTAGCATTGGTGACACTAGACAGGATAAGTGCAAAAATAATGGAAACTGGCAAATATTTAAGGAAACGCTCTGCCATGGGCGGAAGCCCCTTGTACTTGACTAGGATAAAGGGCAAAACCCGCGGAATCCAAGTGACTAGGGCTGACAAAAGAATAGCCAGCAAAATATACTTACTTATCATCCAAAATCACCCCCACTGTACAGCCTAGCAAGGTTGCAAACAGTACCGCCAGCGAATTTTGAAGCAGCATGGTCAGAAGCAGGTAGGCAAGACCCACCACGCCCAAGACTAAAAAGAGCTTCTTTATCTTGACACGTCGCAGCATGATGGTAAACTGAGAAGAAAAAATGCCAATAAACATAGCGACTAGGGCAAAGTCCAGGCCAAAGCTCTCAGGA
Source organism: Streptococcus sanguinis (assembly GCF_900635155.1). Taxonomy (NCBI): domain Bacteria; kingdom Bacillati; phylum Bacillota; class Bacilli; order Lactobacillales; family Streptococcaceae; genus Streptococcus; species Streptococcus sanguinis. The sequence continues at coordinate 2,049,384 of NZ_LR134002.1, forward strand.
TTGGGCAGAAGGGCACCGAGGGCTGTTCCCAAAACAGTACCCAAAATCCAGGAAGCGTAACTCATGAAATTATTGCCCATCATCCAAGCAGCAGCAATTTCTTCTGTATGTGCCCGCTCTCCCATCAAGACTCCATAAGATTCATCCGTCAAAAAAGAGCCAATGACAATATTCTGCATCAAGCTAGACTTACGAAAAAGAGTTGATGCATGCAGACAGAGCAAAAGATGTCGGATATTAATAAGAAAAACAGTCAGTGCGATGGCCAAGACCGGCGCCTGCTGGGCAAATAAACCAATCATGGCAAACTGGGCACTGCCCGCATAAACCAGAATACTCATCAGCCCCATCTCCAAGGGATTCATATAGGGCGCCGCCATGATGCCACAGGCTAAGCCAATCCCAATATAGCCCAGAGCTGTTGGCACTGCCGCCTGTGCCCCCTGTTTAAATGTCTGTCCGCGCATTCTTCTCCTTTACTCCATAGTTTCAAAAGCCAGACTCGGCTTAGCATTGAGGTCCAAACTGGCAAAATTTTCCTTGTTCCACTCACTGACACTGGCATAGGCAATCATACCAGCGTTGTCACCGCAAAGGCGCAATGGCGGAATAATCACCTTCACATCCTGAATCTCAGCTGCCAAGCGTTCTCTCAGGCCTTGATTAGCCGCAACACCGCCCGCCACGACCAGAGTCTTGACTGGATATTTTTCCAGGGCTTTTCTAGTCTTGGCCATGAGAATATCCATGACCGCTGCCTGAAAGCTTGCTGACAGGTCTTGATTAGACAAGACCTCTCCTTTTTGCTGGGCATTGTGGTGCAGGTTGATAAAGGCCGACTTGAGGCCGGAAAAAGAAAATTCCAGATTGTCTTCCTTAATCATAGCCCGCGGAAAATCATAAATATCCTGTCCCTCATGAGCTAACTGATCAATCTCTCGACCTGCTGGATAGGTCAAGCCCATGACTCGACCGACTTTATCATAGGCTTCACCGACCGCATCATCGCGGGTCTCCCCCACAATCTTATAATCACCAGCCTGACTGACATAGACCAATTCAGTATGACCGCCACTGACCAAAAGAGCCAGCAAGGGAAATTCTAAGGGCTCCACACTTTGGGCTGCCATCAGGTGTCCAGCCATATGATTGACTGGAATCAGGGGAATATCATGAGCCCAGGCAAAGGACTTGGCCGCTGCCAAGCCGACAAGAAGCGCCCCAACCAGACCAGGACCGTAGGTGACGGCCACCGCTGTGACCTGCTCCTCGCTAATCCCTGCTTCTGCCAAGGCCTCCTCAATGCAAACCGTAATGACCTCCACATGGTGACGGCTGGCCACTTCTGGCACCACTCCGCCAAAACGCTTGTGACTCTCAATCTGGCTGGCAATGACATTGCTCAAAAGCTCTGTCTCATTCTTCAGAACCGCCACACTGGTCTCGTCACAAGACGTCTCAAAAGCTAAAATATATCTATCTTTCATGCTTCTCTCTTTTCATGACAATCGCATCTTCCACCGGAGCATGGTAGTAGGCCTTCCGCCGCGCGATTTCTTCAAATTTTTCTTTTTTGTAAAATAGCAGAGCTGGCTTGTTCGACTCCCTCACTTCGAGGAAAATTTCTTTGTCTGCTGGCAAAAAGTCAAACAAGGCTGTCGCGATTTTCTGCCCCTGATAGCTAGGCAATACAGCAATCTGCAGAACTTCTGCTTCAAAGTCTGTCTCCTGCCAGACTAAAAAGCCGACCAGCTGACTCCCATCTTCTGCTAGCGCACAGCTGTTCACATTCGAGAGCAGGACCTCTTCCAATTGACCCACAGTCCAAGGGCTGACCGCATAGACAGCAAGTAAGAGCTGTTCCAGCTCTTCTGCTAGAACTGCCACGTCCACATCCGAGCTGTCGCTCCATTTTCTCATCTCAATCATAGGCGCCGAATGTAAGAATCACTGGATTCCTGATGGGTCTTGAGCCAATTTTCCTCAGCTTCTACACGCTTGAGATAGTTAGGGACAAAGTCATGAATAGACTGGGCTGGCAGGTCTAAACCGAGACGACCAATAACTGCCGCATCTGGTAAAGTCGGCTGAACCGATACCCCAGGAAGAGCAGCTTCAATCTGCTCTGCAAACACTGCAGTCTCTCCGACAAAGGTGACTGGCTGATCAGCAACGCCAGCTATTTCCAAAACCTCTGCCAATGGCAGATGAGCCTCCGGCCGTACAGACTGACCAGACTGATAAAAGCCAGCATAGACATTATTGCGGCGGGCATCCATGACAGGAATGACCAAACCTTCCACCTGCTCTGGGACTAAAGCCAGCAAACTAGACACACCGACCAGCTCAATCTTGAGGGTATGAGCCAGAGTCTTGGCTGTCGCCACCGCCATTCGCAGACCTGTGTAGCTGCCCGGACCCTGAGCAACTACGATACGATCCAAATCCGTCGGCTTCATGTCCAGACTATTCATCAGAAAATCAATAGCCGGCATCAGGGTAATGCTGTGGTTTTTCTTTATATTTAAAGTCATCTGCGCCAGCAAGGTCTCGTCCTCTAAAATCGCGAGCGTCAGCGCCTTACTTGACGTATCAATAGCTGCAATCTTCATGCTTATCCTCTATTTTTCCTCTTGCCGCCAAAGTGAGCGGCGTTTTAATTTGTCTTCGTAGAAACTATCTACCAAAAATTCCTCTAAAATCTGGCTAAAAGCCTCCAAATTAGGCACTTGCTGCGCCAAGTGTTTTCCAAAAATCGCTTCTTGCTCAGCAATCTTGGGCAGCAAATCCGCTCCAGCAGCAGTCAAGCTCAAGCGAGAACTGCGCTTGTCCTTGCTAGAAATTTCCTTCTTGACCAAGCCTTTTTTAATCAAAGCCTGCACCAAGCGACTAGGGCTTTTTTCCTCACAAATCAGGGATTCCCCCAAGCCCTTGAGAGACAGCGGAGCATGTTCGCCCAAAACGAGCAAGACCTCGCTTTGATTGGGCGTAATTCCCAAAGGCTCTAGCAACTTCCCATATTCTCTCGTCGCTAAGCTCTCTGCACTTCTAAACAAATAGCCAAATCGAATTCCTTCTGCTACCACGCTGCTCTCCTTTCAAAAATCACTTCTATACTATTTTACACTAGATTAGGAAAATTGTTGACAATTTTAGTTAAAAAATATAGAATCTTAAATAGATGATATATCATCTATTTGCAAAAGGAGGAAAAACGGATGACCCCAAACCCTACAAATCAAAAACCAGCTAGAACAATGACCCACGCTTTTGTGACTGGTGCGACCGGTCTTTTAGGAAATAATCTCGTGCGTGCTCTGCTAAAAGAAAACATTCAAGTGACCGCTCTCGTTCGCTCCGAGGAAAAAGCGCGCAAACAATTTGCCGACCTGCCTATCCAGATTGTCAAGGGGGATATTTTAGAGCCCGAAAGCTATCGTGACTATCTAGCAGGCTGCGACAGCCTCTTTCATACCGCTGCTTTTTTCCGCGATAATTATAAAGGCGGCAAGCACTGGCAGGAGCTCTACGACACTAATATTATAGGCACAAATAACCTCCTAGAAGCTGCTTACGAGGCTGGTATCCGCCAATTTGTCCATACTTCCTCCTGTGTCGTACTGGAAGGTGAGGCCAATCAGCTAATCGATGAAAGCATGTCTCGCTCAAAAGATACTCCTTTTGATTACTATCGCAGCAAGATTTTGAGTGAAGAGGCCGTTCGTGATTTCTTGGACAAGCATTCAGATGTTTTCGGTTGCTTTATCTTGCCGAGTGTAATGTTGGGTCCTAGAGACCTTGGTCCGACCTCCAGTGGGCAGCTGATTATCAATTTTGTAGAGCAAAAACTTCCAGGTATCTTAAAGGCTAGCTATAATATGGTGGATGCTAGAGATGTAGCAGATATTCATCTCCGCGCCATGAAATACGGACGCTCAAAGGAGCGCTATCTGGCAGTTGGACGGCAAGTGACCATGACAGAATTGTACCAAATACTGGAAAAAATCACTGGCGTTCCCGCCCCCAAGCGCAAGATCTCCCCTCTTTTCGTCAAAATCTATGCCCAAGCAAGTGAGCTCTACCACCGGCTCACCAAAAAACCAATTTTGGTTACCAATGAGCTCGCTCATCTCATGGCCGAAGAATATCTCAAAAGTAATTTTAGCTTTGCCAAAACCGAGAGCGAGCTAGGCGGACAGCATCGCCCTCTCGAAGAAAGCTTAGCTGACGTGGTAGATTGGTACCGCAAGCACGGCTATTTCACCAAATAAGCAGCCCTCAAAATCAAGTGACCAAATGTTCATCGCTTGATTTTTCTTTTTGTCAAGCCGCTTTGGCTGAAAAACCGGCTCTGAAATTCACCGTCCCGACTTGCTTCCTAAGCTCATTCTATGGTATAATTACAATAATAATTAAACATCAGGTCAATTTCATTACTCTTACTTTTCCATAAGATACAAGGCTAAAACAGCATTTTAGCCTCTTCATTTGAGTAAGCCCTATCAGAAGTCACAGCAATCGCTCACTTTCCATTTATCATTTTTAATTTATCATGTGAAGAAATGCGCTAACGCCTGCCTTCTTTTATTTTTTAGACCTTATCACAGAAAGGAATCTTATGATTTACAAAGTTTTTTATCAGGAAACAAAAGAGCGCAGTCCGCGCCGTGAAAAGACACGTGCCCTTTATTTAGAGGTCGAAGCAGCTAATGAATTGGGAGGCCGCATTCAGGCTCGTAAGTTAGTCGAAGAAAATACCCCTTACAATATTGAATTTATCGAGCTCTTGTCTGACAAACACCTCGAGTACGAAAAAGAGTCAGGCACTTTTGAATTGACGGAGTTCTAACCCATGGCATATACCTTAAAACCCAAAGAAGTTGGCGTTTTTGCGATTGGTGGGTTAGGCGAAATCGGTAAAAACACCTACGGGATTGAATACCAAAATGAAATCATCATCGTGGATGCTGGTATCAAGTTCCCAGAAGACGACCTGTTAGGAATCGACTATGTCATTCCCGACTACTCTTATATCGTGGAAAATATTGACCGCGTAAAAGCTGTCCTCATCACCCACGGGCACGAGGACCATATCGGCGGTATTCCTTTCCTGCTCAAGCAAGCCAATGTTCCTATCTATGCTGGCCCTTTGGCCCTGGCCCTCATTCGCGGCAAGCTAGAAGAGCATGGACTTTTGCGCGATGCCAAGCTCTATGAAATCAATCAAAACACAGAACTGCAGTTCAAGCATCTGAAAGCTACTTTCTTCCGGACAACCCACTCTATCCCAGAGCCTTTGGGAATTGTCATCCATACGCCACAGGGTAAGATTGTCTGTACAGGTGACTTCAAGTTTGACTTTACACCAGTCGGTGAGCCGGCAGACTTGCACCGCATGGCTGCTCTGGGCGAAGAAGGTGTGCTCTGTCTCCTATCTGACTCGACCAATGCTGAAGTTCCGACCTTTACCAATTCCGAAAAAGTTGTTGGGCAATCTATCATGAAGATTATTGAAGGCATTAATGGACGGATTATTTTCGCTTCCTTTGCCTCTAATATCTTCCGTCTTCAGCAAGCCGCAGATGCTGCTGTTAAGACTGGCCGTAAGATTGCGGTCTTTGGCCGTTCTATGGAAAAGGCTATTGTCAATGGGATTGAGCTGGGCTATATCAAGGTTCCCAAAGATACCTTCATCGAGCCAAATGAACTCAAGGACTATCCAGCTGGCGAAGTGCTGATTATGTGTACTGGAAGTCAGGGTGAGCCGATGGCAGCCCTGTCTCGGATTGCTAATGGCACCCACCGTCAGGTTCAGCTGCAACCGGGAGATACGGTCATCTTCTCATCCAGTCCTATCCCTGGTAATACGACCAGCGTTAACAAGCTGATTAACATTATTTCCGAGGCCGGTGTAGAGGTTATCCACGGTAAGATTAACAACATCCACACCTCTGGACACGGTGGCCAACAAGAGCAGAAACTCATGCTCCGCTTGATCAAGCCTAAATATTTCATGCCAGTCCATGGTGAATACCGTATGCAGAAAGTCCATGCAGGTCTAGCCGTTGATACTGGAGTGCCAAAAGATAATATCTTCATCATGAGCAATGGTGATGTGCTGGCTCTGACAGCTGACTCAGCTCGTATTGCTGGCAGCTTCAACGCTCAAGATATCTATGTCGATGGGAACCGCATCGGCGAAATCGGAGCTGCAGTCCTGCGCGACCGTAAAGACCTGTCAGAGGACGGTGTTGTCCTGGCTGTCGCGACGGTTGACTTTGAGTCCAAGATGATTTTAGCCGGTCCAGATATTCTCAGCCGTGGCTTTATCTACATGCGCGAATCAGGCGACCTCATTCGCCAAAGCCAGCGCATCCTCTTCAATGCCATTCGCATTGCACTCAAGAATAAAGATGCCAGCGTCCAATCTGTCAGCGGCGCTATCGTCAACGCCTTGCGTCCTTTCCTCTACGAAAGTACCGAGCGCGAACCTATTATTATTCCGATGGTGCTTACACCAGACGAAGATAACTAAAAATAAGCTTTGCTAGGCTAGCAAAGCTTATTTTTCTGCTTTATTTTTTGTTCGCGAAGCATGCTTAATAATCCAAGCGCAACTCGGACTCAATTCTTCCTCTTGCCAAGATTCAATTACCCTCTCGAATTTTTCAGGATCTTCTTTATATAAATCATTCAGATTATTAGCGACACTTTTTTGGATTGATTTATCCGTGTCATCCTTTAGATTTGTTAAAATAGTGGTAAACTCATCAAAATAATCTAAGACCACAGTCTGCTTCTTAGCCCAAGGCAATCGGATACGCATACACTCGCTAGCTAATCTGCGGACACGCATATTCTCATCTTTACTCCACTCTAGCAGTAAATCCATGGTAGCATTAGGATAATTAGCCAGCAAGGGCCGCATGGAAAATTCTCCAGTAAATCGCTTGGTTAATTCCTTACTGAAAGCTGCACTCAGCTCGAATTCCTGACCTCCGTAAAGTTCCACATACTTGCCAATCGGCCACAACCAATACCCTTCTGAAAACATGCCCAAGCCACCCTCTAACTCCGGACCAAGTATCTGCTCAAAAACCTTAAGAGAATCAGCATAGGAAAGCGGCAAGCATTCTTTGATACTCCTTGCCAGCAGCTCTTGACGCTGAGTAAATTCCAAAGCCTCTAAATCGCTTTCAACTAGAGACATAAAATGCTGAGTATCAAATTTATCTGTGACTTCTTGCAAGCGACGGCTCAAGTCCTCCGCATAAACCAAATCATAATAATTTTTAACCTTTTTCGCCATGATTTTTAAATCCCCTTAACAGACTTCTCACTGCTTCTCTAACTTCTGCTTCTTCCTCTTTCTCAGCCAGAAAAAGAGACAACTCGTTCAAGGCGCCTGAAATCATATGAGCTGCCATATCCAGATCAATAGAGATAAGTTTCCCTTCTTTAGATAAAATGTCTAATTGTTCTCTCAAATGAAAGAAAGAATTAGCCTCGTCCTGACGACGCCACTCTTTCCACTCAACGATATTGGGACCATCAAGCAGGAGAATACGTTTATTTTCGGTCAAGGTCGCAAAACGAACAAAAGCAACACAGCCTTCCACCAACTGCTCCCAAGAATCGTGTGCTTCCAGGGCATTTTTTTCTACATAAGACCCCAGTTCGGACTGAATTTGTGCCAGTACGGCGGTAAATAAAGTTTTCTTATTCCCGAAATGATGATAAAGTGCGCCTCTTGTCACTCCCAATTCATCTACAATTTCTTCCAAGGAAGTTTCTGCATAACCCTTTAAAGAAAAATGTTTCCGGGCGATAGCTAATATTTTCTTACTTGTCTCTAGAGAAGCCTGCTGCTTTTTATTCATCTTCACTCTCCAAATAATTTGCCGCAAACTCAGCGCTAGGTGGAATTACTTGAATTACATCAACCAAAACAGAACCCGGTGCTTCCACAATGAAATGGCACTGACCAAAATCTTCACTCTTAATAGGAAGAAGGAACTCCATTTCTTCTTGCTGACGCAAGTCTTCATAAAAACAATCCACATTGTCAACTTCGATATTGATGATTAGGCCACTCGCCTTAGACTGGTAGGCTTGTGGCACTGTCCCATGCTTACTATCAATAAAAGCAAGCTCAAAACCACTCTCGATATTCTTTAAACTAATATACCAATCTGAACGGAAGATTTCCTGAAATTGGAAATGCTCAATGAAAAATTGTGCCGCTTGATGGACATCTTCGCTCATTAAAACGGGGTATAAACTGGTAATCATTTGTTCTCCTTTTCTTAAACTTTATTTTAACATACATACTGAATGTATGCAAATGAATATTAAAAAACAGAAGCCAAATTGACTTCTATCTATTGAGACTAGCTCAGCTTAATTTCTTAATAAAATGATATTTGGTAATGCCCTTTTGCGGGACATCTGCTAAACTGGCGTAGATTTCATAGCCTTGCTTGATGTAAAAATCCTTGGCTTGATAAGATTTAGTGGACAAGGTAATGCTAGTTACTCCAGCTTCTACAGCCTTTTCTTCTAATTCTGCCAGCAGACTAGCTCCCAAACCTTTTTTCTGATGTTCTTTATCCACCACCAAAGCCTTGACATGAATATTTTCCAGCACCTGTTGGGCATGGAGCAAGGCAATTAACTGGCCATCTTCCTCCCGCCTTAAATAATAATCTTGAGGCTCAAGTTTTTCAAGCATATCTGGACCAAAATAGACTTCATATTGCTCATCAAAAACACGCTTAATAAAATCATGAAATTTTTCCATCTTTCTCCTCCTCCACGAAAAAGCAGGGGATATGCCAATCCTCCTGCTCTAAGTTTAGTATAAATCCAGATAATTATCCACTTCCCATTGGGAGACAAAGGTTGCATAACTAGCCCACTCGATACGCTTAGCTTCTAAGAAGCTCGTATAGATATGCTCGCCAAGAGCCGCTTTAACGACTTCGTCTTCTGTCAAGGCCTTCAAGGCATTGTGAAGCGTTGATGGTAGGTCTGTAATTCCAGCTTCCTTACGCTCCTCTGGAGTCATGATATAAATATTCTCTTCAATTGGTGCTGGAGCTTCGATTTTATTTTCGACACCGTGCAGGCCAACTTCCAAGAGAACTGCCATAGCAATATATGGATTGGCCATCGGATCAACCGAACGCAGCTCCAAGCGAGTACCCATACCACGAGAGGCTGGCACGCGCACCAACGGTGAACGATTACGTCCTGCCCAAGCAATATAAACTGGTGCTTCATATCCAGGAACCAGACGTTTGTATGAGTTGACCGTTGGATTCATGATAGCTGTGTAGTTATAAGCATGGTTAATCAAACCACCCAAGAAATGGTAGGCTGTTTCTGACAGTTGCATACCTTTTGGATCTTCTGGATCGAAGAAAGCATTATTGCCGTCTTGATCAAAGAGAGACATATTACAGTGCATACCAGATCCTGCAATCCCAAACTTAGGCTTAGCCATAAAGGTTGCATACAAACCGTGCTTACGAGCAATAGTTTTCACAACCAACTTGAAAATCTGAATCTTGTCACAAGCCCGAAGTACTTCGTCATACTTAAAGTCAATCTCGTGCTGGCCGACTGCTACCTCATGGTGACTAGCTTCTACTTCAAAGCCCATCTTGGTCAGGACATTGACGATTTCCCGGCGAGTATTGTCTGCCAAATCTGTCGGCGCCAAGTCAAAATAACCGCCCTTGTCATTTACTTCCAGCGTCGGATCACCATTTTCATCCAGCTTAAAGAGGAAAAATTCTGGCTCTGGTCCGAGGTTAAAGGATTTGAAGCCCAGCTCTTCCATATGCTTGAGGGCACGCTTGAGGTTGCTGCGAGGATCCCCTAGAAACGGTACATGATCCGTCGTGTAAACATCACAAATCAGGCCCGCTACACTGCCGTTTTCATCTCCCCAGGGAAAGACTGTCCAAGTATCTAGATCAGGATAAAGATACATATCTGATTCATTGATACGGACAAAACCTTCAATGGAAGAACCATCAAACATGGCTTTATTGGATAAGACCTTGTCAAGCTGTTCATCCGTGGCAGGAATTTCCACATTCTTCATAGTTCCTAAGATATCAGAGAACATAAGACGAATAAAGGTAACATTTTTCTCTTTTACTTCGCGACGGATATCAGCTGCTGTAATAGACATTAAATTTCTCCTTGTAATTCAAACAAAATAGCTATGGTCGACGCATCTGACCAAAGGTTGGTAGAGAAGAAGCAAAACGGCCTTGCTGCAAGATGTCATGATGCAGGGCACGGCGGACATCTTTGTCACTAATGGTCTTGCGGGACTTGGCTTCACGCTCAGCATATTTCCTCTTAATCGCAGCGATATTATAGCCTTCTGAAATATAATCCTTAATTTCTAAAAGGCGGTCCATATCATTCAAAGAATACATCCGACGATTGCCCTCATTCCGAGCAGGGGTAATCAGATTCTGGTCTTCATAATAACGGATCTGACGGGCAGATAGGTCCGTCAGTTTCATAACACTGCCGATGGGAAAGACTGCCATGTTTCGGCGAAACTCTTTTTCCTTCATTCAAATTCCTCTCTACGCACTATTATAGGACGAAATAAATCTTATGTCAAGAAATAATGTCAGATTTTCTTACACGGATTTTATTTTTTCTTTTCAAAGATGGCTCGCAGCCGATCTATATCAGAATTTACCAGAATCGCAACAAAGACTCCCATAAACGTTTCAAAGATTCTAGCAAAGACATACAGGATGGTATCTTCCGGCCGAATGGACAGGGTAATAATCAGCATGGCAGATACTCCGCCAATGACTCCCGCCTTGTTGTTCATGGCGACATTGGTCATGATTGTCAGCATAGTACAAACCGGCACCAAAAGGAGGGTGACCCAATACTGCTCCTTAAAAACACTATTGGCAATGAAAAATAGCAGAGCGTAAAAACCACCAATGCTGTTTCCCAAGATTCGCGATGTCCCGAAGTGGACACTCTTATCAAAATCCTCACGAAGACTAAAGACTGCAGTCAAAGCACCGATTTGCAGGCCTTTCCAACCAAAAAGTCCAAAGAGCAGTAGGATGATGAAGACAGCCAGACCGGTTTTAAAGGTACGCATGCCCAGACGAAATTTCGATTTATCAAACTTGTACTTATTGAAATAACTCATTAGTCTCCTTCCAGGAAATCCTCCCTCTCTTCATTTTAACATATTTCGTCTCAAAAAAACTCTTTCTGCTCAGGACTTTTCCCGCACAAAGAAAAAGCCCTATCAGCTACCGCATCAAGAGCTATCGACTATTTAAAAACTGAGACATTATCAGCCCCAGCCTCGTTGTTATTATCTTTAGTTTGGATAGATATAGGTAACGCCACCCATAAATTCATTCGGGTTAAAGTAGCCACGATAGTTATTAATCTGCTTTTGGCGATTGTAGTTCGCTTCCAAGACTTGGATAGAGCTGTCGCTTTGCACATCTGTCACATAAGCAACATGTCCGTATTCACCGCCATCCCAAACTGCAATAGCGCCTGCTACTGGGACATTTCCTGTTGCATAACCCTGAGCACCAGCATTGATCGCCCAAGTATTAGCATTGCCCCACCAGTTGCTTGCCCAAGGCGCCATTTCTTTCACACCCCAAGTACATTGACCGATTGGGTAAGAATTGCCATAATCAGTTGGCGTATTTAAGACAACATCTTCAGTATCAGATACCAAAGCAGCATCGCTTATCGCTTCATAAGCTGGAGCATTGTACGGATTGTAAGTCTGTGCCAAAGCAGTGCCATTTACTTGCAGCACATCCCCTGGATTAATCGTATCAAAAATTGATTTTCCATTATTGGCAGCAAGTTCGTAAGGATTCATCCCATTGGCGCTAGCAATGGCAAAAAAAGAGTCCCCATGCTGCACAACGTAAGAATCTGCATTGACAGCCTGAGCGCCGATTGTCGCCAAAAAAGCTGTAGAAGTTAAACCAAGAGTTGCTTTAGCAAATGCTTTTTTCATAACTGTATTTCTCCGTATAATTTGATGATAAAAAAATCATACCTCATTTACATGTCAGTTTTTTTAGAGTTATGTTTTTGTCATGTTACAAATGATTTAGACTTTTGCTACATGAGATTTTGCAGTACTTTTAAAGATAAAAAGGCTAGGGAATCCCTAGCCTCATCTATTATCAGTCTTCTTTACCTTTCAATTTTCCTAGACCTAAAGCACCAATAATGGCTGCTAAACCTAAATATGGCAGATAGACTGTATCTTTGGCTCCCGTTTCTGGCAGAAGAGAAACAGGAATCTTTTTAGCCACTGGAGTTGGGTTGGCTCTTCTCGGATCGTTTACATCCGAAACAATCAGATGCTGTGACTTAGGAGTGACTGTTGTAACTGTATTTGAAGCATAGACCACACGATTGACGGTATTGATGTAGGTATTTTCAAAAGTACCCGCAGCAATCCGCTTCATCTGTAGATAGGTTTCAGCCTGAAAAGCTGAATCCAGAGAAATAGTCTCTAAGAATTCTTCCTTGAAACGAATAGAAATCAAGCCTTTCTCAAGATCAATATTCGCAGCTGTATACTCAGTCAAATCTGTACCAGCCTTTATCACCTTACCATCTTTGAGCGTGATGTCTACTTTGGCAAAGGTTTTGTAAGCCCCCGTGTACTCATCGCCTCGTTGATCATAATCATCCACAAAGCTATAGTCTGTCAAATCTTCAGAGTGGTTAGCAGGGATTAAGCCGCCGATGAGACGGTAGTTAAGGTGCCGTCCCAAAGTCAGTTCCTTGCCATCCAAGTTCTCTGCACTTGTCGGATCCAAACTCAGGGTAACATCTTTTTCAGGACTGATTTTAGGAACATTGTTCACGACTACGTCTGTCGCATAACCATTTCCAAAGTCAATTTGATAAGCCCGGTTCTCGAATTTACCGCCTGTGCGGCCCATTCCTTCTTTGACAGCCATAGGGTTTGTTATCGTCAAAGACTTACCTGTTACGACATATTGGTCATAAAAGGCTTGGGCATCGTCTGCTGCAAAGAGTTGGAAAGAACCTTTAACAGTGATATTCGCCTTTTGAAGGAGCTCTCGAACTGCTGCAGGGGCTTTTTCAAGGCTCTCGTAGTGGGTCACTGTCACGCCTGCCACAGCTTTGCCATCCGCATCTACTAGCTTGACTAATTCCGGACGAAGTTCAAGTGCTTCTTCCGGATAGTCATCTACATAGTAGAAACCTTTTTGAATCGTGCTCTTAGATGACTTGTCACCCTTATACTGATCCAAATCCCAAGTCAGCTCGTAGTAATTGGTCGAACCAGCCAAGACTTCCTTACCATCAATCACCAATCCTGCCTTATTTTTATTGACCTTGGTTGGCTTGATGTAATTATTGCTAGGATTATCTGAATCATCAGGCTTGCCTGGCGTAGTCACGCGTACTACGTTTGAGCGGACACCATAGGCATCATTGACTGTAAGGGTGAAATTATTGGTATAAGTCGCGCCATCGTTGAGCACTTGGCCGACTACTGTTGGAAAGAGCGTAGTAACTTCTTTGGTCGTATCAGCGTTATAAGTAGCTAGAGTTGCTGCAGTTGCCTTAAATGTTACTGTGTGACTAGCCTTATCATAGCTGACGTCAAAACCTGCACTAGCAGCTTTCGTTGCTTCTAAGTCAACTTCATAACCACTTGGCAACGGATCAGCAATGACAAAAGAAGTCGTCTCGCTGCGTCCAGCTGGAAGAGCTTCTGTCTTTAAGGCAAACTGAACGACGGACTGCTTAGCTACAAGAGTCTTATCAATATTGGTGCCTTGGTCATTTTGAATTTCTTTATTAATCTGCGGTTGAGATTGCAAGAGATTATAATGATAATGCACAGTCGGAGCTACGGGCGCTGCTGGCTCTTTTTGATAAACAGGCGCTGCTGGTAAGGTTGGCAGCGGGCTATAAGTTGGTTCTACCGGCTTATTAGGCTCTGGTGTATCTGGTGTAGGTGTTGGCGCTTCCGGCTCCTTCTCATAAGTCGGTGCTACCGGAGGTGTTGGCTCCTTTTCATAGGTCGGTTCTACCACTGCTGGCCGAACAGTTTTTTCCACTTCATAGCTTGGCTCAGATGGCTTACTAGGCTCTGGTGTATCCGGTGTACGCGTCGGTGGCGTCGGATCTTTTTCATAAGTCGGTGCTGCCGGAGGTGTTGGAAGAGCCTTCGGTGTTGGTGTAGTTGGAGCTGGATCCAAAGGCTTAAGCGCTTCTTCGCTTGGCACTGCAGGAGCTGTAGGAGCTACGGGCGCTTCCGGTTCTTCTACTGTGATGATTGGCAGATCATTCGCTCGAACATCACCATTAATCGCAAACCAAATATTTGGTTTCTTAGGAGCTAGTTTGTCAGCCCTACGTGGATCAGTAGCTTCTGGCTGGCCTAACACTTCAGAAGAGGAAATCGTTCCAATCGTCATGCTGTTGGTTGTACCAGAAATTTCCACCGCTCCTGCCCCATACCATGAGTTAGGAGCATCTGTAGTGTCCCAGCCTGAGTCTGGCTGAGCATTCTTATACATGGTAAAGCGAGATCCGCCAACTCCTTTTTTGAAGTTTTCAGACTCAGTCGCATAGATTTGGCCGTTCTTTTCACCAATAGATGAACCCGAAATCTTGTTGAAAGTTCCTGTATAATCTTTGGCCATTTCGATAGAGTTAGCTTCACGGTTGAGGGAAGCCACGGACATCAAAGCCTGATCAAAATTAATAGGTTGGCCTTTATCATCATAAAAGACAAATTCCGTCTTCACAAAGAGAGAGGTTGCATCTTCAAAATTTCCTGTATAAGCGGAAGCAAAAACTCCCATTGTCGGGTCTTTAAAAATACCTAACCAAGCCTTATCATTGCGGAATTGAGAGCTTGGATCAAGAGTATAAGTATAAACGATTTTAGAAACTTTTTTCCCTCGATAATAAGTTCCCTGAAGATTTGTATAGGTTGCTGTTGCAGACTGACCGCGACTCAACAAAACAGAAGACCATTCAGTCGGCCCTTTACCGCTTGTTACGTTAGAACTATAGTCTGCATACTTGCCAACTGTACCAAAACTTTCCTGCTGGTTGGTCTGATAGTTGGCATTTTGAATGTCTGTTACTTTGAAGTTGTCCAACTGGAAGAGTTTCTTAGAAAACTCTGCAGTATTCTTCACAGCGGCTTCCATGCCAGCATAGCTGACGAACTCACCAGTTGTAGTCAGTGACAGATCAGCATTAGGTTCTGATTTGAAAACCAGACTTTGCGCAATTGGACGGCTCAGATGCCCGTCTTCAGTCTTCTTTGCTTCTGCGATAGCCAGTCCAGCCTTAATCTTGGCCTGTTCAGCATCATATTTAGCCTTATCTTGCTGATACTTGGCTAATTTTGTGTTATAGACAGCCAAATCAGCATTATACTGGGCCAACTGAGCTTGATAGTTTGCTTGGGCTTGAACATTACGCTTCTTGATTTCTTCATTTTCAGCTGCTATAGTGGCATTCTTAGCTTGGTTCTCTGCTAGCTTTTGCTCATATTCTTTTTGAGCTGCCGCATTTTCAGCTTCAACTTGAGCCTTTTTAGCTTCATAAGCTGCTAAATCTGCTTCATATTGAGCTTTTTTATCTTGATTTTCCTTTTGGATACGGGCCAATTCTGCCTGATAATTCGCCTGAGCAGTTTGATATGCCGCTTCATTATCAGCATTCGTCTTTCGGACAGTTGCTAAATCTGTTTGATATTGGGCAAGTGCTGCCTCGTAGGCCTCTTTTGCAGCCGCATTCCTCTGTTTAATAGCTTCATTATCAGCAGCAATCTTAGCATTGGCAGCTTGAGTATCCGCTAAAGCTTTTTCATACCGGGCCTTAGCCGCCGCATTCGCCTTCTGAACACGATCAAGCTCACTTGCATAAGCCGCCATAGCCGCATCATAATTAGCCTTTGTTTCGGCATTCAGTTTTTGGACACGGGCCAACTCTGCATCATAGGCCGCTTTTGCCGCTTGGTAAGCTGCCGCATTATCTGCGTTGGTCTTTTGAACCGCTGCTAAATCTGTTTTGTACTTGCTCAGTGCTACTTCATAATCTGCTTTCAGCTGAGCATTTTCTGCTGTGATCCGAGCTACTTCTGCTTGATGAGCAGCCAAATCTTTAGCATATTGCTCCGCTGTCGCTTTGTTTTCTGCTGTAATCCGAGCTACTTCTGCCTCGTAGGCTGATACTTTTTCTTTGTACTCCTTGACCTTGGCATCAATCTCGGTTACTTGCGCTTCATAATCCGCTGCAATCTCCGCTTTTTTGTCTGCTGTTTCTTGAGCAGTCTGGGCTACTCCATTGTCAACAGCTGGGTCTTTGACCACTGTCAGCCCAGCTTCTTGAGCCTTTTTGACGCTTTCATCTAAACCAGCTGTTGGAACAGTCACTGTCACACCGCCATCTGCCTGACCTGCTTGGGCCTGACTCTCTTGAGATGCCTGACTGGCTGGCCCTTGAGCTTGAGGCAGATTAGTCGCTGCATTTCCAGTACCTACCATTTCAGTATTGACAGGACTATTGGTATCAGATACCACTTCATCTGCTCTTACTTGCATCGTTGACGTTAAAAAAGCCGCACCTAGAACAGCACCGCATAAAGTTTTAACAGCCTTGTTTTTCCGAAAACCAAAAACTTCTTTTTTCTTCATTTTTCTCCTCCCCCTGCTAACTTTTACAGTCTGCAGTTATCCCAAGCCCTCCGAAAATCAAAAAATAATTGAAACCTCCTACTGGAAGCTCCATTCTCATTTTGACTCTCTGTAAGCATCAGAATATATACCTTTATCCTATCAAGTTTTCCCTCGTTTTGCAAGCATTTTTTCCTCAGTTTATTTACCTTTTTTGTTTTTTGGACATTGATTGCATAATGTCTATTTTTGGTTTTCTCTTCCCTCTCTGTTCCACAGATTTTACGTAAAAAAGAAAGGACCAGTCTTTACTAGTCCTTCTCTTATTATAGTTTTATAGAATATTAAATATTCTAGGTTTACTGCTTATTTCTCAGTCAGTGCTGCAAGTCCTGGTAATACTTTACCTTCAAGGAGTTCCATTGATGCTCCACCACCAGTAGAAATCCATGAGAACTTGTCTGCACGGCCAAGGTTGATGGCTGCGGCAGCTGAGTCACCACCACCGATGATTGATTTTACGCCAGGTTGTTTCACGATAGCGTCCATAACACCGATTGTACCAGCTTGGAAGTCTGGGTTTTCAAATACACCCATAGGGCCATTCCAGACAACAGTTTTCGCACCAGTCAACGCTTCATCAAATTTAGCAATAGATTTAGGACCGATATCCAAACCAAGGAAGCCTGGATCCACTGCTTCACCTTCAGTGTCTTTCACTTCAGTGTAGTCAGCAAATGCGTTTGCTTCTTTAGAGTCAACTGGCAAGATCAATTTGCCGTTTGCTTTTTCAAGAAGAGCTTTCGCAACATCCAATTTGTCTTCTTCTACAAGTGAGTTACCGATTTCGATACCTTGCGCTTTGTAGAATGTGTAAGTCATACCACCACCGATAAGGACTTTATCAGCTTTTTCAAGCAAGTTTTCGATAACACCGATCTTGTCAGATACTTTTGAACCACCAAGAATGGCTACGAATGGACGTTCTGGAGTTTCAACCGCTTCTTGGATATAAGCAATTTCGTTTTCAAGAAGGAAGCCAGCAACTGCTTTTTCAACGTTTGCTGAGATACCTACGTTAGATGCGTGTGCGCGGTGAGCTGTACCGAATGCATCATTTACAAAGATACCGTCTCCAAGAGATGCCCAGTATTTACCAAGTTCTGGATCGTTTTTAGATTCTTTCTTGCCGTCCACATCTTCAAAACGAGTGTTTTCAACCAAAAGAACTTGTCCATCTTCAAGAGCATTGATAGCTGCTTCCAATTCAGCGCCACGAGTGACACCTGGGAAAACAACGTCTTGACCAAGTTTAGCAGCCAAGTCTGCAGCTACTGGTGCAAGTGATTTACCTTCTTTGTCTGCTTCTTCTTTGACACGTCCAAGGTGAGAGAAGAGAATTGCACGACCGCCTTGCTCAATGATGTATTTAATAGTTGGAAGAGCTGCAGTGATACGGTTGTCATTCGTAATCACTCCATCTTTCAATGGTACATTAAAGTCTACACGAACGAGGACTTTTTTACCTTTCAAATCAACGTCTTTAACAGTAAGTTTTGCCATGTTACAAAAACTCCTTTTCATATTTTATACGCAACTATTATATCATATTTCCCAAAAGTTTTCTTGATATAAGGAAAATTTTCACAAAAAAGAAGTGCCACGCACTTCTTTCTCTCGAACTTTGGAATTAGAAAATAGGAAAAAGGGCGCTAAACTCATTCAGACAATAGTTAAAGCTGGATTTTTCTCTAGATTTGACAACTCAAAAAGTCAGTAAAAGCACTGACTTCAATTTTTCTTATTCTTATATGGCAAAAGCCTGCCCTACAGCATAGGTAACAGCCATGGTTAAAAGACCGATAATGAGGTTGCGAATCATAGCATTTTTGAGTGGTGCTTTGCCCAATCTAGCGCTGGTATAGCCTGTTCCCAAAAGGGCCAAGGCCACGATTAGAACGGTTGCCCAGATACGGACGCTGGCTGGAAGCAGGATAATGGTAATCATAGGGAAAAGCGCACCAACAGCAAAGGCTAAAAAGCTTGATACGGCAGCATGCCAGGGATTAGTGAACTCCTCAATCTCGATTCCATATTTTTCCTCTACCAAAGCCTCCAACGGATCTTGGAGAAAAGCCCGATTGGTCATGAGCTGGGCAGAAGTCTCACACTCGCCATTTTGAACATAGGCAGCATAGAGAGACTGCCTAGCAATATCCGGATTTTTCTCTAAAAGCTCTCGCTCTCTGGCAACAGCAGCTTCTTCTGTATCCTTTTGAGTAGAAACAGAAACATACTCTCCACCAGCCATAGAAAAGGCGCCCGCAAAGACTGCCGCCAAACCAGACAGAAAGATAATCCAGACATCGTCCGTCGCACTAGCCACCCCAATAACTACACCTGCTATGGAAATAATGCCGTCATTAGCTCCTAAAACCCCAGCCCGCAAGATATTCAGCCGACCGCTAAAATTCGTATCAATTTTATGTTCTTCCACTATTTAAATTTTCTCTTTCTTTTTATTTATAATGATTATAAATAAAACCTAAAACTAATACAAGAGAAAATCGAAAAATGAGAAAAGTTCTACTATTTAAGAGAAGAAAGACATTGAAAAAAGAGCCGTTTTAAACGACTCCTCTCTAAATTCACTATAATGCTGTAACAAACTAATTATTTCACCACGATATTAACTAGTTTATTTGGCACACTAATCACTTTCACGACTTCTTTGCCAGCGATTTCAGATTTAATTTTCTCATCTGCAAGGGCAATTTTCTGCAGTTCCTCACGGCTCAGGTCCTTAGCTACGACTAACTTAGCACGGACTTTACCCTTGATTTGAACTACGATTTCGACCTCTGCCTCGACTAGTTTGCTTTCATCATAAGTTGGCCAAGCTACGTAGGAAATGCTCTTGCCAGTTTGAGCTACTGCCTGCCAGAGTTCTTCAGCCAAGTGCGGTGCGAAAGGCGCAAGCAATTGAATGAAACCTTTAGCGTATTCGACATAGAGTTTTTCTTCCTTGTTGGCTGCATTGACAAAGATCATGAGCTGGGCAATGGCTGTGTTAAACTTGAGCTCCTCAATCTGCTCTGTGACAGACTTGACTGTTTCATGGTAGGCCTTGTCGAGTGCTCCGCTATTTTCAGAAACCAGCTCCTTAGAGTTAAGGAGACGATAAACCCGATCCAAGAACTTGCGGCTGCCTTCCAGACCTTCTTCACTCCAAGCGATGGAGGCATCCAGCGGCCCCATGAACATTTCATAGACACGAAGCGTATCGGCACCATACTGCTCTACTACATCGTCTGGGTTGACCACATTCTTCAGAGATTTAGACATCTTGGCTGGTGCTTGCTCCAGTTCTTCTCCCGTTTCGATGTTGAAGAAAGAGCCATCTCGTTTTTCCACCTTGTCTGTCGCCACTAAAGCACCACGGCTGTCACGGTAGCTAGTCCCCAGAATCATTCCTTGGTTAAAGAGTTTTTGGAAAGGCTCTTTGGTCGGAACCACTCCGATATCATAGAGGAACTTGTGCCAGAAGCGGGCATAGAGGAGGTGGAGTACAGCGTGCTCTGCGCCACCGATATAAATGTCAACTGGAAGCCAAGCCTTGAGCAAGTCTTCGTCTGCTAATTTCTCATTGTTGTGGGGATCAATGTAACGCAGGTAATACCAGCTGGAACCAGCCCATTGAGGCATGGTGTTGGTTTCGCGGCGTCCTTTGACACCATCTTCCCGAGTCACTTCCAGCCAGTCAGTCAGATTGGCCAGAGGGCTTTCACCAGTACCAGAAGGACGGATATCCTTGGTTACAGGCAAGACAAGTGGAAGTTCATTTTCAGGAACAGCCGTTGAAGTCCCATCTTCCCAATGAATAATTGGAATCGGCTCCCCCCAGTAGCGTTGACGGCTAAAGAGCCAGTCGCGCAGGCGATAGGTGACTTTTTCATTTCCGACACCTTCTGCTTCCAGCCAAGCTACCATCTTGTCAATCGCGCCAGCCTTGTCCAAGCCATCTAGGAAGCCAGAGTTAATATGCGGACCGTCTTCTGTGTAAGCAGCTTCAGCAACATTGCCACCCTCTAGAACCGGAATAATCTCTAAATCAAACTGCTTAGCAAACTCCCAGTCGCGCTCGTCATGCGCAGGAACAGCCATGATGGCACCTGTTCCGTAGCTTGCAAGCACATAGTCGGCAATCCAGATTGGGATTTCCTTGCCATTGACAGGATTGATGGCATAAGCTCCTGTCCAGACACCAGTCTTCTCCTTAGCCAAATCAGTCCGAGCCAGGTCGGATTTAAGGCTAGCTGCATGTTTGTAGTCTGCAACTGCTTGGGCTTGTTCTGCACTTGTAATGGCATCAACGAGAGCATGCTCTGGAGCCAAAACAGCATAGGTCGCACCAAAAAGGGTGTCCGGACGAGTCGTAAAGACGGTGAAGTCCTTGTCTGTGTCCTTAATCTTGAAGGTTACATTGGCACCAGTTGACTTGCCGATCCAGTTGCGCTGCATATCCTTGATAGACTCTGGCCAGTCCAGCTCCTCCAAGTCATTGAGCAAACGTTCTGCATAGGCTGTGATTTTCAGCATCCACTGACGCATAGGTTTACGAACGACTGGATAGCCACCGCGCTCAGATGTGCCGTCTGGCAGAACTTCCTCATTAGCGATAGCCGTTCCCAGCTCTTCAACCCAGTTTACTGGCACTTCAGCTTCATAAGCCAGGCCTTTTTCGTAAAGCTTGGTAAAAATCCACTGGGTCCACTTGTAGTAGTTAGGGTCAGTTGTATTGACCTCCCGGTCCCAGTCATAGGAAAAGCCCAAAGCATTGATTTGACGCTTAAAGTTGGCAATGTTTTCTGCTGTAAAGTCAGCTGGATCATTTCCTGTATCCATGGCATATTGCTCAGCTGGCAAACCAAAGGCATCCCAGCCCATAGGATGAAGAACGTTATAGCCCTGAGCCCGCTTGTAGCGGCTGAGGATATCTGTCGCCGTGTAGCCCTCCGGATGCCCTACATGGAGCCCCGCTCCTGATGGGTAAGGAAACATATCCAGCGCATAAAAGTTAGGCTTCCCTTTGTCCGTACCTGTCTTAAATGTATGGTGCTCCGCCCAATATTTCTGCCACTTGGGCTCGATTTCTTTGTGATTATAATAAGCCATTCTTTTCTCCATTTTTTGTACTGTTTCTATTATACCATTTTCAAGGGATTTTGAAAGACGGAATTTCATGACTGCCAGACACATCAGACAAGGGAGCTCTCCACCAAAAAAAGCCACATTGTCATCCCTGCGGTCGAAAGGTGGCTTGTTTTATATTTTGCTTTTATTTATCCAAACCTCTGACATATTGGTCGACTGCTAGGATGGCACCTGCAATGTCAGAAGCTGAAATCTCAAATGGCATCTGATGGATGGTTTCGCCCTCAATCGTCGCTTGCTGACCAACTTTGAGCAAATCTTCATAACTAGCATTTTCCAAATGCATTTCTTTCAGAGTGGTCGGCATACCAATCTTTTGATAGAAGCGAATATATTTTTCCAATTCTTCTTTAGGTCTGTTTTCTAAGAAGAGTTGGGTCAAGGTTCCATAGGCAACTTTTTCACCGTGGGTCAGGTGATGAATATCGCCTGTGAGAGCTGTAAAGCCATTGTGGATGGCATGGGCTGCTGCTAAACCTCCGCTCTCAAAGCCGACGCCGCTGAGAAGGGTATTGGCTTCAATGATATTTTCCAGAGCTGGGGTCACAACTTTTGCTTCACAGGCTGCGATAGCCTGCAGGCCATCTGCAAACAGTGTTTCTTCACACTTCTTCGCAATTGCTACACCAGCTAAGCTCTGTCTTTGTCCCAGCATGGTAGTGCCATTTTTCTGCTGGACAGCACGCGCTTCTACCCAAGTCGCTAAACCATCTGCAATCCCAGAAGCCAAAAGCCGTTTTGGCGCTCCAGCAATCACTTTCGTATCCACCAAGACAAGTTCTGGGTTTTTACTATAGAAAATGTATTTTTCAAAGGCGCCATCTTCTGTATAGATAACAGAAAGTGCTGAAGTTGGGGCATCCGTAGAGGCAATGGTTGGCGCAATGACTACGGGACGACCTAGTATGTCTGCAATCGCCTTCGCACTGTCAATCGTTTTCCCACCGCCTAGACCAATAACCAAGTCTGCTCCGTCTTTTTCAGCCAGAGCAACGACCCGATCAATTTCAGCATCTGAAGCTTCTCCGTTAAAAGCGACATGCAGCACATGAAAACCATAACGAGTAAGGTAGTCATTGAATTTTTCCCCAATAATCTGGTAAACTACATCATCACAAAGCAAGACTGGATGGCTTCCTAATTGAAGAATCTGTTTTGCATTTTCAAACAGGGCATTTTCTCCCTGAATATAACGAGACGGGCTTGCAAAAATTCTCATAGAACACCTCTTTCTTTTTTATAGATAGAGCATTATATATGTTTAAATGTATTCCTGATTGTGAATTGCTGACCAGTCAGCAGCAAAGTCATCCACTGCCTTAGAGATAGACGGCATGGCAAAAGCTGCTGCAAAGATATCTGGTCCTGCTGTAATGGCTTGGGCCCCATCAGCAAAAGCACGATTGATTTGGTCAACATTCTTAAAGGAAGCTGCCAATATTTTGCTGGCGGAATGATCCCGCTCAATTGCCTGAGCTAGCCGGCTAATCACAGCATCTGAATCAATATTGAGATTTTCCATGCGGTTATAGTAAGGAGCAAGATAGTCAGCCCCCGCTTCAATAGCTAATAGACCTTGAAAGGTCGTATAAATGGCTGTCGCTGTAATCTTGTAGCCTTCTGCTTTGAGAGTTTTGATAGCTGCCAGCCCAGCCGGTGTGACCGGAACTTTAATATAGACAGCATCACCGCATTTTTTTCGAATTTCAGCGGCATCCTTCAAGATGCCCTCATAATCTTTAGCAACAACCTGCACATGGATAGATGGACCTTCTCCTATGATTTCCCGAACAGCGCGAATCCGTTCGAAGAAATCTATTTTCCCTTCTTTTTTTGCGATGGTCGGATTAGAAGTCACTCCCGCCAAGGGGAGGACTTCCGACCATTTTTTTATCTCCTCTAAATTTAAGGTATCAAGCATGAATTCCATAAATTGGACCTCTTTTACAACGTGTGCTCCGTACGTCCGATAATATCATCTTGCGTCGCCTTGGAAAGCACATTGAAGAAAGCAGAGTAGCCTGCAACGCGAACAATCAAATCGCGGTGTTTTTCAGGATGCTTCTGAGCATCAATCAAGGTTTCCCGAGAAACGACATTGTATTGGATATGATAGCCATGCAGACGGTTAAAGAATGTACGAAGCAAGGCAATTAGTTTCACTTTATCTTCTTCCTTAGACAGGGTTTGAGGATTCACTTTTTGATTGAGCAGAACGCCTCCTACGATTTCATCTGTCGGCAATTTGGAAACAGATTTTAATACAGAGGTCGGGCCGTTCTTGTCCATATTGTGGGATGGAGAGCAGCCTTCAGCGAGCGGTGTTCCAGCATTGCGGCCATCTGGTGTCGCCAAGGTACCGCGACCTTGACCTACATTTGCTGAAATAGAAGATGTTCCAGAGTAGCGGATACCGCCAATTGGACCGCGGCCATAGCGGGTATTTGGATATTTAGCGATTTCATCCACATAAATATCGTAAGCATCTGTCACTAGCTTATCTGCGTAATCATCATCATTACCATATTTTGGTGCATCATGAATCAGCATCTCTTGAATTTCTTTACCACGCTCACCTGCATAGTCCGTTTCAAGTGCATGCCAGAGTTCAGCCGGAGTCAACCTGCCTTCTTCAAAGACTAGCTTCTTGACGGCCGCCAATGAGTCTGATAGATTGGCAATACCGACTTGAAGACCAGAAATATAGTCATAGACAGCTCCGCCCTCTTTCAAATGCTTACCGCGTCCGATACAATCATCTGTCAAAGCTGAGCAGAGGATATCCGGTACTTCTCTTTCGAGAGACAGGTCGATAGAATTTTCCACGATGACACTCATGCGGGTCAAATGACGCAAGGTCTTGTCCCAAGCCGTTTGCAGCTCAGCAAAGCTCTTCATGTCTTTAAAGTGACCGAAGCTTGGCGCAAAGCGCTTGCCAGATGCTGGATCAATTCCATCGTTCATAGTGATGAGGAGCACCTTAGGGAAGTTCATGTAGCTCATACCTGTACAACGGTAGCCCCATTTACCAGGCACAGCAGTTTCCACACAGCCGATAGCACTGTAGTCGTAAGCATCTTCTTCTAAAACGCCTTTTGCGATAAAGGACGGAATGATGATTTCATCATTATTGAAGGCTGGCATACCGAAACCAAGCTTCATGACTTCGATACACTCATTCATAAAGCGAGCATCTAGGCCTGCATGATAGCGAACGGTCAGATTCGGCTGAGGAAGATGAGTTTGAGCTACAGATTTCAAGACAAGGTAGGAAAGTGGGTTGACTGCATCTCTCTTATCTCTCGTTTGGCCACCGATTGTCACATTTTGATAAAGCGGGCTACCCGCTGATGAGAATGTATGGGCCTGGCTGCGGACTTTATTAATGGTAATCGTCTTAATCCAGAGATTGGTTAAGCGTTCTACAATGCTAGCCTCTGTCTCACGACCAGCTTCCAAATCTGCCTTGACATAAGGATACATGTACTGATCAAAGCGTCCATAAGAGAGTGAATGTCCGTTGGACTCGATCTGAAGAATACACTGGATAAACCAAACAGACTGAACAGCTTCAGCAAAGGTTGATGCTGGCTCGTACGGCACTTTAGAACAAATTCTAGCGATTTCTAAGAGCTCTTGACGGCGCTTAGGCTCTGCTTTTTCTGCCAACTGATTGGCCAAGGCCACAAAACGCTCTGCATAAGCTTTCACAGCATCTACTACGATGAAAATGGAATCATAGAAGTGGTATTTGTCAAGACTAGCCGGATCGGTCAAATCCAAGGCTTCCTTAGCTGCGCGAGCTTTTTCTTCAAAACCTTTCAGTCCATAAGCCAAGAGTTTTTGATAGTTAACCGCCAAGTGGGCGTCCCCAGAGTTCATCTTTCCTTCCATGCCAAAGAAGCCAGTTTCCATATAAACCTGAACTTCTTCTGGAAGGAGAGCCCCTGCTCGAGCACGTAGGTTATTGTTTTCCCAGAAAGGAGCGATGCTGCGGAGCTGCTCTTTGGTTTCCTCTGTGATGTAGAAGACGTCTCCGTCCCGCTTCTCAAAAAGATCTAGTTCATTGAGTACAAACTCTAAAGTATACTCTGGGAAAATAGGCGCATCTTTATTAGATGAAGCCTGATTACCGACAATCATCGTTTCATCTTCGATATAAAGCGTCATATTTTCCAAAATCTCTTTGAGCATGTAAGCACGTTTCAACACATTTGGTTTTTCCTTATGCTCATCATAGGCCTTGGTAGCTAGGACAGCACGCTCTGCGTCAATATAGGGCTTTTTATTTAAAACATCTTCCCGATATTTATTCATCCGCTCTGTTAAGCTGCCAAAATAGTCTGTTTTTATTGTTGTTCTTTCTACTTCTTTTACTTGGATCATTTGGTCACGACCTTTCTTATGAAATTTAATTTATTTCTTTCGTAACTATTGTAACATGCAAAATCCTAGAATTCAATCATTTATAGGCGATTACAGAATTAAAGATTTTTTGCACATTTGTGCCAACTGAGCCAAGAAACTTTTGTGTTTATATTCATCAAAGTCAGATTATTCTTCATTTTCCAATTCGTTATTGTAGGCAATCTTATCCTGAAACTTCACGAATGGGAAATAGACAAAGGCGGACATGGCTAGGATGACAATTTGAATGACTGCCCCTTGCCAGCCAGCGACCATAAAGCCAGAAATGATAGCCGGTGTACTCCAAGGCAAAGTCACACCTGCGAATGGTTGCATAAAGCCAACCGCAATTGCCATGTAGACAATCAAAGCAGCCAGAACCGGTACCAAAACAAATGGCAGGAACATAACTGGATTCATCACAATCGGAAAACCAAAGACAACTGGCTCATTGACATTAAAGATTGCCGGGAAAGCAGCAACTTTCCCCAGAGCCTTATACTGCTTAGACTTGGCAGCAAAGAGCATGGCTACGACCACTCCGAAAGTAATACCTGAGCCCGATAAGATAAGAAAGCTATCCAAAAATTGCTGGGTCACAATATGAGCACCTTGACTGACAGACAGCTTATCTGCAGCAAGCAGGGCCTTATTAGCATCCAGATTTGACAGCAGCAAGGCTGTTACGACACCATTGACAACGGACTGGCCGTGAACGCCGAACCACCATAAGAAAGAAATAAAGAAAGCAATACCGATAGCTCCATACAGAGAGCCTGTCAGACCTTGCAGAGGCACCTGAATGACATCGTAAATCATCTCAATAAAGGTACCGCCACCAGTCGCTATCTTGGCAATAATATAAACAAGCATTGACAGCAAGAAAATAACGAAAGCTGGAATCATGGCTTCAAACTGCTTGGCAATCGCCTGAGGAACCTGCTCTGGCATTTTGATGACAATATGCTTTTGAATGAAAATCGTATAGATACTGCCAACTGCCAAACCAATGAGAATGGCCCCAATGATTCCTTGACCGCCAAACCAGACCTTGGCAATCGCATCTCCAATCGCTTCACCCTTTTCTGGTATGTAGGAGGATTTCAAAAGGATAAAGAAGGAAGAAAGAGACAGCACTCCTGCCGGCAGAGGCTCCACACCGCTGTTCTTGGCATAAGAATAGCCAATTGAAAAACAGGAAATCAGCCCCATAATGGCAAAGGTTCCTGAATAAACCTGCATAAACGGTTCAGTCCAGTCTGCTCCAAATACACCAGCAATGGCTTGATTTAGACCTTCAAACGGCAATTGCCCTACAATCAAGAATAGACTTCCCACAACTGTAAGAGGCAAAATTGCCAACATACCGTCTTTTAAGGCGATAATCCCGCGCATATTGACAAATTTCATAATCGGCGCAATGATTTTTTGAGTATCCACTTTAGACATGACGAAGCTCCTTGATTTTAATGTTTATCCAACAAACTAAAAGCGAGGTTTAGCACTTTTTTACCATCTAGCATACCGTAATCAGCCATCGGAATAACTGCAATCGGAGTATGGCAGCTGTCGCAAATAGCTGTAGATTTGTCTAGTGTATAGGCTACCTGCGGGCCCAATAAAGCGACATCCAGATCCGCTGCATAATCAGCCAGCTTAGCCTGAGAGTAGGCTTCAATCTCAGCTTCCAGCCCTTTTTCAGCTGCAGCTATCTTCATATTGTTGACCAACATTCCTGTTGAAAAACCTGCCGCGCAGAACAAACCAATCTTAACCATCTTTTCATCCTCCTGATGATTCATTTTTTCCCTTGTAATTCTCTTCTCAAGTCGATGATTTCTTTGATGAGGTTAATCTCTGTAATGCTAGTCATCAAATGATCTTGAGAATGAACAAACAGCGCTGTAATCTCTGTTTTCGTTCCTCCAGCTTCCTGAGCTAGGAACTTGGTCTGCAAGTTATGAGCCTCTAACAGCGCCTTATCTGCAAGCTTAATCTGCTCATCGCATTCTGAAAACTTACCATCTTTAGCTAGTGATAAAGCCTGATAAATATGCTGCTTGGCATCACCAGCGTCTAAGATAAGGCCCATGATAATTTGATCTGCTACAATCATTTCCATATGTTACAACCGCTCCTATCTTTATAATTAACAAAAACCTGTTCTTTTGTTTGAAAGTGATTTATTTTTGTTTGTAACTAGAATGTATCACCTTTAGCTCAGTCCGTCAATACATTATAGAACAAAATAGCTAATTTAAATTTTTTAGCACATTTGTGCAAAAAGGAGCCTCCACAAAAAACAACTCCTATACAGCTGTATTCATCTGCGAATCAAAGGCACTCTATTAGATACGAGCGATAAGCAGATTCGACACAAAAAAAGAAGCAGCAGCTACTTGCTTCTACTTCCTCATATATGCTATTTTAAGAAACCGAAACTTATCTTTTTAAACAGCTTTCTCAATTTCCTTTGCTATTTTACTTTTCCGCAATTTCCTATGGAAGATGTATTTCAATAAAACAGCAGGATTCAGACTGTAGGATAATTGCAATTTAAAATAATTAATCCACTCGATGACAGCAAAAAAACAAATTGCTAAAGAGATTATGCCTGTGCAAAGTTCACTGTAATTTAAAATAATTATCAGGGCTCCCACACCCAGTAAAATAAGGTCTAAAATCTTTAGTATCTTGTAAATTTTGCCTGTATATATTTCAGCAAATCCTGGATTGGAAATCCTTTTTATCAAAATCCACCAGAAAACAGAGCCCTGTATCAGAATAAAACTCAGTACAAACAAGGAGAAAGAAATAGAAATCAAAGCTCCAGTAGTAAAAATCCATTTTTTTAGCAGGAAAAAATTTATCCAAAATACTAGCACAGCGACTAGCTCCCCTGTGGCTAAACTAGTCAATTTTTGTTTCATAGGCTTTTTCAAATCAACAATCCACCTCCATACATAGCCGCTAATCCACTATTAAAAAATAGAATCCCTAAATTCCGTCTTGAAAATCTCTTGCACCTGAGATTCCACTGACATCAAGAAGTGAAGGAACTCCTATCTCCATCCAAGTCTAGCATTTTCAAAATAGTCGCTTCATCCGTAACTAAATGATTGACATAGCCAGCTCGCAACACCGCTAAGATAGCAGCAGATTTTTGACTGCCATAGGCAAAGGCTAGACTAAGCTGCACCTTTTTCAAATTTTCCAAAGAGATAGCAATCGTTCGATTTTGCAAATGCTGGTAGACCATCTCCCCTTTTTTATTAAAGAAGCGACAGCAGATTTCTCCGACAGCATCCTGACTCTCTAGAGCAAGAAAATCCTCTGAGGTCAGCATGTCCAGCCATTGGCGATTTCCCGTGTCAACCTGCCCTCCAATACCAACCACAGCCACATCCAGCTCCTGCCAGCTGCTTTTTAGATCTTCAAAATATTTAGAAGCTAAAATTCCATTTGTCAGCTGCTCATCTTCCTGAATAATCGTGGAATTTATAAAACGGCAGTCCCCATGGTATTTTCCAGCCATACTATAGATGAGCGTATTCACATGGTAACGTGCATGGATATGACTGGGACCACCTGCCAAAGGAAAGAAATGGACATTTGTCAAATGCTTGCTGCTGGAGTGCTCTACTAAAAGGCTCAAGCTCTTGCCCCAAGAAAATCCCACTTTATCATTGTCTTTAATAAGGCTGCGTAGCATACCTGCAGCAGCTTGAGCCAACCTCTCTTCCAGGTCTGCTGGAGATTCATCCACTAAATTACTGACAATTTCGATTCCCTTGAGCCCATATTTTTCTTTTACATAGTTTTCCAAATGGAACAAGCGGGTATCAAAGTCTTCAATCTCAATCTTTACAATGCCCTCTTTTTTAGCTTCTGCCAGCATTCGGCTAATGGTGGTGCGATAAATCCCTGTCTCAGCCGCAATGTCAGACTGGCTTCTTTCTTCGATATAGTAGAGATAAGCAATTTTTGCCAATAGTTTTTTTCTTTCATTTTTCATCTTATCTCCTTCTCTGCTAGATCAGAGTCAGCTTGATATCGGCAGCTTTCAAGCGCTCAACAGCCTCTTTAGGAATCGCCTTGTCAGTCACCACTTGGGCAATCTGCTTGAAGCCGAATCTCTTAACTATTCCTTTTCTGGTAAACTTGCTTGAGTCCGTCAAGACAATCATCTGGTCAGATGCCTCTGACATATACTGCACAACCTCACTCCGCATCAGATCCTTGCCTGTAAAGCCTAGATTTTCATCATAGCCATCTGTTCCGACAAAAGCATGTTCTACGTGAAAAAAGCGGATCATTTCCTTGAGAAGAGGCCCTACTGTCACTTGAGAATCTTTCTGAAATTCTCCGCCCAGTAAGATAATTTTACAAGAATCAGTTTGTTTTATATAATCCGCAATAAAATAAGAATTGGTAATAATCTTGACATTCTTCTTCGTTCGGCAGATTTCCTCAGCTAGTAAGGCACAGGTCGAGCCTGATTCGATCATAATGGTTTCATTATCCTGAACGATTTTTGCTGCTTCCTGAGCAATCCGGCGCTTGGTATCATAATGAAAGGAAAGCCTGACATTCAGATCATCGCCGCTATTTAAAACAGCATAGCCATGCTCTCTGCGCAACAGACCTTTGGTTTCCAGCTTATCCAAGTCTTTGCGAATCGTTACTTTGGACACTTTTAAGCGGTCAGACAAAGTATTGACATCGATTCGTTCAAATTCAGATACTAATTTAACAATTTCATCTAAACGTTCCATTCTATCACCTCTGCTATTATTGTAACAAAAGACGTCTTAAAAATAAAATAAAAATAACTTTCATTCGTAATTGTTTTTCTTTCTAAAATAAGTTATAATGATTGTATCCAAAGGAGGCCTGAGTATGGAAACAACAAAAGGAATTATTTTCAACATCCAACATTTCAGTATTCATGATGGACCAGGGATTCGTACAACGGTTTTCCTCAAGGGCTGTCCTCTGCGCTGCCCTTGGTGCTCTAACCCAGAATCACAGCAATTCAGACCCGAGCCTATGCTGGATGCCACTACCAAAAAAAGCATCACTATGGGGGAGGAAAGAAGTGTCGAGGAGATTATCAACGAAGTCCTAAAGGACAGAGATTTTTATGAAGAATCTGGCGGTGGCCTGACCTTATCTGGCGGAGAGATTTTCGCCCAGTTTGAATTTGCCAAGGCCATTCTCAAAGCCGCTAAGGAAAAAGGGATTCATACTGCTATCGAAACAACTGCCTTTGTAGAACATGAAAAATTCGTGGATCTCATCCAGTACGTTGATTTCATCTATACCGATCTGAAACACTATAACTCTGTCCACCACCGCAAGGTGACTGGAGTAAAAAACGAATTAATTGTTCAGAATATCCACTACGCCTTCACTCATCAAAAGACGATTGTTCTGCGCATTCCTGTCATTCCAGATTTTAACGACTCTTTAGAAGATGCGGAGCAGTTTGCGACCCTGTTTAATGAACTATCCATCGATCAAGTCCAGCTGCTTCCTTTCCATCAATTTGGCGAAAATAAATACAAATTACTCGGCCGAAAGTATGCCATGGAAGATGTCAAGGCCTTGCACCCCGAAGACTTATTTGAATACCAAGATGTCTTTTTGAAGCATGACATTAATTGTTATTTTTAGTCTTTAATTTTTAAAACACTAAAAAAACAAGCTACGCTTTCAGCCCTATGGTTGAAAGGTGGCTTGTTTTGTTTATTCTCCAAACAGTCTGAGTTTGCTTTCAATTTCCTGATACACCCGACTGGACTGCATACCGACGGCTGCAGCGCTGTCGCGACAATACTGGAGCAGGAAAGTGTAGTACTTGTAGTAGAAGCTGAGGTCATAGCCCAGCTTACCTAGAATGGCTAGCTGCTCCTCAAAACCTACAATCAAGTCTCGAAACCACTGCTCATTCCAAGTCATGGAGATGCTATTTGGACGTAAGCGATAGTAATAGAGCGGTTCATTGAGATAGATAATCTTGTCTGACTGAAGATAAAGCTTATAAGTCGTAAAAGCATCTTCTGCCACTCGGCCGACTGGATAGCGCACTGTATCAAAGAGCTTACGCTTATAGAGCTTGGCCCAGGCACAAAGAAAGACACCGTCTACCATGCGCCGTCTAGGGTACTCCTCAATCATCTCTTCTCGCGTATAGAGGGTTTCAAAATGCTCTGTCGAATAGTAGAGGAAGGCTGAATCCTCTGCACGAAAACTACAGTGGTGACCAATGGCAATATCCGCATCGTACTCTTTCAGCTTTTCATAAAGACGGGCAACATGCTGCTCAGGCAGCCAGTCATCTGAATCAACAAAAATCAAATAGTCTGCACTGGAGTGCTCAATCCCTGTATTGCGGGCACCGGACAAGCCTTGATTGTCCTGATGAATGAGACGAATCCTCGCATCCTGGTCAGCCAGCTCTTGGCAAATCTGGCCCGAAGCATCTGTTGAACCATCATTGACTAGAATAATCTCCAGATTTTGATAGGTCTGACGACAGACGCTGTTCACACATTCTGCTAAATACTGCTCAACATTGTAAACAGGGATGATAACACTGATTAATTCCTGAGACATGATAACTCCTATTCTTTTCCTGTCTTTTTATTATACATGATTTTTTAGGTTTGTGAGGTGTTTTTGGAAAATAAGTTTTTAAAGGATAGCTTTCTATTTTTAGACACATTTTGTTCTATTGTTCAATTGCTGTGTTTTTACACTTATAAAAATCTTTCGTTCTTTATTTTGTGCTATACTCGAATTAGGGATTTTAAGGGAGATTAGGAAATGATTGGATTCTTTTTCGTCGCATTTGTGGCTGTCTTTGGCATCGTCTTTTTTATCAGTTATAAGCTACTTGAAGACCGAGAAGATACAGACTCGGATTGGTCGTCCAGCCAAAGCCAAGAGCCTGACTATTTCCAGCAAACTCAGACTGCCCCTTGGGAACTCAAATACAACAAGGGAAAACAGGGAGAGTACCAGCTTGGTCAGGTCTTGAACCAGCTCTATGGCTATAAAAAGATTTTGTACAATCTCTATATTTTCAAAGAAGATGGCTCTACTACTGAGATTGATGCCCTGCTGATTCATCCATCTGGAATTTACATTTTTGAGTCCAAAAACTACAAGGGCTGGATCTTTGGCTCAGAAAACCAGCAATACTGGACTCAGGTTCTTTCCGGTGGACGCGGAAAATCTTACAAGCATTCTTTTTTCAATCCCATTATTCAAAATAAAGTTCATCTCAAATGGCTGAGCTACTATCTCAACAAATACACGCCCAACCTGTACTCCTATATCGTCTTTGGCAATGACTGTCAGCTTAAAGAAATCCATCTAAACAGTGACAGGCATAAGGTTATTCAGACCTGGCAAGTGATCGGGACAATTGACCGGCAGGCCTGCCAAAGTCAAGTCTACCTGTCGCCTGAGCAGATTGACGATCTCTATCGTATGCTCCTGCCCTTGACCAAGCGAAAGCAGGCCATCAAAGAGCGTCATATTAACAGCATTGCTCAGCAGAAACAGAGAATACAAGCAGAAAAAATCTGCCCTCGCTGCCAGCATGGATTGGTGCTCCGTACAGCAGCCAAAGGTTTTAAGACCGGTCAGAAATTTTGGGGCTGCTCCAATTTCCCAAGATGCCGCTTTACTCAAAAATACCAGGAGTCAGTCTGCAGTCCTCCCGCTACGCAAGCACCTAATTTTGGACAACCTGTCGTGCAAAACCTAAATCAAACACAAAGCAACAGCTAGAATCTGCTGTTGCTTTTTTGTAGATTATTTTTCCCTCTAGCTTGCAAAACCTAATATTTTTTCTTCAAGCCAAGGAAACCAGCTACCAGTCCTAAGAGCCCGAGCCCAAGCAGATTGGCCAATAGGCTGCTTTGACTGCCGGTCTTAGGCAGTTGTTTGGAAGAAGCTTGCTCAAGAGTTGGCTGTTGAGACGCTGCTTGAGGGTCCGTCTGGCCGCTTGCTTTGTAGGTCAGATTTTCCACCTGGCTCCCCTTTGGATCAGGTCTTGCAGGAGTTGGCTGCTGGGCTTGATTTTGGGGAGCCTGCTCCATATCGGCCAGCGGCACGATACTCTTCATAAACTCATCTTGTGAAATGGCCCTTTCTTCGACTGCATCTTGAATACCAGTGAGGCTGACAAAATAGTAACGAGCCCAATCCTTGGTCAGTCGCTGAATACCAGCCAGACCAGCTCCTGGATACCAGAGCGGCTTGCTCACTTCTTCAGCAAATTTCCAGTCACCGCCAACTTGAATACCAAGCTTGGCATCTGGGTCAGATTTTTCAGAAATACGAGCTTCTACGGAAACTAAAACAGCTCGAATGGTTTGAGGATTTGGAATATCACGGGCCTGATCAGAACCCCAGTGGGCAACCCGATCCTGCTTAGGTAAGACCTCAATAGCTGTTCCTCCGCCAGCCAAGGCTTCCTGCCGTGCATCTCCTACGTTGCTCGACATATTCCCCTTGAATTGAGAAACCCATTGAACCCCTTGAGGGTGATCTACAATTTTCTCCCAGACATTGGAGTCCTTCCGAAGGACGAAAGCCTGCATGTTCCGAATATCCGCCCAAGCATTGCCAGCCTTATTGTCCGTCATTTCCATCACAACGCCCCAAGGATCAAATTCATTCATCCATTTGCCGCGTTCCTTGTCAAAGACAGCCTGCGCTTCTTCGTCGGTCATCCCTTCGCCTTTATAAGCTAGGTAGTACCAATCAGCTGCGGGGTCATAAGTCGGACGACCGCCTAACACGACGGCTCCGCCATTAAATTGGCCGGGGCCGCCATTAGGGCCACGCTTTTGCCGCTCCCCATTTTCTTCAACGACATTTTCCTCCGACCAAACCCAGACATCCCCTTGATTGGCTCCCATCTGAGCAATGGCGCGCTGCTTCTGCTCATCGGACATGACCTGACTGGCTGGCAACTCGGTAGCAGCTGTAGCTGATTCGGCCTGACTTGCAGGAGCTGCTTGGGGTTCAGCCACAGCTGGATTTTCAGCCTCAGGACTTGCTTGGGCTGCTGGAGAAGCCGGCGTTTCAGCTACTGCGGCAGGAGCAGGCGCAACATCTTCCGCTTCAACTCTTGAGACGCACGTCAAAGCTGCTAAGGACAAGAGGGAAGCACATAGCAGCAAGCCGCTTCCATACTTGGCAGCAGAAGCAGATTTTGCTAGGCTTTGCCAAGAAAACTTATTATTCATATCATTCTCCTTTCATAGGGCACAGAGTCAAGCTTAATCAATGAAATATGCAGGCCAATTCGCTGCTCTTGGTCTTCATTGATTCTGAATAACAAATAATCTCCCTGCAAAAACAAGCTTAGGGCAGAGGATTCCCTGCGCTCTTGTATATCTTATACCAGTCAGCCCGAGAGAGCTCAATATCAAAAGCAGCCACCATTGAGCGAATTCGCTGCGGATTCATGGAGCCAACAATCGGCTGCATTTGTGCCGGATGACGCAAAATCCAGGCCAGAACCAAGGCTTCAAAGGAAACTTGATAGTCTGACGCAAAGGCATGCAGAGTTTCTGTAAGCTGAGCATATTTAGGATGCTCCATAAAAAGTCCCTGGTTCAAGTCAACCTGAAATGGTGACCAAGGCTGAATCGTGATATGATGCAATCGACAATAGTCCAGCACACTACCATCCCGGACGATTGCTAACGGATTGAGCATATTGGCATTGAGCCCAGCATCCAGCATCGGAGTATGGGCAGGACCAAACTGCAGTTGGTTGGCAATCAAGGGCTGCTCCACACTTTTCTGTAGTAGCTCGATCTGATAAGGATTTTGATTGCTGACTCCGAAATGGCGGACCTTCCCAGCTTGGTGTAGCTGTGAGAAAGCCTCAGCCACCTCTTCCGGCTCCACAAGAGCATCTGGCCGGTGTAGGAGGAGCACATCCAGATAGTCTGTCTGCAAACGCGCCAAGCTGGCTTCAACCGAACGAATAATATAATCCTTAGAAAAGTCAAAATGGTAGTTGGTGTGAACATCCCGCAGTCCGCACTTAGACTGGATGAGAACTCGGTCCCGGGGAATCTTAGCCAAGCGAAGAGCCTGCGCAAACTTGGCTTCTGACTGCCCACCAGCATAAACATCTGAGTGGTCAAAGAAATTAATTCCCACTTCTACGGCTGTTTCAAGAACGGAAACAACCTCTTCGGGATCGTGCTCTGCCAGTCGCATACAGCCCAAAACCAGCTGACTGGCTTCTTTCAGTTCATTCCCGACTGTCATATATTTCATCGCAACACCTCATTTCTTATAGACTGGATGGTCAAGCAAGGTCAACTCTTCAATCTTGACATTTTCAGTTTCAAAGACGATAAATTCATTCTTTTCCTTGAGTAAGCCAGACGGCACATAGAGATAGTGAATAGGCCCTTCATTCCAGTAGCGGCCAAGGTTGAAGCCATTGACCGAAATACAGCCCTTCCCATACTTAGAGCAGTCGATGAAGGTATCAGCAATGTCATCCAACTCTGCTTCAAAGCGATAGAAGGTCGGTGCTTTGACTCTTTCCGGTGGAGCTGAGTAGCAGTCTAGCTTGGCCAGCATTTCCTGATCAAATTTGAGAGCATAATGCTTCCAGCCCTTGCGAAACTGGTGGTTAATCATGATACCACCCTTGACTCCCTTGGATTGACTGGGTGCGCCCAGCTTGTAACCATAGTTGACCCGCCCCATATTTTCCACCAGCACATCAATCTGAATCCGCTCGGTATCAGCTGAGAAGAGCATCTCATCACCGATTTCTTCCCGATACTGGGTAGCTAGGTGCTCCTGATTGATATAGAAATGACAGCGGTCATGAGTCTCCAAGGCCTTGAGCCTTTCCTCATGGTATTGATTTTTGATATCGGAACGGTAGAGGATATAGCCATGATTCTGCCCAATCTGCTCCATAGGCTGCGGATAATCCAGCTGAATTTCCTCTGTGATGTCCGCTGCAACATCCAGCAGATTTGCAGTCCCAAGCAGCGGAAAACTGCCATAGGCCTTGGCCTGTCGGCTAATAGGCTCCATCTGCTCAAACTCGGGAAAGACCTCGTGGGTCACCCGCTGAACAGCGTAGTATTTCTCGGTCGGCTGCCCCCACTCAGTAATAGGAGCGTCAAAATCATAGGAGGTAATCTGCGGCAAATCCTTGGTCTTTCGAGCTGAACAGCCACTGATAAAGCCAAAGTTTGTCCCACCTCTCAGTAAGAAGAGGTTCATGCTGCCCAACTGCAGCATTTCTTTGACATCCTGGGCCAAATCTTCGGCTTCTCGCCGAACGATTTCCTCGCTCCAGCGGCTGAACCAGCCGTCCCAAAACTCAGTACACATAAGCGGCCATTTCTTGCCATAGCGCTCCATGAAAGCTCGTAGATTGTCTGTGTTTTCCTTGGGTTGGGAGCCAAAATTCCCCGTCACAAAAATATCATCCTCAATCAAGGTCCCAGACTCCAAAGCCTCTATCCATGTCCCATCAGAAGTAAAGAGGGGAACCGTAACGCCACGAACCTTCATCATCTGTGCAATGCTGCGCATGTAGGCCTTGTCCTCGGCGTAAGAACCGTATTCATTTTCCACCTGCATCATGAGGATAGGGCCGCCTTGATCACTCTGATAGGGCAGAAGCTTGGGAAAGAGCCAGTCATAAAAATGACTGACCTTTTCCAGAAACAGCGGATGATTGACCCGCAGGCGCATCGAAGGATATCTCAAGAGCCAAGCTGGCAGGCCGCCAAAGTCAAACTCTGCACAGATGTAAGGCGTCGGACGGACAATGAGATAAAGCCCCATCTCCTCAACCAACTTGAAGTATGCTTCAAAATCCAGCATGCCCTCTGCCTGAAACTGACCTTCTTGAGGCTCATGCAACGCCCAAGGAATATAGGTTTCTACCGTATTAAAGCCTAAAGCTTTAAGATTGTAAAGGGTATCTCGCCACTGGTCTGGATGAAGCCGAAAATACTGAATAGCTCCCGATAAAATCTTAAAAGGCTTGCCATCCAGGTAAAATTCTTCTTTAATTTCAAATTTTGCCATCTATCCAAGCTCCTCCTGTTTATCTGCCATTTTGACAAAGGGCAGATATATAGCGGTTGAAATAGCGATATTAACCAGCGAAAGAATAATTGCCCGCCAGTCGAAGGCCGTCGCAAAGAAACCGTAGAGAATCGGCGGCATGACCCAAGTAACGTTTTGAGTAACCGGCGCAACCAAGCCCATAGAGGTTGCAAAGTAGGCTACTGTTACCATGACCATTGGCGTCAGGACGTATGGAATAAACATAATTGGATTCAAAACGATTGGCAGACCGTACATAACCGGCTCACCGATGTTGAAGATCATTGGGAAAATTCCTAACTTAGCCACTTCGCGATAGTGCTTGTTCCGAGATTGCCAGAGAATGGCAATGGCAACCCCAATCGCATCAAACCAGACAAAAGCACCGAAAGAATTATCCGTCCACATGTAAGGAATCGCTTGCCCAGCCTGATAAGCTTCTAGATTGGCCAGCATGGTCACACCAAAGAGACTGGCCATAACTGGCGCCAGCACATTACCACCGTGCAGTCCGAAGAACCAGAAAATCTTATTGAGAAAGACAATGAGCAGCACAGCCCAGAAACTTTGAGACAAGCTGAGAAGCGGTGCCTGAAGAATCTTGTAAATCCAGTCAATCAACAGCTCGCCTGTCACCAGATTAAAGAGGTAGGTCGCAATTCCCACGACATACATGGCAATCGCAGCCGGAATGATAGACAGGAACGGCTTCATGATAGCTGGCGGAACAGAATCTGGCAGTTTAATCGTCCAGTTACGATTCATGACCTTACAGAAGATGATGACAGATACAAAACCAATCAGAATGGCAGTAAAGTAACCACGCGCACTGATTTGGTCACCTGGAATGACACTGTTAATCGTCACAGACAAGTTACTGCCGTCAAGTTTTAGCTCTGGAAGTTTTGAAATCGCCTTGCTCAGCCCGGGTGTTTTGCCAGCTAACTCAAAGGTTTTAGTAACTGATCCACCAATGGTAATGATGTAGGAAGCAACAGCTACCAGACCGGCAGACACCTTATCAGTATTGTAAATTTTAGCGATATTGACCCCGAAGGTAAAGAGGAACAAGAGGGTAACGATAGGAATACTGCCCTTGAATACCAGCCAGTTAATATCAATCAGCCACTGGAAGGTAGAGGAAATCCAGGTCCAGCCGAACTGCCCTGGCAAGTCAGATAGAAAGGCGTTGACCATGAGGGCGAAAGAGCCCGTCATAATCACAGGCATGGTCCCAATAAAGGAATCCCGCAGGGCAACCAGAAATTTTTGGTTGCCGATTTTATTGGCAATAGGCATGAGACGCGCTTGCCATTTATCAACCAAACTACTCATCTGCATTTCTCCTATTCATCAAATTTTTTATGTAAATCAACAATCTCCTTTGCCAAATCAACAAAGGCGATACTGGTCATGAGATGATCCTGCCCATGCACCATAAATAAACTAAGTTCTGTCTTCTCTCCTTGTGCCTCCTTGCTCAGCATTTCAGCTTGAGCGTGATGGGCTTGCAGCAGGGTCTTCTGAGCCTGACTCAACCTCTCCTGAGCTCGGTCAAAATCCTGCTTTTTAGCTGCTGCGATGGCTTCGATAGCACAAGACTTGGCCTCTCCGCCATACATAATGAGGGTCATAGCGACCTCTAAGGAATCTTTATTTTCCATAGGAATACCTACTTCATGAGCGACTCTGCCAGATCTAGGACCTTATCCCCCTTCATCATTCCGTAGTCCGTCATAGGAATGACATCGACCGGAATGCCTTTTGAAGCTAATTTTTCCTGTAAATCCTCCAACAGATAACGGACCTGAGGCCCCAGCAAAAGGACATCAACCTTTTTCTCGCTCAGATAGTCTTCTGCTTCTGACACTGGCACCGCAAATATCGTCGCAGCTAAACCTCGCTCCTCTGCAGCTTTCTGCATTTTATTGACCATGAGACTGGTGCTCATCCCAGCTGCACAGACTAACATAATCTGTTTTGTTTCCATCGGCATCCTCCTTTATGAATCTGACCTAGCCTGCAACGACGCTTGTCATTTATTTTTAATATATAAACAAAAATCCAAAAATAGAATATTTTTCACTATGTTATTAACATTCTATAAACATTATAACTATTTTTCTGTACTATGTCAACGCTTACATTTGAGATTTCTAGCTTTTTTTGATAGTATAGCAGCAGAGGAAACAAGATGACACGAACTAGAAAACAAAACGAGCTAAGGGCAACTGTTCTGGATCAGCTCTATGCCAAACGACCAATTTCCCGGATTGATATTTCAAAAGAAACTCAAATTACACCAGCCACGACCGGCAGCATCATCAATGAACTGATCAAGGAAGGCTTGGTACTGGAGCTAGGCGAGCTCAATGATGAGAGCGTAGGCCGCAAGAAAACCCTGCTGGATATTGCGCCTCGTAGCCGCTACTATCTAGGCTTTGAGATTTCTGAAAAACAGCTAGCCATCGTCATCGCTGACAATACCGGTGAGATTGCAGAAAGCAGCATTCGGACTTATCAGATTGAGGTGACAGGCGGCCCGTCTGACCAGGAAATCATCCGGCTGATTCAAGATTTTCTAAAAAAGAACAGCCAATACTCTATCTCAGCGATTGCCCTCGGGCTGCCGGGGCATGTGAATCTCTCTGAGAGTGATTTTATCATTTCTAAAAATCCCCACTGGGGACAGATTAACCTGCGGACTATTCAAGAAGCCTTTGACCTCCCTGTCTACTTTGCCAATAAGTCCCACTGCCTGACACTGGCTGAACGCCTCTTTAGCTATCATCCAACAGACAGCAATTTTATCGTCTATCATGTCGCCCGAGGTATTCATTGCTCTTACATGTACAAGGGCAGCATTTACAGCCAGGATAATTATCTTATCGGGGAGGTGGGGCATACCGTCATCAATCCTGAAGGCGAGCGCTGTCCTTGCGGTAAGCAGGGCTGCCTGCAGGTTTATGCCAGCGAGAGCGCTCTGATTGATAAAGCAGCTATCCTGTATCGGGCTTCCCAGACCTCGCTCTTAAAGACCCTTGTAGAGGATGCTAATGATATTGATTTGACAAGTCTGATGACTGCCTATCGCTTAGGAGACCTGGGCAGCATTGAGTTGATTCATACTGCCTGCCGCTATCTGGCCATTTCCATTTCCAACCTCTGCCAGCTTATTGATAGCGAAAGGATTTATCTGGACGGCCAGCTCTTCTCCTATCCGGTGATTGCCGAACAGGTCCTGGCTCAGTTAGAGCAGGAAGTACCTCTCTTTCCAAAACAAAAACAAGCAGAGATTGTCATTATCCCCTACTCTAAATACAGCATTGCCCGCTCTGCAGTCAGCCTCTGTGTCTATCATGAATTTTTAGATAAAAAAGGAAACCTATAAAAGACGAGACAAGAATCTCGGTCTTTTTTATAAAAAATAGAGACAGGCTTTCTAGGAGCTTACCCCTAAAAGTCTGTCTCATTTTACTATCTATTGATTGAGCGTGAAATCATGGAAATGGTGTGGCGCTGTCCTCTGAGAGCCTTGCTCATGGCAAAGATATTTTCAACCGGAGCCAGACAGCCGTAGCCTGAATCTCCGATATGCTGGATATCTACACCGCAGATTTTGTTACGGATGGCCATTTGCTTGACAATATCTTCATCAGCACTCTCTTGGCTGGTACCGATCGCACTCATAACCAGAGCCCCCTTTTGATGGGCCAGTCGAACAATCTGCTTCAAGTCCTGCTCATCAAAGCCTGGCACACTGCCGACTGCCGGTGCTAGGACAATATCAACACCAGCTTCGATAAATTGAGCGATTGCTTCTAGGTCTGCTACCGGCTCATCCACACCTGAAGCATGCATTTTACCTGCAATCAGGAGGCCTGAAAAATTCTCCTTCACTACTCGAATGGTGTCAATAATGGCTTGATTGGTGACACCAGTCCCCGGATTACCCGTCAGGCAGATAAAGTCAACACCCAGCTCTTCTGCTCGCTGAATGGTCGCTAGGCTAGCCTGACGACCCTCATCGATGATTAGGCGTTCTCCTGCCATCTGGGCCTGACTGTCCACCGGCTCTAGATTGATACCGATAGGACGGCCAACCAAGCGGTGAAGCTCCTGCACGAAATCTTCTTTGGCATCCAGACCAGCTACAAAAGGCTGGAAGATATCAATCCCATTCAGCAAAATCAAGTCAGCACCAAAAGACCGAGCAATCTCTGCATTGGTCACATCGCCGATATAAGATTCTTTAAAAGCTACGTTTTCAGATAGGATAACGCGGCCCTCACTGGCCTTGATGCTCTGTTTCAGCTCCGGCGCAGTCATACTTAAAATTTCTGAAGCATTTGAACTAATGAATCGTTTTACCATAAGAACATCTCTTTTCTTTATTATTCATTAATAAACACTTTGAAATCTATTCTATTTGGATATTTTGTTTATTTTTTGTTATCAACTACAGTATAGCACAAGACTATAAAAATGTAAACGCTTTATATTTTCTTTGACAAAATAGTCTGCTTCTAGGAATGAGAAGCAGACTATTTATAACTCGATTAGTTCCTATCGAATTATCCTATAAGAATCTTATCTCGGCATCACCAGATGACCACCCGCTCTTCTGGACTCCGCCACATGCCGTCTCCCTCTTGGACATCAAAGGTCGTAAAGAAGTCGTCAAAGTTAGGCAGCTGCACATTGGTCCGAAGCTTGGCTGGAGCATGGACATCGACACTCGCCAAGAGCTTCATATATTCCTCTCGCCCCCTCATTCGCCAAATGCGGGCAAAGTTAGTGAAGAATTCCTCAGCAGAAAAATCTGCTTCTTTCTTGGCTGCTTCTAAGGCTGCTGCAATACCGCCCAGATCTGCCACATTTTCTGAAACGGTCAGCTTGCCATTAACCTTAGCTCCATAGGAATCCTGTCCTTCGAACTGGTCAATGACCTTTTGAGTCCGCTCGGTAAAGGCTTGATAGTCGTGCTCCGTCCACCAATTATTAAGACTGCCATTTTCATCAAAGGAAGCGCCATTGGTATCAAAAGCATGAGAAATCTCATGGGCAATGACCGCTCCGATACCACCATAATTAGCTGAAGAGGACTGGTGCAGGTCATAGAAAGGCGCCTGTAGGATAGCTGCTGGAAAGACAATCAGGTTTTTCTGCGGATTATAGTAGGCATTGACCATATGGGCTGGCATTCCCCATTCCTTGTAGTCCACTGGTTGATTCCACTTGCTCCAGCTATAAGCAATATCAATCTGGCTCAGCTTCTGAGCATTTTCAAAGAGAGTCAGCTTTTCGTCTACAATCTTTCGAGAGTAACGTTCAGGCAGCTCGTCAGGATAGCCAATATAAGGCTTGATGACATTGAGTTTGACAATAGCCTTGTCCCGAGTTTCTGGTGTCAGCCAGTCATTCTGAGCCAGACGATTTTTATAAACTTCAATCATCGTCGCTACTTTCTGCTCCACATCAGCCTTGGCTTCTGGAGAGAACTTCTGACCGGCATACCAGAGACCGACAGCTTGATTAAAGGGACCTTGAGCCAGGTAAAAGGCTGCTTTTTTCTTGTCCTGAGCCTGAGGAGTCCCTGATAGAGCACGATGATAAGCACCTGCCAAGACACGGATGTCATCTGTTAGATAAGGTGTCGTATTGCGAACTGCAGAGAGAATCAACAGAGCATGGAGTTTATCCCAGTTAGCGGCTGTATAAATATACTTAGCTGCCTGCCAAAAACGCTCTTCTGGCACAATGACTTGGTCGGGTTCTTGACCGATCAACTTGGTGAAAATATTCGCCAAAGGCAATTCCGGCACCAAGGA
The DNA here is from genome assembly GCF_900635155.1 of Streptococcus sanguinis. Lineage (NCBI taxonomy): Bacteria > Bacillati > Bacillota > Bacilli > Lactobacillales > Streptococcaceae > Streptococcus > Streptococcus sanguinis. The sequence continues at coordinate 2,093,677 of NZ_LR134002.1, forward strand.
TTTGAAATCTTCCCACTTATACGGATGGTAGAGCTTAGCATACTCAGAGCTTTCTTCACTAGACAGAACATACTGAGCAAAAACAGCATCCAGCTCCAAGACTTTATCCAAAAGGTCCTTGATTTCCTCTTCATCAAAGTCAAATTTGGCCAGCAAATCTTCCTGAGCCTTGCGCCATTTTGCAAGCAGGTCTTCCTTCTGCGGATGGTCTTCTGCATAGTAGGTCGTGTCTGGCAAAATCGTTCCCGGTCCGTCTGCCCAGAGGACATTGATACGGGCGTCCATAAAGTCAGGCGCCACACCAAAAGGAAAATAAGTCGGCTTACCAGTCAGCTCAAAATCAGCAATCTTAGAAGCATAGTCTTCAAAAGATGTTAGCTTGCGAATTTCATCAATGTAAGCACGCGCAGGCTCAATCCCTGCCGCTTCCCGCTTGTCATAATCCGCTGCCAAGCGATGGTAAGCAACGAAGTTCTGCAAAATAGCATCTTCTGGCACTCCATCGCCAGCCAGCCATTTGTCTGTCGTGGCAAGCATAAGATCTTCAATCTCATCTGCCAAATCCATGAAGCCGCCCGTCACTGGCTTATCATCGGGAATAACCGCCGTCTTGGCCCACTCACCATTAACTGCATCATAGAAATCATCTTGTAGTCGTGTCATCTTCTTCTCACTTTCACGCTTTTGATATAACCTTATCAAAATCTACTTGTTTTTTCAAACATTTCTTATATTAATTTTAAAAATTTACTAAAAATTAACTTGACTTAATTTTTGTTTTAATGTATATTAAAACCATAGAGGTGTATGAGATGATTACGATTAAAGATTTGACTGTCAGCTATCAGGATACGCTGGCTCTTGAGCCCCTTTCATTAACCATTAAGGAGCCAACTATTACTGGGATTATCGGTCCTAACGGAGCCGGAAAATCTACCCTGCTCAAGGGCATGCTAGGGATTATCGACCACCAAGGTCAGACTCTGCTGGATCAAAAGCCCTTGCAAAATTCTCTCCAGCGGGTTGCCTATGTAGAGCAAAAGATAAATATTGATTATCATTTTCCTATCAAAGTCAAAGAGTGTGTCTCTTTGGGACTTTACCCTCAGCTCAAGCTCTTTCAGGGGCTAAAGAGTTCCCATTGGAACAAGGTGGCTGAGGCATTGAAAATTGTCGGTTTAGAAGACTTGGCTGAGCGCCAGATTAGCCAGCTATCCGGCGGCCAATTCCAGCGGGTCTTGATTGCTCGTTGCTTGGTTCAAGAGGCGGATTGTATCTTTTTGGACGAGCCCTTCGTCGGGATTGACTCTGTCAGCGAAGAGATTATCATGTCTACCCTGCGCAGTCTCAAAGCCGCAGGCAAGATTATCCTGATTGTCCATCATGACTTGAGCAAGGTTGTCGATTATTTCGACCAAGTTATCCTGCTCAATCGTAAGCTGATTGCCTTCGGACCTACCGAGACTAGCTTTACCAAGGACAATATGAAAAAGACTTACGGCTCCCAGCTCTTTATGAATGGAGGTGTCTAGAATGATTTTAGAATTTTTCCAAGGGCTGCGGGACTTTCACTTTCTGCAAAATGCCCTCATCACAGCCATCGTCATTGGGATTGTTGCTGGAGCTGTTGGCTGCTTTATCATTCTGCGCGGCATGTCACTCATGGGGGACGCTATCTCTCATGCGGTTCTGCCCGGTGTGGCCCTGTCCTACATTTTAGGGATTAATTTCTTTATCGGAGCCATCACCTTCGGACTTTTGGCCTCGATTATTATCACCTACATCAAGGGCAATTCCATTATCAAAAGCGATACAGCCATTGGAATTACCTTTTCTTCCTTCCTAGCTCTGGGTGTGATCCTGATCGGCGTTGCCAATAGCTCCACTGATCTCTTTCATATTCTCTTCGGGAATATCTTGGCTGTTCAGGATATTGATATGTGGATTAGTATTGGAGTCGGAATAGCTGTGCTCTTAATCATCACCCTCTTTTTCAAACAGCTATTGATTACTTCCTTTGATCCCCTGCTGGCTCAAGCAATGGGCATGCCGGTTAGCTTCTACCACTATCTGCTGATGATTCTCTTGACCTTGGTCTCCGTGACAGCCATGCAGAGCGTGGGAACCATTCTGATTGTCGCTCTCTTGATAACGCCGGCAGCAACGGCCTACCTCTATGCCAACAGTCTGAAAACTATGATCCTGCTGTCCTCAGGACTGGGAGCTCTGGCTTCTGTGCTGGGACTCTTTATCGGCTATAGCTTTAATGTCGCTGCAGGATCCAGCATTGTCCTGACCTCAGCCCTCACCTTTCTCATCTCTTTCTTTATTGCCCCTAAGCAACGCTATTTAAAACTTAAAAACCGACCTAAACTAAAATAAAATTTAATGGAGGAATCCCATGAAAAAATTAGGTTTTTTATCCCTGCTTTTGCTAGCAGTCTGCACTCTCTTTGCCTGTTCCAGTCAGAAGAAGGCGTCCAGTGACTCGTCCAAGCTCAAGGTTGTTGCGACCAACTCAATTATCGCTGATATTACCAAAAATATAGCTGGCGATAAGATTGACCTGCACAGCATTGTACCAGTCGGCAAAGACCCCCACGAATACGAACCCCTGCCCGAAGATGTCAAAAAGACTTCTCAAGCAGACCTCATCTTCTACAATGGTATCAACCTGGAAACGGGCGGCAATGCTTGGTTTACCAAGTTGGTCAAAAATGCCAATAAGGAAGAAAACAAGGACTACTATGCTGTCAGCGATGGCGTTGACGTCATTTACCTTGAAGGGCAAAGTGAAAAGGGCAAGGAAGATCCTCATGCTTGGCTCAATTTGGAAAACGGCATTATCTATGCGCAAAACATTGCCAAGCGTTTGATTGAAAAAGACCCTGACAATAAGGCCACTTACGAGAAAAATCTCAAAGCCTATGTAGAAAAACTGACTGCCTTGGACAAGGAGGCCAAAGAGAAATTCAACAATATTCCAGAAGAAAAGAAAATGATTGTGACCAGTGAAGGATGCTTCAAGTACTTCTCTAAGGCCTACAATGTGCCATCAGCCTACATCTGGGAAATCAACACCGAAGAAGAAGGAACTCCAGACCAAATCAAAAGCTTGGTTGAAAAACTACGCAAGACAAAAGTGCCGTCTCTCTTTGTCGAATCAAGTGTGGACGACCGTCCGATGAAGACTGTTTCTAAAGACACCAAGATCCCAATCTACGCTAAAATCTTTACTGACTCAATCGCTGATGAAGGAGAAGAAGGCGACAGCTACTACAGCATGATGAAATACAATCTGGATAAAATTTCTGAAGGATTGGCCAAATAATGATAAAAGGTTAGGAAGACAAAATCCTAACTTCTTTATTTTTGTAGAACGAGTTCCACATGGGGTCGTTCTCAAATTTCCGGTCAAATTATTCGAAAAAAATCACTATTCGCTGTACAATGAAGCTATCAAACATGAATGGAGACTTCCTATGACAACTTTTCTCGGAAATCCTGTAACCTTTACTGGAAAGCAACTGCAAGTCGGCGACACCGCCCACGATTTTAGCTTGACAGCCACTGACCTTTCAAAGAAAACTCTGGCTGATTTTGCTGGCAAAAAGAAAGTCCTGAGCATCATCCCATCTATCGATACTGGTGTCTGCTCGACTCAGACTCGCCGTTTCAACCAAGAACTCTCTGACTTGGATAATACCGTTGTTATCACGGTTTCAGTTGACTTGCCTTTTGCTCAAGGCAAGTGGTGTGCTGCTGAAGGCATTGAGAATGCTGTCATGCTCTCTGACTACTTCGACCATTCTTTCGGCCGCGACTATGCTGTCCTCATCAATGAATGGCACCTTTTGGCCCGCGCTGTCCTAGTTCTGGACGAAAACAATACTGTAACTTACGCTGAGTATGTAGACAATATCAACACCGAGCCTAACTTCGAAGCTGCTATAGCCGCAGTTAAAAGCTTGTAAAAGATAAAAATACGGACCTGCTAGTCCGTATTTTTTTGTGCGAAAAACTTCTGCCAAAACTGACGGAAACAAGCCCAGGAACGCAAGAGAACGGATGGTTGATTCAGCAATTTCTTGAACCGAGCAATCTCTGCCTTTACCTGTTTATAAGCACTCCGCCCCTTTCGAGCATAAGGGCTTTTAGCCGAACGATAGCCCAGCGGACAACGATTATTCTGAGGTGACTTGAACTTGCAGCCGCTATTTTCAATGGCAAGCCTGCGAAAGCGAGGATCCCAGACTGCTGGCGTTTTGATATCGTAGCGAGTATGAGAAGCCTGATTGACCGGACGATTGCGCTCACCGTAGTTAAAGCTGGCGCTATTCACAATACCATTTTGACTAGCACCCTCTGGATCGATAATATTGAGAAAGCGACCTCTCTGATCCAGAATAAACTCTGTATGAAAATCAATCAGGATTTTTATATTGGCCTGACTAGCTTGACCATCCGGATAGATAGCTTGCTCTGACATCTTATCAATATAGGCTTTATTGTGCAACCGAGAGGATTCCTTGAAACTGTAGGAAAGTCCGGGGTAGGCCTTGAAATAAGCCGCCAAGGCCTCCGCATCCGTCATCCCCACCTCTCTGAAATGGTCCCGAACCCACTGGGCCTGCTGGCAGGAAATGACATAGCGAAACTGATGCAGCTGCCTTTTGAGCTTTTGATTGCCATCCTTTTGGCTAAAATCATCTGCCGGAAAAGCCTGGCGCAAGGTCTTTGAGAAAATTTTCCAAAAGCAATCATGCGGTGTTAGGTCTGGAGCAATTCGAGCCAGTAGAAGATTCGTCTCTCTCTTATCTCCGCTCAACTCCTCAGGCATATTAACAAGACTCATAGCCAGAACCAGCAGCTCCTGAGCTCCTAATCTGCTGTTCTGAACCTCCTCAGCCAGCCAAAGCTTTTGAAAGAAGGGGCTGCCAAAAAGCTGAGCCTCCTGCAGGTAATTTCCTTCTTCTGACACTGTTTTTCCTTGCTCACCAATCTCTTCAAAAACTTGTTCCAGCGCTGTTTGATACCAACCGATTGATTGCAATCGCTGAAAGAACTGCTCTTTTTCTTCTTTCGGATACATGGTCCCCTCCTTTCTTTTAGCTCTAGTAGTTAAAAACTGTAGAGGTTATAATAAAAAATCTAATCCACATAGAACAATTAGATTTTATCACAAACTCACATGATAGCAAAGAACAAAATATGAATCCTTGTAGTACTAACAATAAAAATATTCTTAACAAATCACTCAATAAATAAAGAGAAGACCAAACCGGCCCTCTCTCAGTATGAGTTTTGTTTAAATGAGCTGTTCCAACTTTTCACGATTGGACAATTCATCTAGAATTCGATTTTGTCAACGACTTCGCTTAAGCTTTACGGCGTTTTGCAAAAGCCAGTCCCAGCATAGAGAGCAATCCCAGACCTACAAGTGCTAGAGAAGATTCAGTAGAACCTGTTTTTGGAAGAGCTGCCGGAGCCTGATAGGTCTGAACTGGTTTCTTTCCCTTCTTCACTCCCGTTGTAGTGACTTTCAGAACCTTTCGCTCATTCTTAGAAACGAGGTTAGTTGGGTCGTCTGTCTCAAGGGCTGCAAGAGCTGCTTTCAAAGCTTCAAGTTTGGCATTTTCAACTCTATATGTTTCTTCCTTACTTGCCAAGTTTGCTTTAGCATCATTGAGAGCCGCTTCTGCTTCCTTAAGAAGAGCAGGGGCATTTTGCAAGCGAGAAACGTAGTCTTTAGCAGCTTGAACAGCGCGTTGAGCCTCTTCCAGAGCTGTAGCCGCAGCAGTTGCCTTTTCTTGAGCGGTCGCTGTAGCTGCTTTCAATTCGGCAAGTTTGGCATTAGCTTCCTCAGCTGTTTTTTGCGCAGTTGCTTGGGCTGCTTCTTTTTCTTTCAAGCTTGCTTGAGCTTTAGCTAAAACTGCAAGCTTAGCCTTGGTTTCTTCAGAAGCCGAATTCTTGCTATTTTCGAGTTCAGCTTGGTAAGTACGTTCCGCCTTGGCCAACTTGTCCTTAGCAGTTTTCACAACCTCACGCAGTAATGGGGCTGTCTCCTGCTTGTTCTGAGCATTTGTCAACGTACGTTGAGCAGCGTCCAACTTAGCTTGTGAAGCCGCCAAATCTTTACGAGCAGCGTCTGCCTCTTGATTATTGGCATTTGGATTGATCAAGGCTGGTGTTATTTTGGAAGGATCTTTAATATCACCGTCATTATTTGGGAAAAGAAGGAAGTTAATTCGGTTAATAATGCCGTTGTTGCTAAAGTTAACAGCAACATATGCACCTTTCTTCTGATTATCAAGATGCCCCACTACCTTTTGGGCATAGATAGTCCCTCTCTCCCTATACGCACTGCTATCTCCTAAATCAAACAGTTGGAATTTGATATCATCGTAAATTGCCTTTTTTAAATAGTCAACAGAGACATTCTCTTGGCTAGCAAGAATAGGATAAGGGCCGAGTTCGTTAGTTCCTGATACTCTATGACCAAACTGATCCAGTCCAACTTTAGCAACCACACTTCTTGGAACATCTACTTGTGAAGTTATAGGTTCTTTTGATTGGTATTTATATTTTTGTTCACGGGCTGCTTGGCTTAGAGCTGCTGCATAGTCAATACTATTTTGTGTTAATGTTACTTGTGCTGTTCCTGCTTGCTTACGGATTTGATTAATCAAATCTTGTGCATAATAGTTCAATTCCATCAGAACATCATTTGGAATAGCATTGATGTTAACTATTCGTTGCGCATCTTTTTGACTACCAATATAATTGTTGCTGGATTTTAGGGTAGCTGCTTCTTTAGCAAGTGTTTCTTGTGCCTCAGATGTCAATTTAGCTGTACCGTTGATATTGTTACTTTTAATTGCATTTATATAAGCTTGCGATAGGGTAAAAGTATTGTGAACCTGATCTTGAGACGAAAGCTTCGCTTCTTTTTCTTTGATTTCTGCTTGAGCTGCTTTGATATCTGCCTGGGCTTGATCAATCACTGCTTGGCGTTTAGCATCTTCCGCTTCAGCTGTCTTCAATTGATCTTCGTAAGAAGCTAAGTTGTTTTTAGCCTTGTCAAGCTCAGCCTTTGCCTTCGTTACCTTTTCACTCACCAGTTTGCTGTCCACAGCTTTTTGGGCTGCATTCACAGCATCCTGAGCAGTTTGAGTCTCGGTTTGTGCCTTAGCTGCTTGAGCTTGAGCATCCTGAGCTACAGCTGCCTGTGTGTCTTCTGCTTTTTTAGCTGTATCAAGAGCTGCTTGGGCTTGCTTGGCTGCGTTTTCCGCTGGGGCAACTTTTTTCTCAGCTTCTGCCACAGCTGCCTGAGCCTCCGCAATTTTTTCTGCACTTGTATCAGCATTATCTTTCTTGGCTGTTTCAACCTTAGTCTCAGCAGTCGCAACCTGTTCTTTGGCTTGGTCAACAGCCGCTTTCGCTTGATTAACCTGCTCAGTTTGCTGTTTAAGAGCTTCTGGACTTGCAGATAGAGCCTTATCTTGGTTTGCAGGTGCATTTGCATCCACTGGAGTTGTATCTGCAGCTACAGTGTGAGCAAATCCAGTACTAGCAAGAACTGCTGCACCTAAAATGACATGTTTTTGGATTTTTTTCATGCTTTTCCTCCTGATATGTTAATAGTATAATGAGAAAAGCTTTGTTTGTCAAACTATTTACATGTTTTTTTGAGAACATTTATCACAAATATGTCCAAAAATAGAATCTCGTCTCAATCGCTTCCAAAAAACCTGTGTGTCTGGCCAGAATCATATAATGAATTTTACGCTTACTGACTTTGTCAATGATAAACTCTTGAACGAGTGCAAGTATACTAGTCATAGAATGCAGAAGACCGCCCGTCAAACAACGAGCGGTCTTCTTATTCACGAATTTCTTATCCTTTGATGGCAATAAAGGGTGATCCTTCTGTATTATCCGTCGGATCTACACTCTTGACTCCAAAGAGATAGTCTACGGGGTACCAGCCATTATTAGCTGCATTATAAGGGTCACGGACATAGGTTTTTCCATTGTCATAGCCTTTAAGAACCAGCTCATGAGTGACTGGATAATGGGCAAAGATGCTAGTACCAACGGCACCTAGGACATGATGCCCCTGCGAAAGCACTTCTTTGACTGCAGAAGCTGTAAACAGGGTCTCAGTCGTCAAATCCCAGTGCTGGGCAGCTCGGACAATACCACGGCTGCTAGTACCAAATCCATCTTTATTAAATTCATTAGTATGGTTATATAGATAATCCGCAACGGTTGTCGGAAGCACTTCTGTCCCAGTAATTCCAGAAATAACCATGGCTAGCGTTGTCGGCACGCATCCTGTCGCATCCATGCTGTAAGGACCATACTTCCTGCCACCCCAGCGACCATCGCGCTGGGAGTAGTACGGAGTATTGTAAACTGCTTTGGAGACCTGGGTCGTAGTAGCATCAACAGCGATGAGCTGACCATTGTCCTGCTTATAGTAAAGATGAATCTTGTACTCGCCGGTAGAAAGTTTATGGTCACTAGCTCGGACTGTGATCTTATAGGTACCATTCGCCTGCTTTTGAGCTAAATACCACTTGACATCATCCTGATCCTTATCTGTGGACCAAGTTGGCAGATAGACTGCTTGAATTCCGCCTGGATTGGAGATATTTGTCACAACTACATCAAAAGTTCCTGTTCGAGCATTATTGTTTTGGATATTGATTTTTCCAGTTGCACGGATGTTCTCAGGTGCTACAGAAATCATCAGCTTCTCGCCACCTGCACCTTGCATCTGGCCATCCTCGTTCAGATAGTAAAGATGAACCTTGTACTCACCCACTGAAAACTTATGATCCTGAGCTCGGACATGTTTTTTATAGGTCCCATCGGCTCGTCTTTCAGCGGTGTACCACTGCACATCGTCTTGGTCATCCTTGCTGGACCAGGTTGGCAGGTAGACCGCCTTCAGACCATCTGGGGCAACGATATCTGACACAACAATATCAAATTCACCTGTCTGTGGATTGTTGTTCTGAATGGTGATCTTGCCCTGTGGCTGGGCGCGAGTAACTACCGTCTTAGCTGAACCCGCTCCCTGCAGCTGGCCTGCATCATTCACAAAATAGAGGTGGACATTGTACTCGCCCAGAGAGTTCTTGTGGTTGCGGTAGCTGACATGTTTGAAATAGGTCCCATCGGCGCGTCTTTCGGCCGTGTACCACTGCACATCATCTTGGTCATTGGCAGCTGACCAAGTCGGTAGATAAACGGACTTCAGACCATCCGGTGCGACAATATCAGAAACGACAATATCAAATTCACCTGTCTGTGGATTATTGTTCTGAATGGTGATTTTACCCTGTGGCTGGGCGCGAGTAACCACCGTCTTAGCTGAGCCTGCACCCTGCAATTGACCGGCTTCATTCACAAAATAGAGGTGAACATTATACTCGCCCAAGGAGTTCTTATGGTTGCGGTAGCTGACATGTTTAAAATAGGTCCCATCAGCTCGTCTTTCAGCGGTGTACCACTGCACATCGTCTTGGTCGTTAGCGGTGGACCAGGTTGGAAGACTAACAGACTTCAGACCATCTGGGGCAACAATGTCCGACACGACAATATCAAATTCACCTGTCTGCGGGTTGTTATTCTGAATGGTGATCTTGCCCTGAGGCTGCGCGCGGTTAACTACCGTCTTAGCCGAACCTGCACCCTGCAGCTGGCCTGCATCATTCACGAAATAGAGATGAACATTATACTCGCCCAGAGAGTTCTTGTGGTTGCGGTAGCTGACGTGTTTGAAATAGGTTCCATCAGCGCGCCTTTCGGCTGTGTACCACTGCACGTCGTCTTGGTCATTAGCAGCTGACCAAGTCGGTAGATAAACAGACTTCAGACCATCTGGGGCAACAACGTCTGACACGACAATATCAAATTCACCTGTCTGTGGATTGTTATTCTGAATGGTAATCTTACCCTGTGGCTGGGCGCGAGTAACCATTGTCTTAGCCGAACCTGCCCCCTGCAGCTGGCCTGCATCATTTACAAAATAGAGGTGAACATTATACTCGCCCAAGGAGTTCTTATGATTGCGGTAGCTGACATGCTTAAAATAGGTCCCATCGGCACGCTTTTCAGCGGTATACCACTGCACGTCGTCTTGGTCGTTAACAGCTGACCAAGTCGGTAGATAAACAGACTTCAGTCCATCCGGTGCGACAATATCAGACACGACTATATCAAATTCACCTGTCTGTGGATTGTTATTCTGAATGGTAATCTTGCCTTGAGGCTTTTTGACTTCTGCTGCCGCCAAGGGGCGCTCTGTATCAGAAGCTGGTTGTGCTAGCTGATTAGAAGCATCATTTTTTTCTGAGTTCTCAACCACAGCAGGTTGATTTTCTGTCGAAGCTACAGTATCACTTTTCGGCCGAGCATTTTCTACAGGATCAGAAGAAGTAGACTGAGCACTGGTATCGGAAGACGCAGGTACCTGACTAGCGTCAGGACTAACAGCCTCCGGTGCTGGTGCAGCCTTATCCATGCTTGACAGACTGGTTTCTGTGACAGTCGGAGTTGCAGCTGTGCTAGCTTGGTTCTCCACAGCCTGGCTGACAGCGACACTGTCAGCTGTCTGACTAGGTGTCAGCTGTTCTGCCTGCACTGCTCCACTTCCAAGAAAGGCCAGACCAGTCGCAATCGCTACTGAGACTGCTCCCAGACTGCATTTGCGAATGCCAAAACGAGTAAACTTCTCTGCTAGAGACGCCATCATTCGTCTTCTTTTCATAATAGGATTCTCCTTTTGCAAAAAGTAAAAATCAGGCCAGATTTTACAAACCAGCTAAAGAATTTTTACTTTTTTATTTTTTAAATCGTACGATTTGATTATATAATAATCGTAAAACGATTACAAGTAAATCAAGAAAATCCAAAGGCCAATGAAGGGCTTCTACACTGTATTCTTGCAGCGATTTTTGTTATACTAATGATAGAAAGTTCAGCGAGGATGCAAGATGACCCCAAATAAAGAAGACTATCTCAAGTGTATCTATGAGATTGGCAGCCGCCACAAAAAAATCACCAATAAAGAAATCGCCCAGCTCATGCAGGTTTCACCTCCGGCTGTGACGGAAATGATGAAAAAAATGCTGGCGGAAGAACTTCTGGTCAAGGATAAAAAAGCCGGCTACCTGCTGACTGATTTGGGGCTAAGGCTAGTTTCTGACCTCTACCGTAAGCACCGACTGATCGAGGTCTTTCTGGTCAACCATCTCGGCTACTCGACTGATGAAATCCATGAGGAAGCCGAAGTCCTAGAGCATACTGTTTCTGAGCGCTTCGTTGAGCGTCTGGATGCCATGCTCCAGTACCCCAAGATCTGTCCTCACGGAGGCACCATCCCAGCCAAGGGAGAGCTTCTGGACGAAGAAAACCAACTGACTCTGGAAGAGGCTTCTGCCCCTGGCGACTATATCATCAAACGCGTACACGACGACTTTGACTTGCTCAAATACTTGGAAAAATATAACCTGCAAATCGGCCAAACCATCACCTTCATCCAATACGATTCTTTCGCTCAGGCTTATCTTCTCAAGACAGAAACCCAAGAAATCCAAATCAATCCTATGATTGCCCAGCAGATTTATGTGGAAAAACTATAAACAGAACCCAGTTCGGACTTTTTAGTCTAAACTGGGTTTTTATTGACAAAAATAAGATTTCGAATTATAATAAGTATACTTACAAAATATCTAGAGGGAAAGCTAATGGAAAAATCGCAGTTTAACTCCATCTACAAGGATGAATACCGAGAGTCAACCGGTCTGCTCTTTATCCGTGCCTACCACAAGTGGCATGGGCTGATAAAAAACAAACTGAGAACGATTGATTTGACCCATCCCCAGTTTGTCGTTCTGACCACTCTTGCTGCACTCCTGCGTCAGCAAGAATGGGTTAGTCAGACCGATATTGCCCGATTTTCTGACATGGATGTTATGACCGTATCCCAAATCATCCGCCTCTTGGTCAAGAAAGGTTTGATAATGCGGGAAGTCCATCCCAAGGACAGCCGCGCCAATATCATACTTCTAACGGATACGGGGCTGCAAAAGGTCAACCAAGCCCTTCCTCTGGTAGAAGGTATTGATCAGGCGTTCTTTGGAAAATTAGGAAATAAAACAGAAATATTAAACCAACTCTTAATCAAACTGGAGGCAGAAAATGACTAGATTTTGGATTGGTGTCGTATCAAAAGAACACGTCCTAAGAGGTGTAGAAGGTGGATTTTGCCAAGTCTGCCATGGAAAGAAAGCACCATTGAACCGAATGAAAAAGGGGGACTATCTTCTGTACTACAGCCCCAAGTATCAACTGAATGGTCAGGAAAAGCTGCAGGCCTTTACAGCAGTTGGCAAGATTCTAGATGACACTGCCTACCAAGTAGAGATGTTCGAAGGCTTTGTCCCATTTCGGCGAGATGTCAGCTACTACCAACCTGTCAAAGACTGCCCCATTGACCAAGTCCGACAACATCCTCAGTGGCGCCAATATGCTTCTCAGATAAGATACGGACATTTCGAAGTTTCGAAAGACTTCTTCCTTTATGTTTTTGAGCAAATGAAACTGTACAGCCCTGCAAATCAGTAGAAACGGCTTTATTTGACTTACACCGAACTCTTTGCCCACCTGTCATCAAATCTAAAGTTCCGATTTTCAAGGGAAATCGGAACTTTTTGATTTGAAGTGAAATTATCGATTTATCAAATCAGCATAAATGCCGATAAACTACCCACAACTACATTTGCTAGGGCATGCATGATCCAGCTGGCTAAAATGGAGCCATCAGATTTCTTTTCATTGACAAAGCCCAGATAAGCCGCGATGCCACCCGTACACAAAATGATGAGCAGGGTTTGATGCCAAGAGAGTATTGTTATAAACATCAGGCCATGGATCAGACCAAAAAGAGCAGCTTGTATGCTATTGGCCACTACAAAGGGTAAGCGGCTAGCTAATCTCTTTAAAAGAAAACCTCTGAATAGCAGTTCTTCTGGCAGAGCAGTTTGAAACAGACCATAAATCAGAATAGCTGGCAAGGCTTGAAAGCCGAGGCCTGAAAAGTTTGAAGTCGCTGTCTTAAGACCTTTTACAGTAGTATATAGTAGCAAAAACGAAAGAAGCAAGAAAAATAGCGAACCCAACAAAATCCACAGCCAGATCTTCCGGCTGCCAGTATTTTTTAGCGGTTTTAAGCCAAGCCATTCTAAAAATGGACTTTTTCTTCTGGCTGCTATCAACCACCAAACAAAAGGAAGAAACGCAAACAAAGCAATTTGAATCAGAGCATTCAGCATCTGTTGAACTAGATTTCCCATGGTAAGAAACTCCTTTCTTTTCTTTAATATGATTATACAAGACAAACTTCAAGAATTTATAAAGTAATTCTAAAATATTTCTAAAGAATGAAAGAAATCATAAACACAAACAAATCAAGGATTATCGCCACTTCTGCTTGCCTACTATGCTTATCATTTTTGGACTAAATAATATCAAAAAAATCTTTAAAAACTTATCTCAAAAATCCAAGAAAAGTTGCAGATAAAAATAAGGCGTTGAGTTTAAAAAAATAGAAAACTGACAATGATTTTAAAGAAAGAAAAAAGTCCTAAAATTTTATCACACAAAGTCAAATATTCAGCCTATCTATCCCAGATAATTTTCTTTTTAGTCAAATACTTCCAGTTCCTGCTCATCCACTTCCTACTCCTCAGGGTTTCAATTTTACAGGCTTGCTACCATGCCAAAAGCTGTTTTTTTCTTCTTGCCAACCCGCTTACATTTTGCTACAATGATGTCAAAAATCAGCGAGGAAAAATTATGCCACAACAACTCTTTAAAGAATTTGCCCAGCTAGATCAAGTGGAAGCTATTGTTCTCGGTGGCTCTCGTGCTGGACAGCATTTTGACAAAGACTCAGACTATGATGTTTATATCTACTTGACAGATTCCATTGCTCCCACGACTCGACGCGATATCCTCAGCAAGTACTGCTCCTACATGGAAATCGGCAATCAGTTTTGGGAACTAGAGGATGACTGTGTGCTGAAGAGCAAGATCGAAATTGAGCTCATTTACCGTACACTGGATAGCTTTGATAAAGACCTGCAGACTGTAGTCCTAGACCATCAGGCTCAGAATGCCTACACCACCTGTATGTGGCACAATCTGCTCCACAGCAAAATCATCTATGACCGAAATGGTCGCTATGGAGCGCTTCAAAACAAGTACAGACGACCTTATCCAGCTGAACTGAAAAAGAATATTATCAAGAAGCAGCTCCTCTTACTCGATCAAGCCATGCCAGCTTTCTCCAAACAAATAGAAAAAGCGCTCAAGCGTCAGGACCTGCTCAGTATCAATCACCGTAGCAGTGAATTTTTTGCTTCCTATTTTGACTTGCTCTTCGCCCTAAACGAACAGACTCACCCTGGAGAAAAGAGAATGCTAGAGTTTGCAAAAACCAACTGCATGCTATTACCTCAGCATTTCGAAGAAAATATACAGACCTATTTTCAAAAGCTCTACACAGAGCCCGCTGAAGCGATAAAGCTTATCAATCAGCTAGTGACGACCATCAAACCAGTCATTCCTCAAGAAATTATTGGTAGTTTTTAGGAATGCAACCTGAAGCCACAGCCCCATTGCTGCAGAAGCTAAAAAAATTAGAGAGTGGGACAGAAATCGGTAATTCGTTAGAATTCGATTTCGTCGTCCCACCTCCGCACAGTTGAGTAGGGCTGTAAAAGCTGATGAAATCAGCGTAGTAGAGCCCACTCAACCACTGCGTCTTGCTCGACAATCCAAAGACAATTGAGAGGCTAGGACTTTTGTCCCAGCCTCTTTTCATTCTTCTTCTCTTCTCAGCGATTCTTTGTATCCAAGATAATGGTCACTGGACCATCATTGACTAGCTCTACCTGCATGTCTGCCCCAAAAATCCCCGTCCGAGTTGGCACCTCTTGCTTCAAGGCAAGATTGAAGGCATCATAAAAATTGCTAGCCATCTCTGGCGGAGCAGCCTTAACAAAGGCTGGCCGATTACCCTTTTTGGTATCTGCATGCAGAGTGAACTGGGAAATTGACAAAATCTCTCCAGCAATGTCCTTGATAGACAGGTTCATCTTGCGCTCAGCATCGGAAAAAATCCGCATATTGACAATCTTCCTGACTGCATAATCCATATCTTCCTGACTATCGTCAGGCCCTACGCCTACTAGGAGCAGGAGACCTTGTCCAATACTGCTGTGCAGCTGCTGGTCAATGCTGACCTGAGCACGTTTTACGCGCTGAATCACTATTTTCATATCTTTTCCTTTGATTTAACGGTAACATATAGCTAGATAATGATTTCCAAAATAGATCAACCATTAGTCCGCTTGACCGAGTAGACCTCCGGCACGCTCTTAATCTTATCCACCACCGTCGTCAGCATGGACAGATTAGCAATGCCAAAAGAAACGTGGATATTAGCAAATTTCATATCCTTGGTCGGCTGAGCATTTACTGTTGAAATATTTTTAGTGGTATTAGACAGAACCTGCAACACATCGTTGAGGAGACCAGAGCGGTTGAGACCGTAAATATCAATGTGAGCCGTGTACTCTTTGGTCGTGTTGTTGTCTTCCCATTCCACATCAATCAGCCGCTGCTCGTAATTTTCCTGAGCCTTGAGATTCATGCAGTCCTGCCGGTGGATGGCCACACCGCGGCCTTTGGTAATATAGCCGACAATATCATCACCTGGTACAGGATTACAGCACTTAGCAATCCGGATGAGGAGACCAGACGCCCCCTGAATAACCACACCGCCTTCGTGCTTAACCTTGAGGGTGTCTTTTTTGTTTTCGACCTTGACTTCGCCGCCCTTGACCAATTCCTCGGCTTCTGCTCTGGCCTTGGCCCGTTCTTCCTCACGGCGCTCTTTTTCTGTCAGGCGGTTGAAAATGCTAATGGCACCAATCTCACCGAAGCCAATCGCCGCAAAAAGCGCCTCTTCAGTCTTATAGCTGGTCTTCTGCAGCACTTCTTCCATGTGCTTCTTGTCCATGTACTTATTGGCTACATAGCCATGCTCCTGGAATTGAGCCTGCAAGAGCTCCCGCCCTTTGGAGATAGACAGCTCCTTGTCTTGATTTTTAAAGAACTGACGGATTTTATTTCTAGCCTTGCTAGTCTTGACAATATTAAGCCAGTCGCGGCTCGGTCCGAAAGAGTTAGCGTTGGTGATGATTTCCACCTGATCACCTGTCCTGAGCTTGGTTGTCAGAGGCACCATGCGGCCATTGACCTTGGCTCCCGTGGCTTTCTCACCGACCTTGGTATGAATCTCATAGGCAAAGTCAATGGGGCCAGAGTCCTTAGGCAAAGAGCGCACTGCCCCATCTGGTGTGAAAACGTAAATTTCCTCAGCTAGATAGCTCTCCTTGACCGAGTCAACGAAGTCCTTGGCATCATTGGATTGATCCTGAAGCTCCATCAGCTCCTTGATCCAGTTCATCCCGATGGCTGATTCTCTGCTGTCTACCTGTCCCTTGACACCTTTCTTATAAGCCCAGTGGGCCGCAACCCCATACTCAGCGACCTCATGCATTTCCTTGGTCCGAATCTGAAACTCAATCGGACCTTTGGGGCCATAAACGGTCGTATGGATAGACTGATAGCCATTGGCCTTGCGATTGGCAATGTAATCCTTGAACCGCCCCGGCATCGGCCGCCAAAGCTCATGAATGTAGCCCAGCATAGCATAGACGTCACTCTGAGTATCCAAGATACAGCGAATGGCGATTAAATCATAAATCTCATCAAAGCGCTTCTTCTTGTCCTGCATCTTGCGATAGATCGAGTAGATATGCTTGGGCCGGCCATAAATCTTACCGTGCAGATTGCGCTCGCCAGCATAGGTCTCAATCTTCTGGACTACCTCTTCTACCAGAGCTTCACGCTCCCGACGCTTCTCCTTCATCATGTGGGAAATTTTGTAAAATTCCACTTCATTGAGATAACGGAAGGACAAATCTTCTAGTTCCCACTTGACACTGGAAATCCCCAGGCGGTGAGCCAAGGGTGCGTAGATCTCCATTGTTTCTCGGGAAATCCGCTCCTGCTTATCCTTGCGCAGGTGCTTGAGCGTCCGCATATTGTGGAGACGGTCTGCCAGCTTGACCAAAATAACCCGAATATCCTCTGACATGGCCATCAGCATCTTACGGTGATTTTCCGCCAGCTGCTCTTCGTGGGATTTGTACTTGACCTTACCCAGCTTGGTAACCCCATCCACAATCACGCGTACATCCGTCCCAAACTCTCTTTCCAAATCATCCAGCGTCGCACGGGTATCCTCAACCACATCATGCAGGAAGCCGCAGGCGACCGTTACCGCGTCTAGCTTGAGCGTGGCCAAAATCCCTGCCACCTGAATAGGATGCACAATATAAGGCTCACCTGACCTGCGAAACTGCCCACTGTGACAATCAATAGCATAGATCAAAGCTTTCTGTATAAAGGCTACATCCTCCGCAGCCAGATATTTTCTCGTAAGGGCCAATACCTGATCGCCCGTCAAATTCACTTCTTTTGGCATCTCGTCTCTCCAATTCCTGCCTACTATTTTATCACTTTTAGCCCGATATGAAAACCTAGAAGACGATCCTGTGTTTGTTTTAGTACAAAAAAGTGGAATCAATAATAAGTAGTAAGATCTAAACTGAAGTTAGCCTCCTAAAACTAAAAAAACAGCTATATTTTATACTAATTGTTGAGCAAAACCCAAGCAAAGAAACAGAAAGCCCAAAACTACTCCACCCTAAAATTTTGAAATGGATAATAGCTGAATAGCACCTCTTCAATTCTTGAAGCAAAAAGGGAAGTTGATCTCAAAATTTGAAAGGGAAACAGCATTCTGTATAAAATCTATAAGAAATATTTATTTAGTCCACCTAGTTAATATTTCAAGCAGCAGACTGATTAAAAAATTTATTAAAATTGTTTGAGAAATCATTAAAGACAGCTATTTGAGCCTCAATTCTCATTTTTTATGTTGTCGCTTTAATCTTGAGATTAGGTTTCTATACTTTTACTTATCTATTCAAAATAAGGCTGTGACATTTCTATCACAGCCTTATCCAATAATTTAAGAGCTATTAGAATAAACGAAGCTAAGTATAGATGATATACACAATATTAAAACTGGTTTCATCATTACTTTCTACAACTTCCAGTAGCCTTTCTATCGCTAAGATTCTACCTATTCAAATTGTTCCTCTTCTTCTTTTTCAACCGTCTTCTCTTTCTTTCTATGAGTATACTCTCTAATTGTCAGACCCGTAGCAATGTTGGTTAAAAGTAAGATTACGAGTAAGTAAACCCATATTGGAGTATTTGATAAAACACCAGATTGGCTTGTTTTTTCAGTTACAACAGGATTGGATAAGAAATTCAAAACAGCTTGGTTATCCGTTCCGTTTGAACGAGCATTCGATAATACTCCTTGAAAGTTCTTATTAAAATCAGTACTATCTTCAATATTCTTAGCCTGATTCTTAATAAGCGACTCTGTTTGTTGGTGAACTTCCTTCACTTCTCCTTGGACCCTTTTAGCTTGCTCTGCTAAAGTGTTAAATTGCGTATCCATAGATCCGATTGCATTCCCATTAGAGGTAATTGTATCAGATGTATTTCGAGTATTAGACGCCAGCTTTGTAACAATATCTAGCAGACTATTACTACTATCATCCGTTGTATAAAGTCTATTATTAGATAAACTGTCACCAGAACTTGTTGGAGAAACTTCCAGAAGTTCTGGACCATTTTTCTTCCACTCTTCATACTGTTTATTTAGATCGTCAACAGCTTGTTGATGCCAATCAGATAGTTCTCCAACAATTGCTGCAAAATAATCATTCGGTAATTCTTCTTTTGTCAGTTGTGGAAGAGAAGCGGTATTTTTCTGAAGTCGATTTATCTCTGCACTTAACTTAACATATAGGTCAATCCCTGACTGTCTATATTGGTCCACATCTTCTAGTTGTAGCTTATCCGCTACAGATGATGGCGAAATGTTCCCATACATCTTTGCCACTGAGTTACTTGCTGGATTAGCAATATCAATATCGTAGGACGAAGATGGGCTTCCATATAGGTTCTTAATCGTAGCTGCCGCGGTATCAATTCTAGATAGTTGTTCAAAAATATTAGACAAATCTGTCTTAATTAATGCATCATTTCCCTTATTGTTATCATAAAAGAAACTGTATTGTAAAGGTATTCTCTCACTACCAATCTCAAGATCAAATGCAACCGTATTGAGACCATAATTAGGAGAAAGCTGAATTTGCAGTTGAAGACTAGTAGGTTCAGAAATACTATCAACACTTGGAACTACCGTAGCTCCCTGAGCACCTTGAACCTGTATATTCGTCACACGGATAGTAGTTGCAGTATATTTATTACCCCCATTTCCTTCAGAAGTCATCTCAGGGTAAACATGCTCCATTGTAACTGTTTTTGCATCTGTTGACGGCAAAGAATCATTAGCTACCGTTATAAAATTATAGCCTGGCATTGAGCCAGTAGTAGCACCTTTAACACTAGCATAGCTAGCTAATAAGTTTAATTTTGCATAGTAAGAAGCAATTTGGTCATCTGTTAAAGCCCCAAACTCTTTTAGTTTATTAAATAAGGTTGCGTAATCTCCAGAATTAACACTAATAGAAGCAATTGTACTATTTACATAATTAGTATAATCTCCAGGCAACTCATCTGAATCTGATAAAGTATTAACAACCTGTTTGGCCAGCGCCTGCCTCACATTATCTTTATCCACACCATCACTAACAGCTTTTAAAATCGCATCTTTATCTTCTCCCAAAGAACTTGTATTAACCTGCACCCCATTAAAATAATTCTGAGAAATTTGGTCACGAGAACCCTCAAGAGAGTTTTTAATGGACTCCAGTTCCTTTTGAGATTGCTCAATCTGCTCTTGAGAATGATTTATTTTATCATTATAACTTTCTATGTGCTTAGCTAAACGAAGCAAATAAGAATCTGGTTCATTTGGCTCAGTAGGTGATTCTGTATTCCCAAAAAGATGTAAATAACTTATTGAATTTTTATAAAGGTCAAGGTATAATTTGTTATCTTTATCATATTGATTCTTAACAGAGTTTCCTGCCACCTGAGCGTTATGATTAGCAACTTGTGATTGAACTTGCTTATACTTTAAAATTGGATCTGTTTGACCAATTAAAGATTCAGCATTTCTTTTTAATAAATCAGCAGTTGAAGTTTTGAAAGTTGATGTCGCTTGCTCAAATGATCTATTAGAAGACTGAACACTCTCTGCAATTGAAGGGATCGAATCTATTGATTTGATACTTCTATCAGCAGGTTGAACAATTGAAGTAGATAAAGAATCATAGATATCCGACTCATCACCAACAATTGTATTCATCTGAAGTTTTGCATCATCAAGGTTGTTAATGACACTTGTAAAGTACAGACGAATCGTTTTCTGATTTAAACTATTAACATAATCTCCAACCTGCTGAGCCATCTCAAGTGATTGTTCTTTTTTTACAGAATCTTTTACTTTATATGTAATTTTGGCCTTTTCAGGATTAAAACTAGATAGCTGCAATATATTGTGTGAAAAATCTTTAGGAATGTAAATGATAGCTTCTAGCGAATTATCCTTGTACTGACTCTCCGCCTGGTCCCTAGACATGACTTTCCAGCTTGCCTTTTTTTTCTCATCCTTCGCTAGTAATTTTGTAAAATCATCCCCAAAATTGTATTGAGCGCTATTTAACTGTTCGCCTTCGTCTTGATTCACAATCCCAATACGAAGATGCGTCTTCTCTTTAGTTCCTAGAACAAAAGAAAGGCTATCTGACTGTCCCATATAGATAAGAAGTCCTACAGTAATTACTATACATAAAATAGCCAAGCCTTTCCTAAGCAAGTGATTTTTTCCTTTTTTTATACCCATTATGGATTTTTCTCCTAAATTGATTTTAACATTATCATCAAAATATTTATAATTTATTCATGATAATATACATCCTACAATCATTATAATTATTACAAATAGTAGGATTTCTTCTATTATAGCATATTCAGAAATTATTGTGGAAGCTTTATGTACCTATTTTTCTTGCGGAATTCTCAAACGATGAACACTTCTACCAACGAAGAACTGTGTTTCATTAAGTTCAACCAATGGTTCATTGTATTGAGTACGACCAGGCACAACTTTCTGTTCGTTAAAGATGGTACCAAACGTTCCCATTGGAACATTTTGTCGAAGCCGTTTGAAGAATGGCGTGAATTTGCTAACTATGCCACTTTGATAACCATGGAAAATCAAATGAATGTTGACCGACGAAGATTTTGTGAACAAAGTATTTACATCTTTATCCATCAGTACAATCTTATCACCAGCTAAGTTTATATCTGGAAGATAAACAAACATTGGTTGCTCTCTACGCTTACCAGACTGAATAATGCCTAATAGTTCACCAAGGAATTGGCTAATATTCGCCTCCTCAATTCTAGTATCAAAGTATTCATTCATACCAACAAAACGTCCATCAGTATCAACCACTACGCGATCCACTTTCCCGGAAAACTCTGAAAAAGCAGATAATATCGTACGCTCAATACTATATGTTTGAGAAGGAGTATCATCCATGAGAAGAATAAATTCATAGTTCATTGGTTCGATAGAGCGAACCAACGTTGTTTCCTTATCATAACCAATTGGAATATTGTATTTTTGCCGTTCCTCTTGGACAGCTACATCATTTTCAAATTGCTCAAAAGTAATTTCATTAGCCAGCATTGGAACAGCTTCTGGTCTAGAGCCATCCCATAACTTATCCATTACCTCAATAGCGTTTTCTAAACTCTGCAATCTTTCAAGATTGGAACTTCCTTCTGTTGCAAGGTATACTTGAAAACGAATAGGTTCTTCAAATCTAATCTGACCACGACCAGGAATTACTTGATCAGCTAGAGCATCAAAACCAATAAGATCTTTTTTAGAATCCTTGTCGACCAAATACAAAACAAACTGTGTAGCAAAATTACTTCGCATACTTAACTTCATAGTAGTGTTCCGAAGAACTGTTGCTATCAAATAGATACCTAAGCTTGCTCCCTCACGCAACACCTGATGAAAAGCGGATTCAACAGAACTTTCGAGTGGATGATCACGTACAGTATCATAAGAGTCAACAATATTTAAAATAAATGGTAAATACTGACCTGTCTTCTGCTCATACTGTTCAATAGAAGTAACTCCATATTCTGCCAATAAATCACGGCGTTTTTGTATCTCTTTTTGTAAACTCTTAAGGAGCTTCAATAGCTTTTCGGCATCATCTAAAGTAGCAATATCTGCCACATGCGGTAGACCTTTCAGAGGAAAAAGTCCATTCGTTCCAAAATCAAACAGATTAAAATGCATTTGATCTGGTCTATTAAGCCGAGCAAAATTCATAACTAGCGTCTGAAGCGCTTGAGATTTTCCAAACCCTGGAGAAGCATAAATGATACTGTGACTAAACTCTTCTAAATCAAACTCTAACATCCGCTGAGCCTGCTCTGAAGGAATATCCATTAGAGCAAAAGGAGCTTTGTGAAGTTTCTTCTCTGTCCATTTCGTAGTTAAAATTGGTGACGTAATATCTTCATCAAGCGGAGGTAACCATGGCTTAGCTGGTATACAAAGATCTACATTCTTTGCGTGTTGAGCAATATACTCTACAACAGCATCTAGTTCAGTCTCATCAGTATTAGCGTCTGTGCTAACCATCTCTTCTAAATAAGACAAATCTGTAGTAGCGAGTTCATACTGCCCCAGCTCATTGATTATCCAAAGCCTATTGTCAACTTCTTCACTACGAGCTTTCACTGTTGGTGCATATCGTGCTCCACTCCATGCTGATTGAAAGAGTTCATATATTTCATTATTCCCGACTTGCAAATAAGCACGACCTGGCTGAGTAATACTTGCAGCATCTGGTGTTTTTATAATCTCATTTGAATCAGCTTTTTCCGCTACTTTGAGCGCCAACTTAAATCGAGAATTAGACCAAATTTGATCATTAACAACTCCAGAAGGCTTTTGAGTAGCTAGAATCAAATGAATTCCTAAGGAACGCCCAATACGCGCCGTTGTTACCAGCTCTGTCATAAACTCCGGTTCATTTTGCTTCAACTCAGCAAACTCATCCGAGATCAAAAATAGATGCGGAAGCGGCTCAGTAGGGAAATCTCCCTCTATTCCGGAGCGGCCTTCCTTGTATAATTTTGTATATCCATTAATATGATTGACCCCAAATCTACCAAATAGGCGTTGACGCTTTTGCAACTCTGCTCTAATGGAAGCTAACGCGCGCTGGATTCCTGCTCCATCTAAGTTTGTGATAACGCCCATCAAATGTGGCAAATCTTTAAATAAATTTGCCATCCCTCCACCTTTAAAGTCTATTGGGAGAAAACCAATATCTTCTGGACTAAAGTTTAATGCTAGCGATAAAATGTAAGATTGTAATATCTCCGACTTACCCGATCCCGTTGTCCCGGCAACAAGACCGTGAGGACCATGAGCACGCTCATGTAAGTTCAAGTAGACAATATCATCTTTTCCTCGAACCCCAAGTGGAACAGCAAGGCTCTTCGATGTATCTCCTCGAGCCCATCGGCTAGAAATATTTAAGTCCCCAACTTGTTCTACATTATACAATTCTAAGAATGTAATTGCATCAGGAAGTGCATTTTTTTGAGTTTCCTCATGAATTAGATTACTTAAACTACGAACAGCACCTTCATAATCATCTATCAACGGGTACGGAGTAAAAACTTGGTTTACATATATTCCTCTATTATTGATTAAAGTAGCTGTATCTCCATTCTTTAAATCAATAAGCGTTGTTACCGTTTCAGGTAATTGACGACGACTTTCTTTTACCCAAATAACAGTTACTCCAAAAGAAGCCAAATCTGCTCGTGAAAGACTTTCGTTGATAGCATGACCAGACAACAAGCGATCATCTGAAATGACAATCACAATCTGAGGTAAAAAGGTTCTTTCCTTCTGTTCCTTGTCTTGAATGCGAGACTGTAATACTTGATAAAGACTTGTAAGCACAGCATCTTTCGTACGATCATCATGTACAAAACCACGAACATTAATCATTGGTAACAGAAAATGAGGTAAAAACCGCCATTTCTTCCAAATTTGATCATAATCTTCCTGCGAAGTCAAATTAACAAATATTACATCGTGATAAGAATGAAAAGCCGCAACTTGCAATAAAAGTTGCTGGATAAACAACTGACCTATGTCATGTTGAGCAACCAGCCCAACAATATTCTGAGCAAGTGTTGTTGTAACTGGAACGCCTTTTTGTTTCTCATAAGTCTTTAACAAATCTTGAGAAAAAATTGTCAGCTTATCTTTGGTTAAAAAGTCTGTTTGATAATCAATTTGAAGCTGACTATCAATATCTCCCAAGCCAAGCGAGACAGTCATAAAATCCTCATTAAAAGGTAAGCGTTCATAGAGACGTTCATCATAACGCTTAATCATATCAATTAACGTATTGATATTTGGTTGCTGATAAAATAGAATATTCTTTTCCTCTGCATAATGCTTATGTAGAGTGGATAATTGTTTTAATAAGTACGCTTCGTAATCTTCTACCCTTGTTATCTTCTTTTGTTTATACTCTTTTTTATCAGTAAAATAACTCGTAATTGAAAATGCAGCTGTAAGAACACTCATCCCCCCCATACTCAACATCATAATGGCATTTCGTCCCATTAAAACCACTACCAATCCAGAAAGAGCAACCATACCTAAAGGTGGAACAATTGCTCGCCAAATAGCATTTTTAGGTTTTGTTGGGGGATTTTTAGGTTTTTCTATTCTCTGACGTTTATCGTATATCGTGGGGAGTACTCGAGGGCTACGACGATAAACTGGGAAATTAGATTGATAAATTGACTTTTTCTCTTCCAACAGGACACTTTGACTATTGAAATTTGCTTTCTCAAAGAACGATGAAATTTGCCATTGATTTTCTAAAAACTCTATAAAATAGTTCTCTACAAAAATACTATCTCCTTTTTTAAATTCAGAAATAATATCAGAAGAAATCAATTGCTCGTTCAAATAGAAGACACAGCCATTTGGATAGAGATAAACTTTACCATTGGAGAACAAAACATAGGCTTTCGAGTGAATGAGGAGATCTGCTTCTTTCTCTTTTGAAATAATAAAATCTTGATTTGGAGGAGAAATGTAACTAACAGAAATGTCACTCTCTTCTTCAAGGACAAAAACAGTCTTATTTTCAATAGTATTTTTTCCTCTGGTTAATTCTTTTCCATTAGAGTAGACCTTACTATCATTCACGTTGAAAAAAAGTCCTTGCACTTCAACACTGTCGCCTTCCATAAAAGTGAGTAAAGAAAGTCGCTTACCAAATATAACCACTTTAATTTGCCCTGAAATTTTATTAGAAACCGGTTCTTTTTCTGTATTGTGAAAAAAATTTCTTATCTTCTCTACTCATCTTTTTCTTCACCTACTTTTACACCTAGTTTTTTAGAAAGCTCTTCGATTTCTTTACGATATTCACTTAATTTTTTTTGTTTTTTAGCACCCTTCATATTCTTATCTTCACGGGTTTGTTCATATAAATTAGTATAAGCGTGTAAGGTCAACTGATCATCCCCAATGTTCTGAGCTAAATCTAGAGATTTTTTATAGTCTCCCCTTCCAAGATAAATCCAATAATCTAAAAGATTTTCCTCGCTAGATGGAGTGATTGTATTTAAAACGCTTGATTTCTGCTCCTCAGACAAGTTATCTAAATGAACATAAGAGGATGCTAAAACATATTTTGCTTCTTTACCTAAACGATTTACTTGAAATTTTTGTAAATCATCTGCCACATCATCATAATGTTTAGAAATAAAATGACTTTGGTGCATCCACTGTCGCACGCTGAACTGGGATAGACCAAAAATAAAAATATGCTGCAAAAGCTCCTAAAGCAACAGTTGTAACGCTAAAAATTCCCATTCCAATAGAAAAAATACGCCAACTCCGTTTTGAAACAACTATCTTTGTTTTCTTTTCTTCTTGATAAGCTTTGTCATAAGCTTCATTAACATATTTTATTACTTCATCATATGTCTTACATGCAGCTATATCCTGTACCAATGAATCTCTTATTGCAGCTATACCATCTATTAGTAATTCAAAATCAAGTTTTTGGTCGTAGAATAGAGACAACCAAAGCCTTGTAGCTCATTAGAAACGTCTCTGAAGTATAAGGTATAGGACTCATAATTCCTTCTAAACCCAAAATGAAGAATCTTAACAACACTTCCTTGTAGAAATATATTTTTCGGATGGATATAAGGTACCTTAAAATTATGCTCAGAGAATGTCAAAGACTCCATTTTCTGAGCCAACTCCAAACGCTTTACTTCTGTCATCTCTTCCGCAATAAGCTCTTTAAGACTATAAGAATATTTTGGCTTATCATAAATTAGTGATAAAAACCATTATCTTCTAATGTCACGGAAGCATCCACATAATTTTCAATTGTAGATAATTTTTGACGAGAAAAATGGCTGGCAGGCAGAATAACCTTGACCTTTTCCTTGCTATATTTAATTTCAATTTTATCACTCATTTATAATTACCTCCAATACATCTCCATCCCCTAATGGATATTCCTTTAAAGCTCTATGCTGTTCTATTCTTAGAAGCTTTCCTCGAACCTCTAAATGCCAATTATTTTGATGAATAGATAATGTTTTATCTAGATTGTTTGAACACATTAACATCTTTACTCCCTGTAAAGATAATAATTTAGAAAAGCGAATATCTATTTCCTTATCTTCATATCTAATTGTTGCGTTTAAATATTTTTCCCCCATGAAAAATCCTTCCTAAATAAATTCCAATTAAAATCATTGCTACAATAAATAATACTACACCAAGAATTGACCATATCATTGTGGCCCCTGATTCCTCTGTGTCTACAATAATATTGTCAGAAACCTGATAGTTCTGAAAAAGAGCATGTCGATAAACTTGGAGGTCGAGTCCATCACCACTCCGAACTTCTTTCTTACTGAAATTAGCTTGGTTTGCAGTCTTAAGCATTTCCTGAGCATCAGTTTTAGATTTCGTCGCTTCTTGCTCTATTCTATCCATAAATAAGTTCGGTGCATAAATATGCTCAATTTCATTACCTTGGGAACGCTGCTTTTTTTGCGTTATCGAATCTGTTTTTAAATCTAACTCACCGTCCTTAGCATAAACAGTGCTTCCAGTAAACAATAACAATAAAAATATCACTAAAACTCGACTTGATTTTTTCAACATTTCATCTCTGCTTTCTAGCTTAAAAGACTTAAAAAATATTTAGCATCAATAAGTAAGTTATAAATATTCCTAAACAACATTTACCTATCATAACAAGCTTTAATAAATTTTATATTGACTAGTCTCATTCAAATATTAGTCTTATTTTATCACGAATTGTATCAATATTCAAACTTTCAAACAGTTATTCACAAGCAGATTGTACTGTTGTGACAAAAAATATAGCACCTAATTAAATTTAGATACTATGATATATAACTCTGAATCCAAATATACTGACCCGATTCAATTGCGGTATGTCTTACTTCCCTAAGGTACTTCTGATTTATCGCCGATTAATATTCAAATATTATTGCTCAGGGTGTTATCTATTCTCTTTATTTAATGGTATTTTTTATTTCTTGCGCTACTCAAAACATCTCTAAATATCTTTCCCATAATCTTTTCATCAGAAAGTACATTGAAAGGACATTTCGACTGCGATTATATCACAAACGAAGTGATCTCAAGAAAAAAATCGCTCTAATATAGCGATTCTTCTTATATCATTATTTAAATAGAACCTTTTGGAACTTCTGCTGACTTCATCCAAGTATCATAATGCTCTTCAAAAGCCTTCTCATCTTCGTTTCTATATCCCTCAAATAAAACTTCTTTGACATTTTCTCTATTGAAAAAGAACAAATTGTCTGGTGTCTGCATCCCGTTCGGAATAACTACTGAACCGTAGTCAAAATAGACACTCTTAGTCCCTCCTTTACCATCTTCCACTTCGATTACACTAGCTCGTGAAACAATCATCACTTCACTACCATCACCATTTTTGAGGGTTACAACTGAACCCAAAGGTAAAATTTTATCTGTCATTTTCTTCTCCTTGTTTTTCCAATTTTTCTACATTGCTTAGCGCAATAAAGTTCAACAATATTCTTAGAAGTCAAAAAATCACTATTGCATCTCTTGACATTAAAAAAATTAATCTCTACATCTTAAAACATCAAAAGTCCATTAATGTTATTTATGTAATTCTTTTGTCACAATAGCTCTATCTGGTCCGACACTCACTTCTAAATATAGTTCAGGATTGTCGTCATCTCTACATACTACACTCAGTTTTCCAGATTCAAATTTCTCCGTTATGTCTAAAATACTAGGAATATTATTCTGATTATATATAACAAAAGCAACTCCAAGTAAAAGCCCTGCAAACATTATCTTAAAAATCTCTCCTCCAATCTGTTGCCCTAAAAAACTGTTGAAGTGGAAAATAAAATCATAGATATAGTAGAAACCCACTGCAGGAATAGTAAACAACAAAGCATTAAATAAAAAAGTATTATTGCGCTTCTCTTTTTCGCTCAAGTTCTTTTCTTTTAAATCCTCTGAATCACAAATAGTAAAAAGACTGACCGTTTGAGTAGTCACTTGCGCTCTATTGATATTTCGATACAAGGCTCGTTCTACAAGGATAGTAATGAAAGCAAACTCTGCTATCCAGATAAGAATAACACTCCAAAAAGCAATCATGCTATAAGTTCCTTGTAAAAATAGACTAAAGAAGGAAGAAATGCCACTTCCGCTAGCTATAAAGAGAACAACTAATAGAGGAATATGTCGATTCATCTTATTTGACTTCTCTGTATCTAATAGTTTACTCTTTGGAGCTTCTAAAACTTCATGGGTCTTACGATCATAATAAATGGCTTTGTCATAATATTGATTCAAATAAAAACGACGTCTTCTAAAAAACATATATTTCTTCTTTCTAATGCTTATCCGACTTCCGTCACCACAGCTTGGGTAGCTTCCACTCTCCATGTGAAAACTTATCCCATACATGGTTGATACCTTTTCCTACTGCATCTCCGATAATCGTTCCTGCTACTGTACCTATTACTGTTCCTACTACAGGGATTGGAATAGCAGAGCCAATAACTGCTCCGAATTGAGCTCCAACTACCGCGCCACTAAAGGTACCTGCTGCATGGCCGACTCCATCAGCTAGTGCATGAGCATCCCCATATTTCCCCCTATTCTGTTGGAATGTATCCCAACCATCTTTCAACGCTAATACTGTACCGATAGCGCCTACATTTTTTACTGCTCCGAGACCTTTCTGAGACACAGCAGATTTCATGTTTCTGAATATATCTGCTTTAAGAATATCTTTATTAAGATGGCCTAGAGAATCTTTTACAAAACGCACATCATCTACATGGCCTCCGATGAATTTACCAAATTTAGTAGCCCAACCAGCAATCTTTTCTCCTCTTGCAAAAGATTTAGCTGCTCTTGCAAGAGCTTGAGTCCCAGTACGAGTGCCAGAATTAATCATAACAAAATTAGCTCCTCTAACACCGTATTGAAGCAATTTACGGCCTGCCGATTTCCTAATTAAGGAATTTACCATTGCTCCAGCCTTAGTTGAAGCTGCTTTAAAGCCATCTATTCCTAAAGATTCCGCAATAGATTTTAGTTCTTCTACAATATAGTCTAACACCTTTATAGGTGTCGAATTTAAAACAGAATTGGTAACTTCCTCAACTCCATCCATAAAGGCAGTGCCTTTATAAAATGCCTGTGCTTCTTTTGAAGTAAAGGAACTCTTACCTGCTCCTTCCAGTCCCTTCAGAGCAGTCGCCTGAACTTGCAAGAGCTTACTATACTCATCTCCTCGTTTCCAACCATTAAAGCTGGCCATATTAGTTTTAGTATCGGTCAAAATGGTCTTTCCTTCTGACAAAGGAGTGGTAATTGCGCTGGCATCTGGATTCGTCAGACTGATAATATCAGAGATGGAGCTATAAATATTTGCAGTTGCTTGATTCACCGTACTAATATTGGTCTCTATACTCGAAAAGCCATCTAAAAGCCCCTGCAAATAATCCGTATCAATAATTGCATCTGCTGCGGTCTCTGAGACTGTTGATTTAAACTGTTCGATAGTCTTATCGTATTGAGCAGAAAGAACGGCTAAAGCATTGGAAAAATTCGTCAATAAGGGAACCTGATGATTGCTAATTTTGGCATCAATTGCTCCCTTGACATCTCCTTTGAGACTTTCCGAATTGACCAAACTTACAAAAGAGGTCTTAGCTGTCTCAAGCTGACTAGTAATCGAGGTTTGTGAGTTAGACAATGCTGTCTTCTGGTTATGAACCTCTGTCAATCTACCTTCTATCTGTAATGAAGCAGAAAAAACAAAGTCATCCGTTCTGAATTAAACTATGAATCCAGAAACTGATAAATGAAAAATCGCTCTAATATAGCGATTCTTCTTATATCATTATTTAAATAGAACCTTTTGGAACTTCTGCTGACTTCATCCAAGTATCATAATGCTCTTCAAAAGCCTTCTCATCTTCGTTTCTATATCCCTCAAATAAAACTTCTTTGACATTTTCTCTATTGAAAAAGAACAAATTGTCTGGTGTCTGCATCCCGTTCGGAATAACTACTGAACCGTAGTCAAAATAGACACTCTTAGTCCCTCCTTTACCATCTTCCACTTCGATTACACTAGCTCGTGAAACAATCATCACTTCACTACCATCACCATTTTTGAGGGTTACAACTGAACCCAAAGGTAAAATTTTATCTGTCATTTTCTTCTCCTTGTTTTTCCAATTTTTCTACATTGCTTAGCGCAATAAAGTTCAACAATATTCACTAGAAATCAAAAAGTCACTATTGCATCTCTTGACTTTAAAACAAAAATTAATCTCCATATCTTAAAGCATCTCAAAACTTTCTTCTTTACTTATGTAATTCTTTTGTCACAATAGCTCCATCCGGTCCGACGCTCACTTCTAGATAGACATCTGGATCGTCGTCAGCTCTACATATCACATTAAGTTTTCCAGCACGGAATAAATCCAATATATCAAAACTTTTGGGAAGATTGTTCTGATTATATAATACAAAAGAAACACCTAGCAAAAGTCCTGATGCAACAATTTTAAATATCTCTCCTCCAATAGGATTACCTAACAAGTCTTTATAATTAAAAATGAAATCATAGGCATAGAAGAATCCAACCAAGGGGACTAGAAAAATCAATCCTTTTATCAAGCGTGTAGCATTGCGGCTATCTTTTTCACTCATCTCAATCTCTGCCTCCACTTCCTTGGCTTCGTCTGACTTTTCCATAATCACCCGACAAACCGTTTGAGAGGTCACTTGTGCTCTGTTGACATTTCGATACAAGGCGCGTTCTACGAGGATAGTAATAAAGGTAAACTCTGCTATCCATATAAGAATAACACTCCAAAAAGTAGTCATGCTATAAGTTCCTTGTAAAAATAGACTAAAGAAGGAAGAAATGCCACTTCCGCTAGCTATAAAGAGAACAACTAATAGAGGAATATGTCGATTCATCTTATTTGATTTCTCTGTATCTAATAGTTTACTCTTTGGTGCCTCTAAAAGTTCGTGGGTCTTACAATCAAAATAAATAGCTTTATCGCCATATTGATTAAAAAACATACGACGTCTTATAAAAAACATTCTAGCCTCTTTCTAATATTTATCGGATTCCCGTTACCACAGCTTGGGTAGCTTCCACTCTCCGTGTGAAAACTTATCCCATACATGATTAATCCCTTTTCCAACTGCATCTCCGATAATCGTCCCTGCTACTGTTCCTATTACCGTTCCTACTACAGGGATTGGAATAGCAGAGCCAATAACTGCTCCGACCTGAGCTCCGACTACTGCACCACTAAAGGTACCTGCCGCATGGGCGACTCCATCAGCTAGTGCATGAGCATCCCCATATTTGCCCCTATTCTGTTGGAATGTATCCCAACCATCTTTCAATGCTAATACTGTACCGATAGCGCCTACATTTTTTACTGCTCCGAGACCTTTCTGAGACACAGCAGATTTCATGTTTCTGAATATATCTGCTTTAAGAATATCTTTATTAAGATGGCCTAGAGAATCTTTTACAAAACGCACATCATCTACATGGCCTCCGATGAATTTACCAAATTTAGTAGCCCAACCAGCAATCTTTTCTCCTCTTGCAAAAGATTTAGCTGCTCTTGCAAGAGCTTGAGTCCCAGTACGAGTGCCAGAATTAATCATAACAAAATTAGCTCCTCTAACACCGTATTGAAGCAATTTACGGCCTGCCGATTTCCTAATTAAGGAATTTACCATTGCTCCAGCCTTAGTTGAAGCTGCTTTAAAGCCATCTATTCCTAAAGATTCCGCAATAGATTTTAGTTCTTCTACAATATAGTCTAACACCTTTATAGGTGTCGAATTTAAAACAGAATTGGTAACTTCCTCAACTCCATCCATAAAGGCAGTACCTTTATAAAAGGCCTTTGCTTCTTTTGAAGTAAAGGAACTCTTACCTGCTCCTTCCAGTCCCTTCAGAGCAGTCGCCTGAACTTGCAAGAGCTTACTATACTCATCTCCTCGTTTCCAACCATTAAAGCTGGCCATATTAGTTTTAGTATCGGTCAAAATGGTCTTTCCTTCTGACAAAGGAGTAGTAATTGTGCTGGCATCTGGATTCGTCAGACTGATAATATCAGAAATGGAACTATAAATATTTGCCGTTGCTTGATTCACCGTACTAATATTGGTCTCTATGCTCGAAAAGCCATCTAAAAGCCCCTGCAAATAATCCGTATCAATAATTGCATCTGTGGCTGTCTCTGAGACTGTTGATTTAAACTGTTCAATAGTCTTATCATATTGAGCAGAAAGAACGGCTAAAGCATTAGAAAAATTCGTCAATAAGGGAACCTGATGATTGCTAATTTTGGCATCAATTGCTCCCTTGACATCTCCTTTGAGACTTTCCGAATTGACCAAACTTACAAAAGAGGTCTTAGCTGTCTCAAGCTGACTAGTAATCGAGGTTTGTGAGTTAGACAATGCTGTCTTCTGGTTATGAACCTCTGTCATATCTATTTTCATCTATCTTCTCCTTCAATACTATGTGTCATGGAAAAAACCCTATGTCGAAAATAATCCTTACGATACTGCCGATCTACATAGGATTGATCCAAAGTATCGCTATAACCTTCTTGGATAACATGAGAAATCAAATAGCTTGGAATAAACAAAGGTTCAACATCTAGTCTCATACCATAGGGGTAGATGCTAACTAGGTAATCTATATATTCCCGGTCGTCTGGTTCAGAAAGCAATCTCCGCCCCATAATCATAGCCATAAAGGGAACCTTTGCCTTCTCCATCTCGGATACCAATTCCTCTGGAAGCAACTCACGATCTAACTCTACCAAACTGCCCAAGGGGAGGATTGGAGCCAACAGTAAATCAGTGCAAGATAACCAAATCCTAAAGTCTTTCATAGACAAAACGAGCTCCGAGCCTAAATAAGCCAGAGTTACTTTTTCTCGTTCCCAATCAAACTCCATCGTAACAGATGTGCCAAGCAAGCTACTGTAGCTATAAAAGGACTCTTTCTTGACAATTGCCAACTGAAGCCTACGAAATGCATCTCCTTGACTAATTAAGGATTGACCCACTTGCTCCAAAATGGCTCTCTCACCCTCATCAATTCCTAATTGAAGCAAGGAGTTTTGATAAAGGCCACTTATCTCATTCATCTATCTCGTTCCTTTCTGCTAACTTACCTATTTAGCATTTGCTTGCTTTTGGTCATCAGTCACTTTATTTTCAGCTGCTTGATTCATACGAGTTACATCCGTTGTCGTGAAAGTTTTGAGACTGCTAATCGCTGTATTAAATGACTTAATTTCATCATTAAAAGATGTAAAAGGAGTCATTGTCGTTGCTGAAAAAGTTAACTCTGCCATATCTGAAATGCCAGAGATACTTGTACTAACTGTAGAAGTAAGTCCCGTCCAAGCACCATAATCTGTTCCTGTATTTGCCATCTATCTTCCCATCCTCTATCATGAACTAGCTGAATTTGCCAAAGACTGATAATTAAGCATATTATTATAAGCTGTATCTGCTGCTGTCTGTAAGTTGGCTGACTCTGCTTGAAGCTCCCCAATCTTAGCATCTATACTACTCAAATTTGTGTCGTGACTCGTCTTATTGGTTGTAGCAGCAGTATTAGCAGAATCGTACTTCTCTGCATATTTATTCTTCCGATCCCCTTTAAAACTGGATTCATCTTCCCCTTTTATTTTCGTTAAGGCATCTATAATACCTGTCTGAAAATTATTTATCTGAGTGGATAAGTCCGATTTGGCAGTTTCTAAGCGAGAAATCTTTGCATCTACGGCAGCTTTTTGAGAAATTGCATCATCATGATTTTGAGATTCTTGATTAGCTAATCCTTGGTAATAAGATGCATCTGACATTTCCATTCTCCTATTTCTAAATTCTGACTAAAATAAAGAGAGATAGGAAGCAATCCCATCCCTCCATTCCAGAGTTTTTTTATCCTTTGAAACCAAAGCTATTTGCATCCGCTGTATCACGTTCTGATACAGTATTAGCATAACTAACCAATTGTTGGTTGATAGAGCTCAACAATTCTTGGAATTTAACCACATCACCATGCAATTGTTGATATTGTTCAAGATAAGATTGGAAGGCACTACCTTTCCAGTGTGCTTGCATTTCACCGTTAGCAGTATTTACTGTCTGAATAGCTGCCTCAATTTGATCGCGAGCATTAGAATAAACCGCAGCTTGCGAGGTGAGCTGTTCTGGGGATAATGAAATTTCTGCCATAATGGACTCCTTATTTATAATTTAATTGTTCTTAATAGAACATCTTATGTTAACGATTTTAACTTTTTTGTTAATGATTGTCAAGTATTTTCCAATAGATTTTTATTATAAGCTTACTAAACAAAGACTATATTCTAATTTTTAGAACACTTCTTAATTACTGTATAGTTTTCCAAAGCTTGATGAAAACGTTTCGATATAGTATAATATAAGTCTGAAATTCATTTTTACAAAGGAGATATTATGTCCAAATCATCCCTTCAAAAAACGGTTGTACTTTTGAGTGCAGCGGCTCTTGCGGCAGCTGTAAATGCTGTTCAGGCTGATGAGAATACTCCAGCAGTCACTGCTAATCCTGCTCCAGTAGAAAGCAGCGCAGCTGAAGCAAAACCAACTACTGCTGCAAATCCTACTGAAGCTGCTGCGACACCAGAGAGCACGGATCCTAGCTCTGCTATTTCCCCAGAAAATGTCAGTGGAAATACTGATGCTCTGATGGCTATGGCTCGCAATGTCGCAGCTACTGAGGATACTAAACCCGTGGAGGGACAGACTGTCGATGTTCGTATCTTGGCAACGACCGACCTCCATACCAACTTGGTCAACTACGACTACTATCAGGACAAGCCGGTTGAGACCTTGGGACTGGCTAAGACTGCCGTGCTGATTGAGAAGGCCAAGAAAGAAAATCCAAACGTCCTATTAGTTGACAATGGCGACACCATCCAAGGAACGCCGCTTGGAACCTATAAGGCCATCGTGGATCCTGTGGAGAAGGGCGAGCAGCACCCTATGTACGCTGCTCTGCAGGCTCTGGGCTTTGAAGCTGGTACGCTAGGCAACCATGAGTTCAACTACGGTCTGGACTATCTGAATCGCGTGATTGAAACAGCAGGCATGCCTCTTGTCAATGCCAATGTGCTGGATCCAGCGACTGGTAAATTCATCTATCAGCCTTACAAAATCATCGAAAAAACCTTTACGGATACTCAGGGCCGTTTGACGACTGTCAAGATTGGTGTTACTGGGATTGTCCCGCCGCAGATTCTCAACTGGGATAAGGCAAACCTAGAAGGAAAAGTGGTCGTTCGCGATTCTGTTGAGGCTATTCGAGACATTATTCCTGAGATGCGCAAGGCTGGTGCAGACATCACTTTGGTGCTTTCTCACTCTGGTATCGGAGATGACAAGTATGAAAAAGGCGAGGAAAATGAAGGCTATCAAATCGCTAGCCTGCCAGGTGTGGATGCTGTAGTAACCGGCCACTCCCATGCTGAATTTCCAAGCGGAAACGGAAGCGGCTTCTACGAAAAATATCCTGGCGTAGATGGGGTCAACGGTAAAATCAACGGCACTCCAGTAACTATGGCTGGAAAATACGGCGACCATCTGGGCGTCATCGACCTCAAGCTCAACTATACCGATGGCAAATGGAAAGTCACTGACAGCAAAGGCTCTATCCGCAAGGTGGATACCAAGTCTAATGTAGCAGATCAGCGCGTCATTGAAATTGCCCAAGAATCTCACCAAGGTACTATCAACTACGTCCGCCAGCAAGTCGGCACCACGACTGCACCGATTACCAGCTACTTCGCTCTGGTCAAAGACGATCCATCTGTGCAAATCGTCAACAATGCCCAGCTTTGGTATGCTAAGCAAGAGCTGGCTGGCACACCTGAAGCCAACCTTCCTATCCTGTCTGCAGCAGCGCCTTTCAAGGCAGGAACTCGTGGGGATGCAACGGCCTACACAGACATTCCAGCTGGTCCTATTGCCATCAAGAACGTAGCAGACCTCTATCTCTACGATAATGTCACAGCTATCCTCAAGGTCAACGGTGCCCAACTCAAAGAATGGTTGGAAATGTCAGCTGGTCAGTTCAATACCATTGACCCGACTAATCCCCAACCGCAAAATCTCGTCAATACTAACTACCGAACTTATAACTTTGATGTTATCGACGGTGTTACCTATGAATTTGACATTACCCAGCCTAACAAATACGACCGCGAAGGCAAACTAGCAAACCCAAATGCCAGCCGGGTCCGTAACCTCAAATACCAAGGCAAAGAGATTGACCCCAATCAGGAATTTATCGTCGTGACCAACAACTACCGGTCTAACGGTAATTTCCCTGGTGTTCGAGAAGCTAGTCTCAACCGTCTGCTCAATCTGGAAAACCGCCAAGCTATCATCAACTATATCTTGGCTGTCAAAAATATCAATCCAAGTGCAGATCAGAACTGGCATTTCGCTGATACCATCAAGGGACTGGACCTGCGCTTCCTGACAGCTGATAAGGCTAAGAACTTGATTGGCACAGACGGAGACATCGTCTACCTAGCGGAATCTTCCCAAGAGGGATTCGGCGAATACAAGTTCGTCTACGTCGCACCGAAAACAGAAGCGGTGCCTATCGAGCAGCCAAGCTCTCCAACTATCGCAGTCGAAGCAGCCAATCTGCAGCATAGCAGAGTAGACTTCCCTGTCTTGACTGCTGTTGACCCTAGCACAAACAAGCAAAAATCTCACAAACAAGCAGGAGCAGAAAGCCTCCCAGCAACCGGAGAAAAGACGTCCTCACTCGGACTCTTGGGACTTGTTCTGACCGGACTTGCAGGAATCTTCGCCTTCAAAAAACGAGAAAGACAATAATTAAAAAATCAGTAGCCAAAATAGCTACTGATTTTACTTTTTAAAGACTGTCCTTGCTCAATTCCAACAAAACACTGACTGCGGTCAAGGCATAAAGGGGAGCAGTTTCAGCCCGCAGGATACGTGGACCTAGACCAGCGGAGACAGCCCCTGCTTGGCCAAAGGCTGCTATTTCCTCTGACGAGAGACCGCCCTCCGGTCCGAAGATAAAGAGGACTTTTGCGCCGGCTGCCAAGCCCAACAGAGCCCGGACTAGAGCTGCAGTTTCTCCTTCTTTGGCCGATTCTTCATAGGCCACGATGATGCGGTCAAAGTCTGCCAAGGCTGCCAGAAAGTCTGCCTTTTTATCAAAGAGCCGAACCTCCGGTATCAGATTACGCTTGCTCTGCTCTGCTGCTCCCTGAGCAATTTTCTCTAGCTTTTCACTCTTTTTAGCCAGTTTTTTTCCATCCCACTTAGCCACTGACCAGTCAGCTGGAAAGGCCCAGATAGCACTCGCCCCCAGCTCTGTTGCCTTCTGAGTGATAAATTCTAATTTATCACCCTTGGGAAAGCCTGAAGCAATGGTCACTTGGACCGGCAGCTCGGTATTGTCTGCTAGCTCCTCCACGATTTCCAAGCTCTGCTGACTGGGATCCAACACCTGAGCCAGCCGTTTCACGCCATCATCAAAGACTAATGTGACTTGGTCGCCCGCTTTGAGCCGCATGACTGAAAATATGTGTTTGGCCGTGTCCTTATCCGTGACCACCAGAGGGGACTGAGGACTTCCTTTTATAAAATACTGCTGCATCTAACCACCTATCACGCCTGAAATGTCCTGCGTTTTCTTAAAGACACAGGCATTCCATTCGCCCTGAATCATATGCGTTTCTAGGAAAAACCCTGCCGCTTCCGCTGACTCGCGCACCATTTCCCACTTCTCAGAAATGATCCCACTCATAATCAGATAGCCCTCATCCTTGACTAGACGATAAGCATCTTCTGTCAGATGGATGAGAATATCGGCCAAGATATTGGCAACGATGACGTTCGCCTCGATTTCTACCCCTCGGAGAAGATCTCCCGGCGCCACATGGATGTTCTCCATACCAGGGTTGAGCTCAATATTTTCCTGAGCTACGCGCACCGCCACCTCGTCTAGGTCATAGGCATAGATGTCCTTAGCTCCCAAGAGAGAGCTGGCAATGGAGAGGACACCGCTGCCTGTACCCACATCCAACACCGTTTCTCCGCCTCGCAAGACCTGCTCCAACGCAAAGAGGCTCATCTTGGTCGTCGGGTGAGTGCCCGTACCAAAGGCCATGCCAGGATCCAGCTTGATAATCTTCTCACCTGCTGTTGCCTCATACTTCGTCCAGGACGGTACAATTGTCAAGTCATGGGTGATCCGAGCCGGCTCAAAGTACTTCTTCCAGTTGTCCGCCCAATCTTCCTCAGCCAGTTCCTGCCGAGTCAGCTGAATATCTCCCGTCTCCAATCCGAAGCCATCCAGCTCAGCCAGACGCTCATTGGCCTGGGCCGCAATGGCCTCTACATCCACCGAATCCGGATAATAACCGGTAATCCTGACCCGCTCGCTCTGCTCAACTTCTGGAAAAAGCTCACCGTACTGGTCAACCTGCCCCAGATAATCTGCGCTGTCATCAATAGCCACACCCTGACTGCCCAGCTCAATCAGAATATTTGAGGCCGCTTCCTCCGCCTCCCGCTTCACTTCAATCGTTAATTCCTGCCAAGTGTCCATGTTTAAAATACCAAGCCCGTATAACACAAAGCCAAAATAGGAAATTCTCTGACGACGCTTGCGTCTAAGAGAACCTTATCTTTTTAGCACAGTGTTTAGGGCGGGTTCAGTTTAGAAATTTAACTGAACAATCCTTTCTTTGTTTATTTCATTGTCTTCGTCATGTAAACCATATCCATGCCCTCTTTTTCAGGCTCCGTATGGGTCTGATGATAGCCGTTTTTCTCATAAAAAGCTACCATACCTTTATCTTGGAAAACCGTGCACAAATCCCATTGCATAACGGTGGAGAATTTCTCCTCTATCAGACCAAGCCCCTCAGAGCCATATCCTTTGTTCTGGTACTGCGGCAAAATCGCCACTGTCCCAATCCAGCCTGCTGTCTGTTCGTCATTTGTATTCAAGCGTATAAAACCAAGAATCTTCTCGGCGTCTTTAACAAAATAATAAAAACTATTGGGCCGCTCAACTAGCTTCCAGCGAATCCGCTCTCGCTCCTCCAGATAGGGGTCGTATTGATCCTGATATTTCTCATAAACAGCCTTAAAACTCGCTCGCTGAATGGCAATAATGGTCTCTAAATCCTCTGCTCCTGCTCGCTCAATATGAATCATGCTCGCACCTCCAAATAATCTCTCAACCTGGCCTGCAACTGCGGAATAACCTTTTTATCTGATAAGAACTGGCTCACATCCATCATCTGATAAGTCTGACCCTCATCACCAAAGGCAATACTAGCAAAATCTTCCTGAGTGATGGTTCCTACCATAAAAATAGAGGTTTTGTCTGGATCAAGCATTCCTTGATATTCCTTAACCCAGACAATAGCAGCTTCTTCAAGCTTCAAACCAAGCTCTTCGAAAACCTCTCGTTGAACGCATTCAAAGGGAGTCTCCTCTCCCTCGCGGCCACCTCCCGGCAGCTCCCACATATTTGGCCAAGGAATGGTTGAAATATCATCTCGCAAGATGGTCAGCAACTTATCATTACAGATCAAGGCAATCTTGCAGCCAGAAAATTCCATCTGTTTGTGCAGTAAATCTAGTCCTTCTGCATTTGCCATAAGCGCCTCCTAATACCTCGGATAGGAATAAAAGTCAGTCTCAGTCAAATCTGCTCTGCCATTTTCAAAAGCCTCAGCATTCCAAGCCAGCTCAAACTCTGCTGCCTCTGGATCTGCTAAGAAGTCCATGAGTGCATCGAGACCAGACTCAGCCGTTTGGGTTAGGAAATCCACGAAATAAGCCAGAAACTCCCGTGACAGCCCCTTCTTAGGCTCATAGGGTAGGGCAACTAGATAGTCCTCTGCCTCAAAACGAGACTTGACCGGATTGTAGAAAAGCACGGCTTCCTCAAAGTAAATATCCTCAGCCGAGGCATTGCCCTCAGCATCAACCGTCTCAATCCCACCTGGATTTTGCACCTCAAAGAGAAAGGCAACCTCGACTGCGTGATTCTTCTTGTCCCAGTTTATCTCATAGTCAAAAGGAAAGCTCTTCTCCATTTCCTCGTCCAATATCTCCAAAAAACCGTACTTAGCCATGATTTCCTCTTTTCATTGTGATAAAATATTACTATCTACAATAGTAACACAAAAAGCCAAGAAAAACACTTGCAGAAAGGAAATCTTATGCCAGAAAACCTCGCCCTGCGCATGCGGCCTACTGACATTGATCAGATTATCGGCCAGCAGCATCTGGTCGGACCTGGAAAAATCATCCGTCGCATGGTTGAAGCTAACCGCCTGTCCTCGATGATCCTCTACGGACCACCCGGCATCGGCAAGACCTCTATCGCCTCGGCTATTGCCGGCACAACTAAGTTTGCCTTTCGGACCTTTAACGCCACCGTAGATAGCAAGAAGCGCCTGCAGGAAATCGCTGAAGAGGCTAAATTTTCCGGCGGACTGGTGCTCCTGCTGGATGAGATTCACCGCTTGGACAAGACCAAGCAAGACTTCCTGCTGCCGCTATTAGAAAGCGGTCTGGTCATCATGATTGGAGCGACGACAGAAAATCCTTTCTTTTCCGTCACCCCTGCTATTCGAAGCCGGGTTCAGATATTTGAGCTTGAGCCCCTCAGCAACGACGACATCCGGACGGCCATTCAGCTAGCCTTGACGGATAAGGAACGAGGATTTGATTTTCCAGTAGAGCTAGATGATGAGGCTCTGGAATTCATTGCCATCTCTACCAACGGAGACCTGCGCTCCGCCTATAATTCACTGGACCTAGCCGTACTCTCTACCCCAGAAGATGACAAGGGAATCCGCCACATCACGCTCGATGTCATGGAAAACAGCCTGCAAAAGAGCTACATCACCATGGATAAGGACGGGGACGGCCATTATGATGTCCTTTCTGCCCTGCAGAAGTCCATCCGTGGCTCCGATGTCAATGCCAGTCTCCACTACGCAGCTCGCCTCGTTGAGGCAGGAGACCTGCCTAGCCTAGCTCGACGCTTGACCGTTATCGCTTACGAAGATATTGGTCTGGCAAATCCTGACGCCCAAGTCCATACCGTCACAGCTCTGGAAGCAGCTCAGCGGATTGGCTTTCCTGAAGCCCGCATCCTGATTGCCAATATTGTTATCGATCTGGCCCTATCCCCCAAATCCAACTCAGCCTATGTGGCTATGGACAAGGCCTTAGCTGACTTACGAAAGAATGGAAATCTGCCCATCCCACGCCACTTACGAGATGGCCACTATGCCGGCAGTAAGGAACTGGGCAACGCACAGGACTATCTCTACCCTCACTCCTATCCTGGCAATTGGGTCAAGCAGGACTATCTACCCGACAAGATAAAAGACGCCAATTATTTCGCTCCTAATGAGAATGGCAAATATGAGCGAGCCCTTGGAATGACCAAGGATAAGATTGATGACTTAAAAAAATGATGACATCGTTTGCAAAAAATCACATTTTTCTCTTGAATTTTTCAAAATTTATGGTATCATAATTATAGAAACGCTGTGGTGTACGACTTCACACTTAAGTGTTGACCGACTATTTTTTGTATTATTAGGGAAACAAAAGACTTCTAACAGCATGCAAGCCGTGTCACGCGGAAGCAGCTTCAGTTAGAGCGAGTTGCCCACCTGCTTAATTGCGCGGGTTCAATACAAATCGTGAAGGTCCG
This sequence comes from Streptococcus sanguinis, assembly GCF_900635155.1. Taxonomy (NCBI): domain Bacteria; kingdom Bacillati; phylum Bacillota; class Bacilli; order Lactobacillales; family Streptococcaceae; genus Streptococcus; species Streptococcus sanguinis. The sequence continues at coordinate 2,136,375 of NZ_LR134002.1, forward strand.
GCACCAATACAGCTTTTTCTATTGCCTCCTTAGCTCAGCTGGCAGAGCAGCGGACTCTTAATCCGTGGGTCGCAGGTTCGATCCCTGCAGGGGGCATAGAAATAGAGAAGAAAAAGCCTTGATTTACAAGGCTTTTTTCATTTAGCTGATTCTTGTCACCCAAAATTCCAGTTGGGTTTTCAACAAAAAAATCCCCTTCCTTTAGGCACAAAAAGGAGGGGGCATTGCATAACAAAAACTACGAGAGAAGACTGAAGTAAAATAAGTTTGACGAAAACTTGATAAAGATGATCACACACCGAGCATATTCCTAAGGATGTCTTATAATTTTTTAGTTTAGGAATTAAAGAAAGATTATATATATCAAGTTTTGATGTGCTTCACGCTTGCACATCCAAGCAGCTTCCCCGTAGTTCTGAGCAACTAATCTGTTCTAGGAAACATCTTAGTTGCTTTTTATTTTAAAACAACTATATTACGGAACATCACAGTCTTGATTAACAAAAGGATACAAGATAGTGACTGATTGTAAAAAAATCTCTGTCCCTTAAGGGAACAGAGATGAAATTTATTTCTTCTTCGAACGGAAGACAACAAAGCCTACCAAGCCTACTAGAGCTACTCCAGCAGCAATCATGATCCAGCTAGAATTCTCACCCGCTTTAGGGAGAACTTTCTTGGTTCCAACATTAGAGGCATTTCCTCCGCCAGTACCATCGTCTGATTCAATGATCACAACAGTGCTTCCTGTAGTGCTGCTTGAGCTAGAAATCGTGCTACTGCTGCTTGAGCTACTTGAACTAGAGCTGCTCTTAGAGCTATTGTCCGAGCTAGGTTTCGGCGGTTGCGGAACTCCTGGAACTGGTGTATTGGTAATGTTCATACCATCAACAGTAGCTGTATAACCATAAACACGGTCTTCAGTAACTGAGTAGACAATATCTTTTCCATCTTCACCAGTCGCTGGCAAGTCAGTGAACTCATACTTCCACTCACCCTTATCATTCGGACCAACTTCTTTATGATCGACTTCAACGCCATTTGCATAGAGACGAACGGTAATCTTGTCTGGACGTTTGCCATCTTTATCGTTGTCATCATTCCAAGTCTTGGTACCTGAAGCGGTAACCAATGCCTTACGGTTGGTAAAGTCTTTGTAAATAATACCAGAACCATAATTTTTGAGCTGAGCCGCATTGACCTGAATCTCTTCATCTGACAGTTGGTAACCTTCTGGTGCCTTGGTTTCCTTAATCAGATAATGCTCCTTAATCAAGTTGCTGAAAGAAGCAATCCCGTTAGCATCACTGGTTGCTTTTTGAACAATTGTCACACCATCTTCATCGTACAATGTGAATTCAGCACCTGCTAAGGCTTTACCAGCTTCATCTTTCTTAGTCACCTGCACACCATAGACATCCCCATGTGCATAGCCGTTCGCACGTTGGTAGCGGACAGCAACTGATGATTTTTGCTCTTCAATATTATCTGCTCGCATAATTGCTTCGTTCGGGAAGACTGTTCCATCAGCCGGAACTGTAGGGAAGTTAACACGATAGCGAACATAGAAGCCTTCATTAGCACCAATATGTCCCATGTTAATGGTAAAGGAACGCTTGTCAGCCGCAAGATTAATCGTGTAGTTTCCTGTCACATCCTCGCGTTGCTGGCTTAGTCGGTAAGAGTTATCAGCTGGGTCAACAACCCATGAGCCTTTAAGGATTTGGAAGCTGTTGAGATCGATTTCTCCGGTATTAAAGCCCAGAGTATCTGAAATAACAACATTATCCAGTTCTTGATTTTGTTGGTTGATATTCAAGCTGTAAGTAATGCTCTTGATATTATCCGCATTATTCCAGCCGTATTTTATGAAAGTATAAGGAGTTGCTTGACCAGGAAGACCTTTGTAATCAATTTTTCCATACTCAATGATCTTCTTGCCAACGATAAGTTTCAGAGGAATAGAGCCTTTATCTCTGGCTACTGTATGATCAACGCGAGCCAAGAGATGAACTTTCCCTTCAATATGAGAGCGAGTCAGGACATAGTCTGTATAAGTCAGTGTAAGCTGCTTAGAGCTTGCATCAACCACAGCTGTCGCTACGAGATTGCCGTCATCATCTTTGACTTCAAAATCAGCTCCCTCCAAGGCAAACTCAACAGGAAGTCCAATGGTAGTCGTATCTCCTGGCTGAACCTTGCCGTAATTGAAGGCAAAGTTTGCGTCAATTTGAAATTTTTCCCAAGGGGAAAGGCCGTCAGTCAGTGCTTCACCTTTTTGATTGTACACATTTATTGATGTGATAACATCGTCTACTGTGTTGGCTCTGGCAGATTGACTGCTAGAAAACAGGCTAAAGAGGAGCACAAAGGCTACTGAGAAAAAGCGTGCAATAGTATGAGATATTTTTTTCATAAATAATCCCTCCATTTTTCCTTTTTTCCTTTTTATTGAACATGTAAAAAACATTAAGATTTCTTTACATTTCCAATTTACTACATATATTAGACTAGCATACGATTGACCATAAGTCAACTAATTACCTTAACCGGTTCTGGTCTGGTACACAGGGTGTAAACCAGTTTATTTCTCCAAAAACCTTGTCATATAGGAGTTGGAAACAGTTTCATTCGTCACCTTTTTGTATTCTTTGAAACAAAATTGTAACATTAGATAATCTAATAAATGAACAAATATTAATAATATGACTACAAAAATAATCATATATATAAATATATTTCTGACAACAAACATAATTATGAAAGCTTCTGGCAAGACTTGTTATAATCAAAAAAACTGAACAAATCTGCTCAGTTTTTTGTTTTGTAAATATAAGCTAAAGATTATATCTAATTTATACGAATATATAATTCTACTATTTTTCTACATCATACCGCCCATCATGCCTGGATCCATAGCTGGAGCTGGGCTTGCTGGTTCTGGTTGATTAGCCACTACTGCTTCAGTTGTCAAGATAAGACTGGCAACAGAAGCGGCATTTTGCAAGGCTGAACGGGTCACCTTAACTGGGTCAATGATTCCAGCCTCAATCATGTTAACCCATTCGCCAGTCGCAGCATTAAAGCCTGTACCAGCTTCAGAGTTTTTCAGACGGTCAATGACGATTGATCCTTCAAAGCCTGCATTCAGAGCGATTTGACGGACAGGCTCTTCCAAGGCGCGGAGAACGATGTTGCGACCAGTCCCTTCATCCCCTGCCAACTCAAGACCTGCGACAGCGTCTAGTACGTTGATATAGGCAGTACCACCACCGGAGACGATTCCTTCTTCTACCGCTGCACGGGTTGCGTTAAGGGCATCTTCGATGCGGAGTTTCATTTCTTTGAGTTCTGTTTCTGTGGCAGCTCCAACCTTAATCACAGCTACACCGCCGGATAATTTAGCCAGGCGCTCTTGCAGTTTTTCACGGTCAAACTCAGAAGTGCTGCTTTCAATCTGTGACTTAATGACTGCCACACGGTTAGCAATGGCTTCAGGATTTCCAGAACCTTCCACAATCACAGTGCTGTCTTTATCAACAGTGACTTTAGAAGCTTGTCCAAGCGCTTCAATCGTAGCATCTTTGAGCTCTAGGCCAAGATCATCTGTAATCACTGTACCGCCCGTCAAGATAGCGATGTCTTCCAACATAGCCTTACGACGATCGCCAAAGCCTGGTGCCTTGACAGCTACGACATTAAAGGTTCCGCGAATCTTGTTAAGAACCAGCGTTGGCAGAGCTTCTCCGTCCACATCATCTGCAACAATCAAAAGCGGACGGTTGGTCTTCAAGATATTTTCCAATAATGGCAGAATCTCTTGAATGTTAGAAATTTTCTTGTCAGTAATCAGGATGTAAGGATTGTCCAGTTCGGCTACCATTTTTTCATTGTCAGTTACCATGTACTGAGACAAGTAGCCGCGGTCAAACTGCATACCTTCAACTACATCCAGCTCCGTTTCCATTCCTTTGGACTCTTCGATAGTAATGACACCGTCATTTCCAACTTTTTCCATAGCTTCAGAGATATATTCACCGACTTTCTCGCTGCGAGAAGATACGGCAGCAACCTGAGCAATAGCTTCCTTGTTAGAAACTGGAACTGAGTTAGATTTCAGGGCTTCAACAGCTGTTGCAACGGCTGCTTCAATCCCGCGGCGGATACCAATTGGATTAGCACCAGCTGTAACATTTTTAATCCCCTCGCGGACGATAGCCTGTGTCAAAACAGTTGCTGTTGTTGTTCCGTCACCAGCGATATCGTTAGTCTTTGAAGCAACTTCTGACACCAGCTTAGCGCCCATGTTTTCAAAATGGTCTTCCAGTTCGATTTCCTTGGCAATGGTTACACCGTCATTGGTGATAAGGGGTGAGCCAAAGGATTTTTCCAAAACGACATTGCGACCTTTAGGACCCAAAGTCACCTTGACAGTATTCGCTAAGATGTCAACACCACGAACCATACTGCTTCTTGCATCTGCTGAAAATTTAATATCTTTTGCCATTTTATTATTCCTCTCTTCTACTCTTACTCGACAACTGCTAGAATATTGGCTTCACTGACTAAGAGATAAGCTTCATCTCCGTCCTTGACTTCCACGCCTGCATGACTTTCTACGAGAACCTTGTCCCCTTCCTTAACGCTCAGGGCTACCAGCTCACCGTTCAAAGTACGAATGCCTTGACCGACTGCGACAACTTCTGCTGTCTTAGTCGCTGCTTGGCCGTTGCCTGCAATGACAAATCCGCCAACTTTCTGCTCTTTTTCTTCTACTTTCAAGACCACACGGTCTCCTAATGGTTTTAACATGATTTTCCTCCAAAGATTGAATTTTTAGCACTCTAAACTATCGAGTGCTAATCTATAGTTATTATTTTATCACTTGGTCAGAAATAGTCAAGAAAAAAACCGGCTAGATGAAAGAAAAATTTTATTTTTTTGCTTTACTTGCTCCTAAAGTCAAAAAATAAAAAACAAGTCCGAGCTAAAATCCTCTCAGACTTGTCTTTAGGGGGAGAAATGTCTATCTTGCAAGTTTTAGTTTTGCTTCAAAATCATCAATCACTTTTTGCAGATTTAGGCGCCCTCTATAGATACCATAGCCAAACAAAAGCATGGCTAAGATACCAAGTAGAGCTAGGACGATTCCTGCAATCAGCGCTAGGAGATTAGTCTCATGAAAGAGATAAATCAGAACAAGACCGATGCTGGCAATGGCAAAGAAGAGACTGAACCAGCGTCCTAGATTTTCAATCATATGCTTCTGGTAGTGAATTTCTGTTTCATAGCCCTGAATCAATTCTTGTTCTGTCATGATCTTCTCCGTTCTTTCTTTTACTCTGCTCAAACAAATTTATACTAGACGAGCAGCAAATCGGACTTACTGCCAGCCTAAAATTGAGCGAGAATTAGTATTTCAGTTGAGGGTCAAAGATGCCAAGCGCTACACCAATCAAAGCAATGATAACCAAGAGGAGCATAACGAGGTTTGGTGATACTTTTTTCTTGGCCATCAGCCACCAGCAAAGGGTGATAAAGCCAGCTGTTAAGAGACCTGGATAAACACCGTCAATTTTTTCTTGCAGCTTGAGGAAGGCTTCGCCATCAGCATTCTTCAGCTCTAATGAAGTCGTTACAGATACCCAAGTTGCAGCAACTGCCCCGATAACCATACCACCAATGACACTGATTGCCTTACGAAGGGCCTGTCCTTTAGGTCCTACAAGGAATTCTACCGCCTTGTCCCCTAATTCATAGCCTTTGAAGTAGGCAAAGCGCATACCGCCATAGATGAGAACATTCCAGACAAGGATGTAGAAGAGAGCCCCGATAGGATTTCCCCCTTTCGAGAGGCCAAGGGCAATCCCCAGCAGAACCGGAATCAAAGTTCCAACCACCAAAGAGTCACCAATACCTGCGATAGGTCCCATAAGACCGGCACGCATACCATTGATAGTTTCGCTATCAACAGCGTCACCATTGGCACGCGCTTCTTCCAAACCAGCTGTAATCCCCACTACCAAAGCTCCGAGCTGAGGTTCTGTGTTGAAGAAAGCCGTGTAGGTCTGCATAGCTTCTTTCTGCTCTGCTTTGTCTTTGTAGAGTTCTTCCACGATTGGCAGCATAGAGGTCAAGTAGCCGAAAGTCTGCATGTGCTCTTGGGAGAAGCAAGTCAAATGACCATAGTACCAATGGTGGAATGATTTCGCTAAAGTCTTTTTGGTTATTTTCTTTCTTTCAGCCATCTTAGATATCCTCCTCATCGTCATCAAAGTCAGCCCCACCAGCCGGCGCGGTCACACGAGCTGATTTGATTACTTCCAATTCATAGTAAATTACTGCAAAAATCAATGAAACAACTGCACTGGCAACCAAATTAAGACCAAGTGACTTAGCCAAGGTGAAGCCCACAAAGAATGGGATAAAGTCAGCAGCTTTCGTAACGATTTGTTTCAAAAGAATGGCAATACCGACACATGGGAGAAGAGCTCCGACTGTAAAGAGGGATTTCATGATGAAGCCATCCATTGGCAGGTGGGTTTTCATCAGTTCAACCATATTCGGACCAAACTTCGTGATAATCATGGTTGGAAGGAAAGAGAAGACGAAGTGGGAGATCCAAGGATAGACCCAGTCAACAGCGTAAAGCTTTTTGAATTCGCCTTTTTCAACGGCTTTCCAACCAATGTGTTGCCAAAGCAAGTTTGTAGTTGCTGTTCCATAGAAGAGAACTGTACCGATAGTACCAACTGCTGCTCCAATCGGTGCAGCTGCTGCAGCGATAGCAGATTCGGATGTGATACCTTTTGAGTGAACAAACAAGATTGCGAGAGGAATCCCAATGTAAGAGATCGCCCGCACGTCAGCGGAAACTGTACCACCTGGTGTTACCAGAGCGATGTAGAGGACCTGAAGGGCTACCCCGACCATAATCCCTGTTTTTAAATCTCCAAGAATCAACCCGCTAATCAAACCTCCGACCAGAGGACGTCCCAGAGTGTAGTTACCAATACTAGAACCACCCATACCAGGCATAGAAGCTAAACTAGCAAAAAGACCCAGTAAAGCGGCTTGCAGCCAAGAAATTGTCATAATAGACTCTCCTTTTCATTATTGTAATTAAAAACCAAATTTAGACTTGAAATCGCTCCAGTAACCGATGGAAACATCTGGCAAGAGCTGGAATTTGACTTTGTAGCCTGCTTTTTCGATCGCCTCAATCGCTTCTGCCTCTTCCTGGGTGATGGACTGATTGTTGCCCAGCTTAACAGCTCCCGGACGGTCATTAGCAGGACCGATGATGATTTCCTTGACATCACCAGGTACAAAACCTTGGTCCACTAGAATTTCCTTCATGTCCACAGGATTTTTTGTAATGAGGAAATAGCGACTGTCTGACTCGGTGACCTTGCCTGATTTTTCCTTGAAGGCTTCCTTGGTCCAAACAAAAGTCTTTTTATCAGAAGCTCCCTTGTAGGCCTGAATCAAAACCTTGTTTCCTGCTGCTGCATTATTAACTGCAATCAAGCCATCACAAGGGTATTCCTTAGCCCAGCGAGTGACTGTTTGACCGTGGATCATGCGGTCGTCAATCCGTACAAATGATACTGTCATCTTTAAAATCTCCTTTTATCTTTTATAATGTATAGCGGAAGCACTAAATGTCGTCATCATCTTCGTCAGCTGCATCACTTACGACTTCAAATTCCTGCAAAGCAGCTGTGGCCTCGGAAAGGATAGCCTGAGCCAGCTCTTTTCCGTCTAAGATGTCTTTCATAACCAAGCCAGTCAGTCCCATGGTCAGGTTCAAACCGCCCAAAATAACTGCTGAGTCGAGCTTATCCATGTCAGCTAAGACGCTAGCTGCTGTCGTCAGAGGACTGCCTCCTACAATATCAGCCAGAACTAAGACACTGTCATCAGCGCTTAAGCCAGACAAGGCTTGAGTAAAATCAACTGCAAAATCATCAACTGACTTGCCTTCCTGAAGACCGACCGCAATCACCTGATCCGTCTTGTCTCCGGCAAACATCTTCAAGGAACTCTGCACGCCTGCAGCCAGTCCCCCATGGCTGACCAGTACAAGGTATTTCATCTTTCCTGCCTCCTTTATCCTTCTAGCTCTTAGCCCAGTCAGGCTTTAGATGACGAAGGATTTATTGATGATTTTATTGTACAAGGTTTGTAACCGATTTCATATTGTCAAATGTCATTTTGCCCAGATGACATTTGTTAGGAAAAATATGACATTTGTCATATTGGTCTAGGCAGCTGTACTTTTTTCTGACTTAATTGGCAATAAAAAAGAAAGCAGATTATTTTCCGCTTTCTATTTCTCTTTGAATGCTCGGCAAGGCACTGTCAATCTCTTGATTCTGCATAGCATTTTGAATCAGATAGTCCATCCGGTCCATCGTATGACGGTCTACTTCTAGACTGATGTCAATGATGGAGCGATTCATCATGTGGTTTAGCCTCTCAGAAGTCAAGGAATCCAAGCCAAAATCATCAGCCTGTAAGATTTCTCTAGCCTGTTGACTTTTCACCACAGATGGTAAAACTGAGGTCCCCTGAGATTTTTCAAACAAGGCCTGCTGGCTTTCTTTATCCTGTGACAGCAAGAGCATAAATTCCCAAGCCAGCTTCTCTTGCTTTGTATTGGAAGACATGGCAAAGAGCGAGGTCTTAACCTGTGTTCCCATCACCTGGCTATTGGCTGTCGGCATGGGGATACAGGTCCAAGAAAAGCTAGAATACTTGGCAACATGGTAAGGGTAAGGCTTGTAGGTCCGATACTGGGCCAGACTCATGGGATAGAAGGCCACCCGTCCCTCATCAAAGTCATTAGAAGTCACCTTATAGTGCTGGCTGAGCATGTCTAGCTTGCTCATAAAGGCCAAGGCTTGGTGCATCTCTGAGCTGTCTACATTGATACCGGATTTATCGGTAAGATGGCCGCCGTAAGCTACCAGAGCTTGCTGCCAAGTGTAATCTGTTATACCGTACTGATCCACCACACCATCGCCATTGGTATCCTTGGTTACCTTCTTGCAAATCTCATAGAAATCCTCTAAAGTCCAGCCTGACTCAGGAATGCTAATTCCTTCCTTTTCAAGCAGGTCTTTATTGACACACATCATGATAGGATTGCTCTCAACTGGAAGGGCATAGCTGACTCCCTGATATTTCCCAGCTTCATAAGCCACTGGATAAAAGGCTGTCCGTTCATCATCCGTTAGGAGGGTATCCAAGGATTTAAGCGCGCCAGTCGAAGCCAACATGCTAAAATCGTTTTCCGGTACCATAAAGAGATCCGGCTGCTCGCCTTTCAGGACTTGCTCCGCCAGCCAGTCAGCGTAATCATCCTTAGGAATCCCGCTTTCATAGACGACCTTGACATGAGGATGCGTCTTTTCAAACTTCTTTATCAAGCTGTCCAAGATCTTGTTTTCACGGCTATTGGGCACATCCCAGCTAGAGCCAGCGTAGACTCCGATACGCAGAACTTTTTCCTGAGCCGAAGCCCAAAAGACAAAAGCCAGAGCAACAGATATGATCAGGACAACCAGCAGGGCCACATGTCTTAGTCTCCACTTCATTTGTCGCTTTCCTTACTAAAATCTCTCTGGGTGACTCCGGTCTGCACAGCCCAGATAGCCAGCTGGGTTCGGTCGCGCAAGTTGAGCTTGGCTAGGATACCCGACAGGTAATTTCGGACTGTCCCTTCTGATAGAAAGAGTTTGGCTGCAATTTCTTTATTCGAAATCCCAAAGCCAATCTGCTGGATAATCTTCCACTCCGTCCGGCTCATGTCCTCCACATTTTCCTCTGTCACTGTGATGGCAAAGTTGGACTGGGCCATCTGTGAAAAGATTTTGAAGACCTTGGTGGCAATATTGGGATTGATCATGGCTCCGCCCCGATAGACTGTCTGAATAGCTTCGTGAAGCTCTTCTGTCGAAACCCCTTTGAGAATATAACCAGACGCACCATATTTGAGAGCGGAGAAGATAAATTCATCGTCATCAAAGGTCGTCAGAATGATAATCTTAACATCCGGATACTGCTCCTTGACAGCCTTGGTACAGAGAACACCGTCCATGACTGGCATGCGAATATCCATCAAAATCACATCTGGGCGTACCCGATGAAGCTTTTCCAGCACTTCCTTGCCGTCTCCGACTGTCCCGACTACCTCAATATCTGCGTGGGCAGACAGAATGATTTGCAGAGACTCGCGAATCAAGGCCTGATCGTCTGCTATTAAAACCTTAATCATGTCTTCCTCCTATTTTGGGGATTTCGATATGCGTGTAGAAACCGTCCCTATTTTCAAAGCGGACGCTTCCGCCAATAATCATTAGGCGCTCCTGCATCTGCTTGAGGCCATAGCCATAGTGGAGTTCATCAAAGCCAACACCATCATCCTGAATGGTCATTACATAAGCTTCTTCTTCCTCTAGTAGCTCAATCCAGATAGTCTTGGCATGCCCATGGCGGACAGAGTTGGTAATAGACTCCTGAATCACCCGGAAGACAATGTCTTCCTTGGCAATATCCAAGTCAATATTATCCCATTCGTAGCGGAGATGAATCTCCAAATTGGAGATGGCTTCATACTCACGGATAATCTTAATCAGAGCTTCCTTCAAAGTATTATTTTCCAGAGCTCCCGGCCGCATCTTATTGAGCGAGCCGCGGACATCACGGATACCATCTCGAACGACGACTGAGACATTATTGAGCTGCTCCTTGGCCCGATTGGTATCAATATCAACCAAGACCTTGACCGCATCAATACCCGCTGAAATTCCCGTCAGGGCATGGCCCAATGTATCGTGAATCTCTCTGGCAATCCGCTTCCGTTCTCGGTCTTCTGCTATTTTCTCAGACAAAGCAAGATAAGAGTTTAACTCGCGATTCGCCTGAGAAGCCATGCGCAGCTCTTCCTCAATCCGATGACGCTCTGTAATAGCCGACAAGATGTAGAAGAGCAAGGAAATCATAAAGACAACGATATTGAGGGAGTAGAGAAAGTTCTTACCGAAAAGCAGTAACAGCCGGACGGACTCTGGATAAAACCGAATATAGGTATCTAGAGAAGGCAACTTGATAAAGAGCGACATAAGGTCATAGTTGGACAAGAGCAGCATGCCAAAGCTCAAAATAATGAAAGAAAACCAGTACTTCTTGTCCTTGGAAGAATTGAACTCCTTAGATCCATAGAAAATATCCGCAAACACCAAGAGAATCAAGCCATTGTAGGACGAGTGCAAGACGGAAAAAATGACCAGCATGAGCAGGATTTCAATAATGGTCGCCTTGTCATAGACGGACAGCTGATTGGGGTGGCGCTCCCGATAGTACATGACCAAAAGCAGACTGCCATAGAGGCTAATTGATACCCAGAAAATCAAGCTGGGAGAGCCCGGAATGGCATCCAAACGCTCCAAAAGCGAGTGACTGAAGCCCTTAGCCGCTACATAGTTGGTCGCAAAGAGATAGATGGATGCATTATAGACAATGGCAACCAGATTGATGACCATCAGGGCTATTTTGCTGTAAAATATACTTTTTTGAGGTCTCATTATTGCCACCCTGTAACTGTGTATTGACTGATATTATCCCTGTTAACTAAGTGAACAGGAATCAGGTATTGGCTGTCGTAGGATTTCCCCTCCTGCATCAGCTCAATTACCTGCGCCACCTTGCGTCCCATCTGAATGGGAGATTGGGCCACCGTTCCTTCTATATCGCTAGTCGTAGCCAGAAAGTTTTTGATATCTGGCGATCCATCCACACCGTAGATGGAGATTTTCTTATCAAGACCTTGATTTTTAATAGCAGCCAAGGCCCCGATAGCTGCCCGATCATTGAGCGCCATGACTACATTGAAGTCCAATCCTTCGTCTAAGGCACTTTTTACTTGCGGCATGCTTTCCTCTGTCTGGCCCAATGTTTCTCTCTGGGAAACAACCTTATAGCTAGGCTGATTTTCAATGGTATCAATAAATCCCTGAATCCGGTCCATGGCAGAGACGGCATTGCGGTGCTCCAGAAGAAGAATATTGGCAGAAGGCAGACGCTTCATCATGTCCTGGGCAATCAGGACGCCTGCTTGGTAGTTATCAGACACAATTGTCGTATCCACTTTTACATCCTGACTGATAGGCGCATCCACTACGATGATTTTAATACCAGCTTTCTTAGCCTTTTGAAGAGAGGAAATAATACTTGGACTATTGCTTTTTACCGGATTGATGACAATGACATCAACCTTTTCTCGGACAAAAAAGTCAATCTGCTGGCTCTGCTTGCCCTCATCCAGCTCAGGATCCCGGACATAGAGTCGGCTGCCCTGCTGGTTAGTTTTCTTCTCCAGCTCCGCATTTAAGGTCTTGTAAAAGTCATTGTTCATAGTCATGTAGGTCACCCCTATCTTGACTTGCTTCTCATCTGGCAGAACACCCTTGAAATAAACAAAAAGCAAACCCAAGATAAGCAGAATGAAAAGCGGCCAGAGAGCCTTCTTTTGATAATGCTGTATCCGTTTTTTGACCGTAGCTGATACCATTTTTCACCCCCTACGCCGCAAGCACCTTTATGAAACATATAGCATTATTATATTACAAAGCCGCCAAAAAGCAAAATCTTTCTAGAAATAGCTATAATAAAAGAGGCGAGACAGAATCTAAAAAATCCATGATTTTTGATTCTTGGTCCCACCTCGGCAATCATAATTAAACTTTTAAAAGCTTGAGAGAAATAGACTTTCAGTCAAACAGAGCTTGCATCCTGCAAAACTGAATGATGATTTTTTAGAGCTGGGTCATTTCCCAGTCTTTGCTTCTTGCTTAAAAGGGGAGTTCCTCTTCTTCCAACACCAAATCTGCCAAATCAGCTGCGCTATTATTTTCACGCAGGGCACGCTGAGCCCGACTTTCCAGAAGCTGGAAGCTATGACAGAGCACCTCTGTCACATAATGAGTCGCCCCCTCCTTCTCATAGCGACGAGTCCGTAGCTCACCATCCAGAGAAATCAAGCTGCCCTTACTTGCATAGCTGGCTAAAGTCTCAGCTAGACGCCCCCAGACAATCACATTTACAAAATCCGCCTCACGCTCACCACTCTGAGATTTATAACGACGATTAACCGCGACTGTTGCACGAGCCACAGATTTTTCATTCGCAGTCTTGTGCAGTTCAGGCGTAGCCGTCAGCCGGCCGATTACAATTACTTTATTATACATATTCTTTCCTCCTATCTATTTATTCGCAGGAAATCAAAAAAAGTTACAGAAATTTGTAACTTTTCGATGAAAATTTTTTACTTTTTATGAACCATAAATCCTGTCGCCTGTTGATTGGCCATAATGGTCATATCTGTAATCTGCACACGAGGAGGTTGACCGGTCACATAGACCACTGCATCTGCGATATCTTGAGCTTGCAAGGCTTCGATTCCCTGATAAACCGTCGCAGCCCGCTCTTTGTCACCATGAAAACGTACTGCAGAAAAATCTGTTTCAACAATCCCCGGTTGAATGGTTGTCACCTTGATGTCTGTTGCGATGGTATCGATTCGAAGCCCATCTGAAAAAGTCTTGACGGCAGCCTTGGTGGCTGAATAGACCGCTGCACCCGCATAGGCGTAGATTCCTGCTGTTGATCCCATATTGATAATATGACCTTGATTGACTGCTACCATGGAAGGCAAGAAACAGCGAGTAACCGCCATCAAACCCTTGACATTGGTATCTAGCATAGTCAGCATATCCAACTCATCATAGTCCTGATAAGGAGCTAGTCCTAAAGCCAGTCCAGCGTTATTGACCAAGATATCTATCTGAGCAATCGTTTCTAGAATATCGGAACAGACGGTCTTCACCATGGCCATATCCGTCACATCCAGTGGGAAAGTCCAAACCGTTTGATTTGGAAAAGTTTCTGCAAACTCCGACTTGAGGGCTTCTAGTCTGTCTGTCCGTCTCCCTGTTAGAACGACATTCTCACCCATTTCCATATAAGCACGCGCAATCGCTTCACCAATTCCTGATGTCGCTCCTGTAATCACAACATTTTTCGCCACCTTATTCCCTCCTATCTGGTGTATCAGATACTGACAACTTCCTAGGCAGTCCAGTGTTTAGTTGGGTCGAATGGAGTTCCAACAACCTGGTCATCTGATAATTCAATAACCCCACGTTTTTGCGGAGCATTAGGCAGCTGAAGTTCCCGTGGGCTGCACATCATGCCAAGACTCCTTTCGCCTCGAAGTTCTCCTGGGAAAATCACATTCCCTTTAGGCATCATGGCACCTGGCAGAGCCACAATCGTTTTGAGGCCGACTTTGGCATTAGGAGCACCGGCCACGATTTGAACAATCTTATCAGCAGCTACCTGCACTTGGCAGATATTCAGGTGGTCACTATCTGGATGAGCTACCATATCAACGATTTCTCCAACCACAAATTTCGGCTGACTGTCATTGATCAAGTCCGCTGGGAAGCCTTCCTTGCCCAACTCCTGATTGAGAATGGCCACTTGCTCATCTGTCAAAAAGACCTGTCCTCGCTCTGCAATTTCAAAAAGGTCAGACTGTTCAAAGATATTCCAAGCTACTGTCTGGCCATTGTCTTCACGGTAAACACGCGCTACCCGTCCCTTGCGCTCAGCCGCCAGTTTAGCTCCTTGATTGTCCGCAACAATAACCATCAGCACATCACCGACATATTCTTTATTATAGGTAAAAATCATTTTACGCTCCCTTTTTCTCTTATACTAGCTAAAAATTCATTGATTTGACCCTTGGTCTTGCGTTCACGATTGACCAGACGGCCAATCTCCTGTCCCTTTTCCAGCACTACTAAGCTGGGAATCCCGTAAACGTCCCACTCTTTGGCCAGATCCAGATAGGCATCACGGTCCACTTGGATAAAGCGATAGTCAAGATTTTCAGCTTCTATCTCTGGCAGAAAAGGTTGGATAAATCGGCAATCACCGCACCAGTCAGCCGTGAAAAAGAAGACAGTCTTCTCCCCATCATTGACATAAGAAGCCAATTCCTCTATATTTACAGGAACAATCATACTTCTTCCTCGTAGCTTAGCTGACCATTTTCATAGACAAAGGTGAAATGACGGTCGTCCTCTAAGACCAGACCTCCAACCAAGCGGTCATCTGTGGACTCATAGAGCTTGACATAGAGACAGGAAATACTACCCTGACTGGAAAAGAAATCTCGCACAAGCTCGACGATTTCCTCCCGATTACGCAGTCGTTTCTGCTCCTGTACGACTTTGGCTGCTCCAAAAGCCAGCGCTCCAGCCCCCAAAAGGGCGGTTGTGGTTAAAATGATTTTTTTAGCTTTCATGTAGAATATTTTAACACAAAAGAGCAGAGGCGACAAACAATATTCCAGATTTTCCTGGGAGAAGCTGGATTCTTGAATGGGCAGTCCTGTTGATTCAGGCAAGCTATAAGATTTACCTACTCATTTACCGCAAAAAGTGATAAAATAGGGGGCAGAAAGAAGGTAAGTTTATGACAACATTATTTTCAAAAATCAAGGAAGTAACAGAACTTTCTGCCATTTCAGGTCACGAGGCACCTGTTCGTAGCTACCTGCGGGATAAAATCACTCCCCATGTCGATGAGGTCGTCACCGACGGCCTGGGCGGTATCTTTGGGGTACGCCATGCAGAAGCTGAAAATGCTCCCCGTGTGTTGGTAGCGGCCCACATGGATGAGGTTGGCTTTATGGTCAGCGAGATTAAGCCGGACGGGACCTTCCGCGTGGTGGAAATCGGCGGCTGGAACCCCCTGGTCGTTAGCAGCCAACGCTTCAAACTCTTTACCCGTGAAGGTCGGGAAATCCCTCTTATCTCAGGCTCTGTCCCTCCTCATCTGACACGCGGATCTGGCGGACCAGTTATGCCACAGATTGCAGATATTGTCTTTGACGGTGGCTTTGCGGATAAGGCGGAAGCTGAAAGCTACGGCATCCGTCCAGGAGACACGATCGTGCCAGACAGCTCTGCTATTCTCACAGCTAACGGCAAGAACATCATCTCCAAAGCCTGGGACAATCGCTACGGCGTCCTTATGGTCAGCGAATTGACTCAAGCCTTGTCTGGTCAACCACTAGGCAACCAACTCTATGTCGGCGCCAATGTTCAAGAAGAGGTTGGCCTGCGTGGTGCCCATGCTTCGACGACAAAATTTGCTCCTGAGATCTTTCTGGCTGTGGATTGCTCCCCAGCGGGCGACATCTATGGCGGTCAAGGAGCCATCGGCGACGGAACCTTGATTCGCTTCTTTGATCCTGGTCATCTCATGCTGCCAGCTATGAAGGACTTCCTCTTGACAACTGCTGAGGAAGCCGGCATCAAGTATCAATACTACTGCGGCAAGGGCGGAACGGATGCTGGTGCTGCCCATCTCCAAAGTGGCGGCGTACCATCTACTACCATTGGTGTCTGCGCCCGCTACATTCATTCTCACCAAACTCTCTATGCCATGGACGATTTTTTGCAAGCCCAAGCTTTCCTGCAAGCTTTGGTCAAAAAGCTGGATCGCTCAACGGTGGACACGATTACCAACTATTAATTTCAAAAAGCAGTCCGTTCTTCATTCGGGCTGCTATCTCTTTTGTCTGATACTTTCCCTTTCAACTTTCCAATTTGAAGAAAATTTTGTTATAATGCTTAGCAGAGGTGAAAATATACATGAAAAAAATTGCTTTTGATTCTGAGAAATACTTAAACCTGCAGCGCGACCATATCTTGGAGCGCATCAATCAATTTGAGGGCAAACTTTACATGGAATTCGGTGGTAAAATGCTGGAAGACTTCCATGCTGCCCGCGTCCTGCCAGGCTATGAGCCGGACAATAAAATCAGACTTCTCAAAGAGCTCAAGGACCAAGTAGAGATTGTCATTGCTATCAATGCCAACAACATTGAACATTCTAAGGCGCGTGGGGATTTGGGCATTTCCTATGACCAGGAAGTGCTGCGACTAATCGATACCTTTAATGAGCTGGATATTTACGTAGGCTCCGTGGTCATCACCCAGTATTCCGGCCAGCCAGCAGCTGACCTCTTCCGCAGCCAGCTGGAAAAAAATGGCATCGCCTCCTACATCCACTACCCGATCAAGGGCTATCCGACCGATATGGACCATATCATCTCACCTGAAGGTATGGGGAAAAACGACTACATCAAAACCAGCCGTAATCTAGTCGTTGTTACCGCGCCTGGTCCTGGTTCTGGTAAATTGGCTACTTGCCTATCCAACATGTACCACGACCAAATCAATGGCATCAAATCAGGCTACGCCAAGTTTGAAACCTTCCCAGTTTGGAATCTGCCCCTGCACCATCCGGTCAATCTAGCCTATGAGGCAGCGACGGCAGACCTGGACGATGTCAACATGATAGATCCTTTCCATCTGCAAACCTACGGAAAAACCACAGTCAACTACAATCGTGATATTGAAATTTTCCCAGTCCTCAAGCGTATGCTAGAGCGCATCCTTGGAAAATCACCTTATGCTTCTCCAACAGACATGGGCGTCAACATGGTCGGCTTTGCCATTGTAGACAACGATGCTGCCATCGAGGCATCTCAACAGGAAATCATCCGTCGCTACTACCAGACTATTCTGGACTTCAAGGCGGAGCGCGTTTCTGAATCTGCTGTCAAGAAAATCGAACTCTTGATGAACGACTTGGGCATCACACCGCTGGACCGTAAGGTAACAGTTGCTGCGCGTGCCAAGGCTGAAAGCACTGGTGAGCCAGCTCTGGCCCTGGAATTGCCAAACGGTGAAATCGTAACCGGTAAGACCTCTGAACTCTTTGGTCCTACGGCTGCTGTATTGATTAATGCCATTAAGAAACTAGCCAATATTGCCAAAGAGACCAAGCTGATCGAGCCGGAGTATGTCAAGCCAATCCAAGGCCTGAAAATCAATCATTTGGGCAGCCGCAATCCTCGCCTCCACTCAAACGAAATCTTGATGGCTCTGGCAATCACAGCCATGGAAAATCAGGATGCTGCGCATGCCATGCAGCAACTCGGCAATCTCAAGGGCAGCGAGGCCCACTCCACTGTCACTCTGACTGATGAAGACAAAAACGTCCTGCGCAAACTAGGCATCCACGTTACCATGGACCCTGTTTACCAGTATGATAGACTCTATAGAAAATAAAAAAACAAGCTCTGTTAAAAGCTTGTTTAGAAAGCTGGCTCTGCCAGCTTTTTTTGTTAATAACGCTTAGACAGGAGAAAACGCAAGAGATAGTAAAGCCCCAAAACTAGAATAATGATCAAGGTCAGAAACTGATTGAGACTTAAGATGATTGGGAAAATCATGGACAGGACACTCAAACAGGCTGCCAGCAGCAAAAGGATATTAAAAAGCAAAGTACGAGTCTTTTCGTCAATCATGCGATTGCGCTCGTCAGTCACCTGAATGTAGAGCTTCTCAAAATTTTCCTCCCGTCTTAAGGCCAGATTATACCGAATGGTCATCAAAGAAAGTCCCAGCAGTATGCCGACCATGACTCCTTCCTGCTGATCATCCAGAGAATGAAAGTGGCTCCAGGCCAGTCCTACCAAGATGATAAAGCTTAAGATACGCCCTACGATAACCTTCCTTTGAAGTTTTTTCCTAAATTCTTGTTTCGTTAGTCTTTCCATGTCAGCCTCCTATTTTTCATACGCTTGAAAAATTTTCAAGATCACTACAATCAGGAACATTCCCACAAAAGGCAGGATTTCCTTAGGGATAAAATTGGCGGTGAAATGGAGATAAGATAAAGTAATAACCACCAAAATAGCCAATATCCATTTACACAAATAAGTCCATTTCATGATTCATCCTCCTCAAAGAGAAAAACTTCTTCAATCCTTAAATTGAAAAAGGATGCAATCTTATGAGCCAAAAGCAGCGAGGCATTGTAGCGGCCTTTTTCCAAAGAAATAATCGTTTGTCTCGTGACCTCTAGCTTGTCAGCCAGTTCTTCTTGGCTGAGCTTTTTTCTTTTTCGTAATTCTTGAATTCGATTTTCCAAGGCTGCCTCCTTTCCATAATGTAAAACCAACTTTACTTTTCAAATATAGTATAGCTCCCTTTACATATGTTGTCAAGAAGAAAGCGGCAAAAAAAGAGGCTGGGACAAAAGTCCTAGCCTCTCAATTGTCTTTGGATTGTCGAGCAAGACGCAGTGGTTGAGTGGGCTCTACTACGCTGATTTCATCAGCTTTTACAGCCCTACTCAACTATGCGGAGGTGGGACGACGAAATCGAATTCTAACGAATTACCGATTTCTGTCCCACTCTCTTTTATCATCTTTATTGATTTCCTCTGTTATTTGCCTTTTAAAGCCACAGTCAACTCGACACAGGCTCCTCCTTGGTCTGGATTGAGCAGAGTCAGACGACCACCGTGCAAGAGAGCTACCTGCTTAGAAAAGGCTAAGCCGATACCATGATGGGGATTAGCTGAATTGCGGCTTTGGTCACTCTGGCAAAAGAGCCGTTCCGCTCCCAGCAGCATCTCCTCTGAAAATGAAGGGCCGTTGTTCCAGATAGCAAAAACCAACTGATCCTGCTGCACTGATACCGTTAGCTTGACTTCCTTTTGATCCTGGTCTGCATGTTCAAGCGCATTCAGTAAAATATTGAGCAAAGCCCGTTTGAGATAGTCCAAATGAATCGACAAAATCAGACTAAGAGCACAATCTTCTTGGAGATAAAAACGATAGCTTTCCTGTTTGCTGAACAGTGCCCAATCGTCCTGGAGATAAGCCAAAAAGCTCCCTAAGGAAAGCCGACTGAACTGATTAGAATCAATCTGAAAGGTCTTAGCATAATCAATCAAAGAGCCACAATACTCTTCCATCTTGTGACTAGCCTGCAAAATCTCAGAAGCATAGTCTGCCTGTGGCTGGCTCAACTGCGCCAACTCCAAGAGCTCAGCATTCCCTTTAATCACAGTTAGGGGCGTCTTCAAATCGTGCGATGTCGCTGATAGCTGTAAAATCAACTCCTGATTATGCTGCTGCTCTCTTTCTAGAAG
Source organism: Streptococcus sanguinis (assembly GCF_900635155.1). Taxonomy (NCBI): domain Bacteria; kingdom Bacillati; phylum Bacillota; class Bacilli; order Lactobacillales; family Streptococcaceae; genus Streptococcus; species Streptococcus sanguinis. Next base: position 2,156,463 of record NZ_LR134002.1, read on the forward strand.
ACGAGCATTTTCTTGGTGGCTGCTCCGTAAATCGCTGTAGACTTCTAGCATTTCCTCAATCCGAAAAAGCTGACTTTGATTTTCTTCTAAAAGCTTCTCGCTCTTTAGCATTTTTATTTCCCTGTCGATTTTTCGGAGCAATTTCAAAATATGATAAAAAGTAATCAGTAGCAAGCTCCCTGCCCAAAAGAACAAGGTAAAAAGGACATAATCACTTCCTTGCGTAAATTCATAGCCTATCAGCACAAAAATCAAAACATGGAAAAAGACGATTTTTAAACTGGTTGTCCAGACTAGGCTTTTGAAATTTCGGGTTCTAATTGCCATCTATAGCCTATTCCTCTCACTGTTGCGATTGCTTGCAGCCCTTCTTGTTTGCATTTTTGACGAATCTGATATACGTATTCTGAGATGGAACGAAGCTGTGTTTCTGAGCTTTCTGGGTAAAGCAAGGTATGCAAGCGTTCAGCTGAAAAGGTCTGCTTGGGATTGCTAGCTAGTAAATGCAGCAACTTAAACTCTCGCTCTGAAAATTTCAAGACTTTACCAAAACAGGCAACTTCATAGCGCTCTGGATAAAATTGACAAGAAGCAATTTCAGAATATCGCTCCTCACGTCTTTCCTCCCGCCTAAGATGAGCTCTGACACGCGCCAGCAATTCTTTGGTTCCAAAAGGCTTGACAATATAGTCATCTGCTCCGCGAAAGAGCCCTTCCACCTTGTCCGCCTCCAATTCCTTAGCCGTCAGAAAGATGATTGGACACGAAAGATGAGGACGAATGTAGGAACACAGCTCAAAACCATTAACAGGCTCCATCATCACATCCAGCAGAATCAAGTCATATCCGACAAAATGCGTCAGCTCTAGGTCTTCTATCCGATCAAGCGTCGTCACATCATAAGCATCGAGCTCTAGGACGTTTTTCACTAGCTTCAAAATGCTCCGGTCGTCATCAACCACCAAAATACGATACTGTCTCATAATTTCCATTATAGCATACCTCTAGCGAACATCTCGTTTCAAGGTTAAGAATATAGCAGAGCCCCAAACCAAAGCTAACCATAACAGCTGTATTCCCAGCCCTGATAGATCTATTGAATGCTGAAGCCCTTCATACTCAAAAAGATTTAGGGTAGCTAGATCGGGCAGGTATTTTGCTTCCTTGATGAATGTTGCCAATAAACGGCTGAGACCAATCAAGAGAGGAAAGAGCACCGACACCGGCACAACCCAAGATTGAAATAGCAAAGCGAGGCCAGCAGTTAAAAAAGCCAGAAAAAGATTGCTGAGAATACCAAAAGAGCTGTAATAGAGGAGTGTCCCCAGTAAGGACCAGCTAAAGCTTAGGTCAAAACGAGCCAGCATAACAAAGAAACAGCTACTTATAATGACACTATAGAGAGCCAAGAGCAGCACGGCCAGAAAAAGGATTTTCCCAGCCAACCAAGCCCTTCTATTTGATACGGCTAGAAAATTCGTTCGCATCCCAGACTTGACAAACTCCTGGGCAAAATAGAGAGAAGTAAAGATGACGATGACAGGCTGCGCCAGATAGAGGGCGTGCAAAACCTCGCTCAGAGCCTTCGTCTGACCAACTGCTGTCTGACTGTAGTCAAGATTCATCAGAAAAAATGGAACGATTACCAGAGCCACCAAGGCTGCACCAAGAGCGAGATAGTAAGAACAGAACTTAATCCATTCGCTTCTAAGTAGAGCTTTGATCATCAGTATCGCCCTCCTAAATCCGTCTTCAAAAAGCGCAGAGAGGTCATACCGCCGATGACTAGTAACCATGCACCAAGTATCAACAGCCCTTGCAAGGGATTGTTGGCATATTGGGAAGTTGGCGTTGCAGCAAACAATTCTCCAGCTGGCTGTGGCAGATAAGCTCCCCAACTCGTGTGAGCTTCCAGGTAGTTTCCCAGATTATAAATCTGGGGTACGAGAAAGAGTAAGGGAAGCAACATCGTCCGCCCAAGTAATCCCAATAAAAATGACAGGAGACCTAGCAATGCAGTAGCTAGTGCCTTCCATAAAAGATGACTCCAGGCAGCTTGATTAAGTAAAATCGGATCAAGTCCTTCCTTTCCTAAAGCGAGATGCATGACCATATAACTAAAGTAGATTGATAAAAAGCTAGTGGCAAGAGAAAAGCAAGTAAAGGTCATGAGTTTCCCCACAAGCAACTTCAGGCGGTTATTACAGGTCAAGAGACTGGTTCTCAAGCTATGAGACTGAAATTCCATAGCTCCCAAAATTCCAGCTAAAATGACCAAAACCATGACCGCCATAGAAGCCCCGTTGAGACCTAGATATTCCAGCGGATCAATGGCGTTTATCAGATTAGGAACCGTCTCAGGCGTAGCATCCAAGCCGATAGACAGATACTGTCGGCCCTCCAACCAGGATACGACAGGCACCAATAGCAGCATGAAGGCCACACTCACTTTGAAAGCCTTGGTTGAGCGGATTTTCAACCATTCTGAATACAATAAGGACATCGTTTCTTTCATCTTAAACCTCCTCTGTCAAATCAAAGAAGAGATCTTCTAGACTGTCTGAATCTTGCAGCACCTCTTCCAATCGTCCCTGCTCAATAATTCGCCCATGATGAATCAAGACTACATCATCTGTCACCATTTGCACCTCTGATAGGATATGAGAAGATAGAAGTACCGTTTTCCCTAAATCAGCCTGCCGACGGATGAACTTTCTAAACCACTTAATCCCACTTGGATCTAGTCCATTAGTCGGCTCATCTAATATAAGAAACTGAGGATCACCCAGCAAAGCTGCTGCTAAACCCAACCGTTGACCTTCCCCCAGAGACAGGCTTGACAAGAAGTCCTTCCTCTTATGAGCGATTCCAGTCATCTCCAAAACCTCATCAATCCGAGACTTGGGAATAGCATTACTCGCCGCAATAATTCTCAAGTGGTCATAGACCTTTCGATTTGGCAGACCGCCAATGCCGTCAAAGGCTGCACCTACCGTTCTGAGCGGATAAGTCATTAACTGATAAGTTCGCCCATCAAAAGTTGCAGTCCCTACTGTTGCTCGATCTAACCCCAAGAGAATCCTCAAGGTCGAGCTTTTACCAGCACCATTTGGACCCAGAAAGGCTGTAATCCGACCGCTTCTAGCTGTAAAAGAAATATCTTCTAAAATCTGCTTGCTGCCATGCTTTTTGCAGACTCCTTCTATTTTCACTGTATGTTCCATACTGAACTCCTTTTGATTTTTCTTTAGTATACAGGGGTAAGTTCAGAGAAACTTCAGACAATAAAAAAACTTGCCTTACGACAAGCTTCTTTTCTCATTTTTCAACCTCATCCCAGAGTTGGCGGATGCTTTTTTTCTGTACTGGATCGACAAAGTGTGGCGCGATTTCCACCAGAGATTGCAAGACAAAAGCTCGTTCAGCCACATAAGGATGAGGAACAATCAAGTCCGGACTATAAAACTCTTCTTGTCCTATGTAAAGAATATCCAGATCAATCACACGCGGTCCCCATTTGATTTCCCGCACGCGCCCTAGTGCCGCTTCGATAGCCAAGAGTGTCTGCATTAACTCCTCAGGATTGAGCCAGGTCTCCACTTCAACAACTTGATTGAGAAACGGATCCTGCTCAACGCCACCCCAAGGCTCTGTCTTGATACGGCTTGATACCTGCAAAATTCTTATATTTTGCTCTGCCATTTTTTCCAAAGCAGCATCCAGATTGGCAGCTGGGCTGCCTTGATTGCTACCCAAAGCAATAAAGGCTTTCCGCTTTTGACGCATTAGCTTGACTGAGCAGGTCTCTAAAGGCAGCGGCACTGGTGCCCAAGGCTTCTTGACCTCCAAGCTGACCTTCTGCACCAAAGGGTGAGTCAGAAAAACCCGATCAATCAACTTGTAAGCCAGTGTCTCAATCAAGTCTTCCTTGCTTTCCTGACACCAGCGGGTCAAATCTTGAGCCAATTCTCCATAGTGGATAGAAGCCGTCAGGTCGCCTGTTTTGGCAGCCCGAGTCATATCATAGTCCAAAATCAGATCCAGCACAAAACGCTGGCCCAATTCCTTCTCTGCTCCAAACAGACCGTGATAAGCATACACTTCCAAATCCTTAATGCGCAGCTGATCCATTCCCTTATCCTTTCTGATTCAAGTTTCTGCATTTCATCCTTAATAAAACTACTTGGCCTTTCCTAACACGCTCCACCACTGATAAGATCAATGTCCCATCAGTTTGTAAGCTTCATTTTTTAGGTCCTTGTCCGTCGCTAAAATGCCACGCGCCGCTGTAGTAACCGTTGCAGTGCCAGGCTTTCTGACTCCGCGCATATTCATACACATATGCTCAGCTTCCACCCAGACCAAGGCCCCTTGAGCACCCAGATAGTCCATCAAGGCTTCAGCAATCTCTACGGTCAATCGCTCTTGAATCTGCGGTTTCTTGGCATAGACCTCTACCGTTCGGGCCAGCTTGGACAAGCCTGCTACCCGACCATTAGGCACATAGGCGATGTGAACCTTCCCGTAAAATGGCAGGAAGTGATGCTCACACATGGAATGAAAGAAAATATCCTTCTCCACTACCATATTATTGTCAATGATTTCAAAAGACTTAGCCAGATGCTCCTCAGCAGTCCCACCCAGCCCAGCAAAGATTTCCTGGTACATTTTAGCAATGCGCTGTGGCGTCTCCTGCAAACCTTCGCGGCTTCCATCTTCTCCAACCGCCTCAATAATCTGGGCTACAGCCGCTTCAATTTTCTTCGTGTCCATATATACTCCTATGTTCATTTTTATTTTTTGATAATTGACTTGACTGAGAAGGACGCTCAGCAAAGTCTAACTTGCGATTCTCAAGGATTGATTTTCTAACCTGAGCCAGAAAATAAAGAGAACCCGTAATCAGCAAAAGCTCATCTGACTCATGCTCTACTGCTAAATAATCTGCTAAATAATCCGGCCATTCTTTGTAAGACAGACCTTGCTGCTCGGCCAAGGCTTGCATACTTTCTTTAGAAAAACTCCGCGGATCAGCAAAGGTTGTCAAGCTTATAGCTGCTTTGGGAATCTTTTGCAGCAGCTCCACCATATCATCCAAGGCCTTGGTTTGGATACAAGCAAATAAAATATGCTTTCTATACGTCGGATAATGCTGGTCCAATGTCGCTGCTAACGACCGCAGAGCATGGGGATTATGGGCTCCATCCAGAAGGATGAGCGGCTGATCCGATATCCTTTCCAAACGCCCTGGCCATACAGCAGCAAGCAAGGCCCTCTCAACCTCTTCTTTTGTTAAAAAGGGCAGCGACTGCAGCTGACAGTATAGGTCACACAAGTGCAGAGCCAATCCAGCATTGTCCGCCTGATGCAGTCCCATCAGAGCTGTTTGATAGGAGTCTTTGACCCGATAGGCATTCGAAAAGGAAAAGCACTCCCCCTCCTCTGACTCTTGATGTTCCACTTGATAGTCTTGAGACCAAGAAAAGTGAGGAGCATCTTTTTCAGCAGCCTTTTGCTCGACTACTGCCAGAGCCTCCGGCTCCAACCTACCGGTCACAAGGGGAACTCCAGGCTTGATAATGCCTGCTTTTTGCTGGGCAATAGCCTCTAGACTGTCACCCAGCAGGGCCACATGATCCAGACCGACTGTCGTGATTGCAGTCAGCAAAGGCTGGCAGACATTGGTACTGTCCAAAAGCCCACCCATGCCGACCTCGATAATAGCCACATCCACCTGCTGCTGGACAAAATAATCATAAGCCAGAGCAGTTATAATCTCAAACTCAGTCACTCCCTGTAAACTAGAGTCAGCCGCATGCTGGGCCAAGAGGTCTTGATAAAGGCTCAGCAATCTCTGAAGGTCTTGGTCGGAAATCGCATTGCCATTAATGGCAATCTGCTCATTGTAGCTGACTAGATAAGGAGAGGTAAAGGTGCCAACACGCAGGTCTCGCACCTCCAAAAGTTGGCGCAGATGGGCAATGGTTGAGCCCTTGCCATTCGTCCCTGCAATATGAATGGCTGGTAGCTGCAAATGCGGATTCCCCCGCAGCTCCAGCAAACGCTCCATCCGCTCCAAACCAAAATTGGGACTGGCTGTCCGATAGGCTTCCAGCCAGCTTAAATCAGGTAATTCTTGTTTTTTCATCTTACTTATACTGACCTAGATTGAGATCTTCTGTCTGCTGCGCTAGACGAATCGCATCGCCAACGGCAGCAGCCATCCGGTGCTTAGCAACTTCGTGTACTCTGACAACTTCAACACCTCTGCTGGCCGCAAGGCTAGTCAGATGGGCTGAAGCTATATCACGGTTTTCAAAGCCTTCCTGAGTCTCAGGATTGATCTCAAAGCCGTTTTCTTCTAAGATACTAACGAGAAACCGCTTACGAGAAACCCCAAGAAAAATAGGGAAACCAGCCTGATGGAGACTACCCAGCTCCTGCAAAATGAGAAGATTCTCCCGCTTGGTTAAACCGAAACCAATCCCTGGATCCAGCATGATATTATCACGCGAAAGGCCAGCATTTTCGGCCACCTTCAAAGATTTCTCAAAACACTTCCACATTAGTTCTGCAATCGGCAGCTCTGTAAAAAGAGATAACTCTTCCTTTGTGACGGCTGAACCAAAGCCAAATTCTGGGAAAATCCTTGAGCTGGCATGTTGAGGACGAGCCATCACTGGATTAAACATGACAATGACTGGCGCGCCATATTTCGCAGCCGTCTCCGCCATCTTTTCATCGCCCAAGAGACCAGTAATATCGTTTATAATATCTGCACCCGCAGCCAAAGCTGCTGCAGCCACTTCCGACTTCCAAGTGTCCACAGAAATCACAATATCACTTTCCCGACGAATAGCTTCAATGACCGGCACCACCCGCTCTATCTCTTCTTGAATAGCCACAAAATGACTGCCTGGCCGAGTAGACTCACCACCAATATCCAGCATGTGAGCTCCCTCAGCAATCAGCTTTCTAGCCTGAGACAATGCCGTCTCAACCGTGTTGTAGCGCCCACCATCTGAAAAGGAATCCGGCGTCGCATTGATAATACCACAGAGGCCCGTTCGGCCATCTGGAGCAATTGCTTTTAGATTTACCATTTGACTTTCATCTCATTTCTATCGACTGCCCTGCTCTTCAACAAAAAAGGCACACTCATCTAGTGTACCGCAAAGCTCTCAGCAGATGCAGCATCCAGTCCTATGAACTGCACTCGACTTCACAAGAAGACCTTATCTAGTCCCTTGTTTCATTTACCATTCTACCATAATTATTCTATTTGACAAAACACTTTCTAAAAGCAAAAGGGTAAAAGGCTGAGAATAATCATATTTCGGAGAATATGGGCCAGCATAGACAGCTCCAAACGCTGAAAATAAGGCCTGAGGAGATGGGCGAAGACTAATCCCAAAACTAGATAGGAGAGAAAACACAGAGTTTCCTGAAGATTTTTCGCAAGGGAAAAGCAGAGCAAACCTAGTGCAATCCCCCAGCTCTTCCGATAGCGAAGAGAGAAGTCCCTACCAACAAATTTCGGTGCCGCAGGGGATAAAACGGCAATATCAATCCCCAGAAGCAAAAGAGAAGATGACAGAAAACTCTCCGTTAGCATCTGCTCCATCGCCTGTCCTGACTGCGCCTCCTTACCACACAGCAGAAGAACCCCCGCAGCATTGACCAAAATCATCAAAAAATACAAGAAAAGCAGGTGTCGATAGTTGCTTGACTGACGCAAAGAACCTTTGATTTCCTGCAGTTGTCTGGAAAAATAAAAGGCACAACAAAAAAGCAATCCCAGCAAGCCCACCATAAAAAGCAAATTAGCATGACTAAAGACCAAGCGATGAGGCATTGGATGAAGTATGAGCAGCAGTCCCGTCTGAGTCAACATAGCCAGCAATAACAATTGAATGATTTTCTCTAATTTCAGCATATTCTCTCCATTCTTCTCTTCTCATTATAGAAGAAGTAAGAGCAAGCTGGGAGAAATCCCCTCAAATGTCCTAATTTGTGCCTCAAATGACAAAAAAAGCAGATATTCTCTGCTTTCTTACTTGTTCACCAAACCTGTCAGTATCATAATGAGTACTGCAACTCCATTTCTCAGCATGTGTGCCAAAATAGACATTTCCAAACGCTTAAATATGTAAGCAACCGCGGCTAAAACAGCCCCCATACCTGCATATATAACAAAACTGCCGATGTTGGTCGGACTATGAAAAAGACCGAAAAGAATGACTCCTACAACCAATCCCAAAACATAATGCTTGGTAAAAATCTTCTGAGGAATCAAGCCACGAAAGACTACTTCCTCCAAGATAGGGGCCTGAATCACAGCTCCTACCACTAATAAAATCTTGGGTACATGCTGAAATAATACATTCAAGGCATCCTGATTGGCAGTGGATATGGCCTGACCTTCCAGCATCATAATAATTGCTCCCAACATGTTGACACCAATCATGACAACATTAGAAACAGCTAACCAGCCCAACGAAGACCATTTGAAGAAGCTAAAGTCAAGACTCAGCAGTTCTTCTTGCTTAGCCATTCTCAGAACAAAAAAGATAATCAAAAGATATACCACCAGCACAAAGATAGTCTGTCCAGCTGAAAAACTCTTCTCAGAAGCAGTCATCTGTCGGATAAATATAAATGGTATCTGGCTGAGAAATAAGACAAACAGAGTCAGTAGGATGTACTCTAATTTTTTTAGAATTGCTTTCATATCTTCCTCCTTTTCCTTCCTAGTATAGCTTAATTTTCTCTTTTTGTATAGACAATTCTTAACTGCAAGCATTTTGTATATCACGTATTGAGAACTAATACTGACAGTGGCTATGAGATAGAATCGCTCAATGTTTTCAAGGCCAATAACCAAGAAAATCCTTTCTTAACGCATACAAAAAGCCCAGTCAAACTGAGCTTTTAGATTTTCTTAATTTATTGATTTTTGAATCGTTCAACATCACGCGCGATGACCAATTCTTCATCAGTCGGGATAACCAAGACTTTGACCTTGGCATCAGGACTTGAAATCACGCCTTCAGCACCACGCACATTCTTTTCTGGATCCACGTTACAGCCAAACCAAGAGATACCTTCAACAACCAATCTACGAATGGTTACAGAATTTTCACCGATTCCTGCGGTAAAGATGATAGCATCAGCTCCATTCAAAACAGCAAGATACTGACCAATGTATTTCTGAATCCGGTCTACAAAAATGTCGTTGGCTAATTGAGCCTTGGCATCACCTGCCCGCATTGCCTCATGGATATCACGCATATCACTAGACTTCTCAGAAACTCCCAGCAGGCCTGACTCACGGTTCAAGACGCGGCTAATATCTTCTGGAGTATTAAAGTCATCTGTGTATTGCATCAGGTAAGGAATGATAGCGGGGTCGATATCTCCTGTACGCGTTCCCATCATGACGCCGCCAAGTGGTGTGAATCCCATAGAGGTATCTACAGAAACGCCCTTGTCAACTGCTGTGATGGAAGCTCCGTTACCGATATGGCAAGTGATAAGTTTGAGTTCTTCAATCGGACGACCCAAAATTTTAGCAGCTTCCTTGGCCACATACTCATGGCTAGTTCCGTGAGCTCCGTACTTGCGAACCTTGTTTTCAGTGTAATATTTAGTCGGAATCGGATAGCGATAAGCTTTCTCCGGCATAGTGGTATGGAAAGAGGTATCAAAGACTACCACGCTGGTGATGTCTGGCAGAATTTCTCTAAAAGCACGGATGCCTGCAGCGTTGGCTGGATTATGCAATGGAGCTAGAAGAGACAACTCCTCTACCTTTTGAATCACTTCTTCATCAACGAGAGCTGAATCCTTAAAGTATTCACCGCCAGCCACAACACGATGGCCCACACCGGTAATCTCATCATAAGATTCAATGATATTAAAGCGTTTCAAATCATCCAGCAAAATTTTTACGGCCTGCGTGTGATCTTCAATATCAAGAACCTGCTTCTCTGACCGACCATCAAACTTCACTGTTGAAATAGAATCCTTGAGACCAATCCGTTCCAGCAGGCCCTTAGCCAAGACCTTTTCTTCTGGCATCTGATAGAGTTGCCATTTTAAGCTTGAGCTTCCTGCATTAATGGAAATTGTTTTCGACATTTCTTCACCTCTTTAAGCGTTTTCAAAATCATTATATCAAAATTTTGTTTGAATTTCACTATCTTTGTACCAGTTTTGAAAACTTTGACGGAATTTAAACATTTCATCATGATCCTGCAAATCCCGCAGAGGATAGATAAAAGGCTGAATATTATTCGCTTCTTGTTTCCTCAATACAAAAAGAGTTTTGGCATGCTTGCTGCTTGAGAAAATAGACTCTGGCAAGGTTATCATCGCGATAAACTGAGCCTTGGCTAGGAGCCATTTTTTCAGCAGAGGAGCTTGAGCGCTGGTCAAGAGGTCATTTGGCGCCAGAAATATAGCATAACCACCTGGCTTCAGATATTTGAGCGATTGCTCCATCAGGAGATGATGGGCATAAGTGTGCTCATCTGTACTCGCTACTTCATAGCGAGAGGCGATACTGTCGTCTGGATAATAACCGACCGGTAAATCACTGATAATGATATCACTCTCTTTCAGAAACTGAGGCCGAACTGCATCCCCCTGAGCAAAGTGAGCCTTAGAGTTCATAACCTCCGCAATGCTGGCTGAAAGATCGATTAACAAGTCATCCAACTCCAGACCTAAGTAGTCTATCTTCTTTTGGGTATGGTTGAGAATGGTCTCCGCCAAACTTCCTGTTCCGCTGCCGATTTCTAATACATCAGCTTCCTCTCCGTGAGCTAGCTGGTCCAATAAGAAAGTAATCAGAAAACCAATTGTATCAGGAGTGAACTGATGATTGACCTGCATGGGCTCCGTCTGGGCCGCCTTCATCAGGATAAACTGATAGGCTCTCCGCCACTCTTCCTTGTTCAAATGCAGAGAGCGGATTTTTTCATCGTTGGTCAGAACCTCTTGTAAGTCCGTATCTCCATCTAGGTAAATGCCGTTCTGCTCAATCAGAGCATCATAAAAATTGGTCGCCAGAGCGTTTTGGATATTCTGGACGTTTTCGAGAATCAGAGTATAAGCTTGTTCTATCTTTTCAAAATTCATGGAATCCTCCGTTCATCCTATCATACCAAAAATAAGGAACCTTTCCAAGATATATAAAATTACAAAGATTTTACAGTTATATTAGTCCGATTTACCAGCTTCGTCCGAAATCGCTTTCTCTTTTTTGTCAGTTGCTTTCTTGTCTTCCTTTGCTTTATCCTCATCTTTCTTAGAAGTACTAAAAGTAAAGGAATAAGAATGACCGCTGCTGAGCTGACTGCTGATTTCAAAATTCTTCCCTTGCCTGCGATAGACAGCCTTGCCCTGTTCAAACTCCATCTCACCGCTATCCTCCTTGGACCCAGCTTTTGTCAGAACTGCCATTGCATAGGCTTCCGTCCTTTCCCTGTTGAAAAGCTGCAAACGCTGACTGCTGACTTGACGGTTGAGATAAAACTGCAGGAGTAGGCTAAAGACAGCGGCCATCAGCAGCGCATACAGTAAAATACCAGCATCAACTTTCTTCTTCCACACGATAGATGAACTCCCTCTCTAAGCCTTTTTCAAAGCGAAAATGCATATGAATAAGCTTACCTTTCTGATGGATATCAGCTGCTTCCAAACCATAAATCATCGGCTGGTAGCCGCGACCGCTCTTATCTGTTTTACGGAAATCATCCCCCTTGGATTTACCCAAGGCCAGGTCCCTGCCATCCTGTCTGATGTAGATTTTGTTATCTTCAACCTTATCAAATTGACTTCGCGAAAGCTCCGTCTCCAGTTGGTCGGCAAACAAAAGCCACTCTTGCTGCTGATTATTCTCCTGCTGATGCAGTTCTGAAGATAAGAGCTGGGTCATGGCCTGAAAGACCAGCATGCCACCACTGAGAACCAGCAAGGCTACTAAGGCCTCCAAGAGAGTAAAGGCCTTGACTTTAAGGTTTTTGAACACGAATGACTACCTCCCCCTCATGATAGACCAGCAGCTGCTTTTCTGTCTTAAGCTGACGTACAGCAATTCCGTTGATATGAAGCTCTTCCTGCCCTGTCTGCAGAGCCATGCGAGCTACCCGGAGCACCTCTTCCTGCTGCAAAAGGACCCGCTGCTCCTTACGAGACCGGCTAATCTGCCCCAAAAGCAAACTGGCAATAGCCGCAAAAACTGCCATGGCCACCAGAGCTTCTAGCAGAATGCTAGCTTGAAGCTGTCGTCTTTTTAAACTTGCCATTGCCCATATAAAGTTGGTAAACAACTGTCCTGTCCTCCGTCTGAAAAATAATCTTGCTGAGCGATGAGTTCCCACCGGCCCGGTCAAACTGGATAACCTGCTGCTCATGTTCCTGCAGAGTTTGCGGAAAATCCAGCTCTTGATAGCCATTGGAAATCTGCCGTCCTGAAAGCTTCAGGGAAAGCTTCTCATGACTGGCTAAGCTCAGCCTCTGCGTCTCCTGATAGAGTCTCTCAAACTCTAAAAAGAAGAGTTGCTCTTGAACCTGATTGAAGCCAGCCCTTACCGAGCCAGATAAGCCTAGTAGTAGAAAACTAACAACAAAAAGAACGAGTAGACTTTCCAGCAGTGTAAAAGCCTTAATTGGCAACCGCTTGAGTTTCGCCACTGTGTTTTCCATAGTAAGCCTTATAAGAATCTGCCTGTTTCTGGCTGATATTTCCTGCGCTGACCAGCTTGCTTAGGCTAGCCTTTTCATTGGTATTCTTCAGCTCATAGAGCTCCGCCTGGCTTTCTACCACCTTGACCACCGCTGCAGTTCCTGTATCTGAAACAGCATCTTTTTGCTTGGTCAGATTAGGCACAAAGAGCAGCAAGAGAACGCTGATAACCAGCAAGACAATCAGCATTTCCACAAGGGTGAATGCTTGAACTTTTAAGGTATTAAGTTTTTTCATTACAAATGAACCTCCATATTCTGATAAATGGGCAAGAGCATTGCCGCATAAAGTAAAACAATCACTAAGGCAACAAAAATAAATACTAGGGGCTGAATGAAATTCATGGCTCGGTTGATACGTAGGAAAAATTCCTCCCAAGTCTTTTCTGCATAGACTTCCAGCTCACTGCCTAGCTTGGACTTGACCTCACCATACTCGATCATCAGGGACAATTCTTTCTTAAAGAATGGATAGCTTGCCACCTTGTCCGCATAACCTTGTCCAGCTTGCAAAGCGGCCGCCATGTCTACTCCGATCTCCTGAAAGAGTTGGGAAGGTTGATCCTGCATAATCGCAAAAATCTGACTCAACTCCAAGCCCTGACCAATCATATTTCCCCATTCACGAGCATAATAAGCTGTCAAGTAAGCCTGTACCAAACGTCCAATAAAAGGCAGAGCTGCTAGTTTGCTGAAAAAACGAATCTTAGATGACTTTCGATAGTAAAAGAGAGCCACTGAAACCAAGACAGCTAAAGCAAGGCTGCTCCACAAAAAGATCTGAGGCAGGTGATTAATCAGACGAGTAGCTAGATTCTGGCTGTCCAATTGAGGCAGAAGATAGTTGCGCAATCCCAGCATGATAAGGACCAAAAAGCCCAGCAGCATGAGAGGATAAGTCCCTACCTCTATCAATTTTTTCTTAACCTTGGACAGATTTTCCAGATAGGCCTCAATTTTCCCCAGACTTAGAGTCAAATTGCCATGCAGCTCAGATAAGGACAGCTGGGTGACAACGCTGTCGGAAAATCCCAGTCGGCTGACAATCTCTGAAAAGGACTGGCCAGCTGACAATCCTGCCCGCATTTCTGCGACATACACTTCCTCCAGCAAGGCACTTCGTCTCAGAAAGTCTACAATCTCTGCTAGGTGAAAACCGCTGCTAAAGAGATTATGAAAGAGCTCAATAATCTTTTTCTGCTTAGGCGTAGACAATTTTTTCGGTCTGCCTTTGCTCAGCACTGATATGTCCTTCTGCAAAAAGCTGATCAATCTGCTGATTCCAGACTGCGGCTTCGTGCTCTTGATAGTTTTGACTGACAAAATCAACGACACCCCCTCCCCCAATTAAACGCTGGTAACAAACACCTTGCAACACCATTCTTAGCTCATCCTCGCTAACACCCAATTCCAAAAGCCGCTCATAGACCCCTCGAACACTCTTAGCATGAATGGTCGAAAAGACTGTAGCTCCAGTCAAACTTGCCCGAACCACTGCTCTAGCCGTCTCTTGATCACGGATTTCCCCGATAATCAAGAGATCCGGTCGATGTCGCAGAGACAGCTTAATCAGAATATCATAAGTCATGCCAATGGTTTCGTTCAGCTGCAGCTGCAGCATAGCCTCTTGCTTAATCTCAACCGGATCTTCAATCGACATAACCTGCTGACCAGAAAATTTAAGCTGAGCCAAATGGTACATCAAGGTCGTCTTGCCGCTGCCGACTGGACCCGAGAAAAGATAGAGACCGCGAGCCTGAATTTTCTTGCGCAGCTCCGGCAATTGCTCAAACCAAAAGCGCAGCTCCCTGTCTTCATCATGCAGAAGTCGGATGACCAGACTTTCAAAACCACGGTAATCCCCAACTGTCGACAGCCGGATTGAAACCTTGGCTTCCTCACAGTCATAATCGCAAGACCCCAGCTGACTTCGGCGCTTCTCTCCAACATTCATACCTGCGACAAACTTAAAGTGGCTGATAACAGCTGACAGAAGTTCAAAATCATAAGTCTTTATAAAGCGGCGTTCATCACCAATTCTCATATAAAGCTCATAGCAAGTAGTCTTAGGAATGAGGTAAATATCTTGCGCCCCTTCTTGCCGAGCCTGCCTGATCATTTCTTTTGCAATTTCTTGAACCATACATCCTCCTCACCTTACTATTCGCAAAAAATCCAGAAAAAGAAAAAACAGCGGAAGAAACTTAACTTCTAACAAGTTAGGTCTCTTCTGCTGCTCTATTATCAGATTTGCAAAATATATTCTGTCGATTTAAAGAGGCTTAGCGTTTTTTAGTTTGACTGAGCAAGCTCGGTGCTTTTCAAGGCCGTTCTGCTTAGTATAGCCTGGCCGGTACTTGCTCTTAGGAATCTTGCACTCATTCTCCAGCAAAAACAGCGAGTGATACTGCTGAACATTCTCATCGCACTCCTCGCACCAGCGCTGATCCTCCGGATCCCAAAAAATTGTCATTAAATCACTACGGCTCTTATACAAAGGTGACTGCTCTTCCATCTGCAGCCAGCGGTTTTTATAATATTTAAGGGCTTCATAATAATCATCGAAGTGCTTCTTTGCAATGACATCTACTTCCCAGCCATCCAGGAACCACCACGGTTCATAGTCCCCGTACATCTCAATTACACAATACATACTCGTCCTCTCTTTGTACCGTATATTATATATGAATTTTTTGACGAACAAAACTATTTTGCTCAAAATCAGAAAACAATATAAAAACCCCTTTTAACCAAAGATTAAAAGGGATAGGTAAAAGACAACTTAAGAATTTTATTGGACTGGAGAGAGGTCATTTTCTATAATAACCTTAATGGCATGATGGTTCGCAGCTTGGCCGAAAACCTTGAAAGCTTCTTCAATTTCACTCAACTTAAAGTAATGAGTCACTAGCTTTTCTGGCTCAATCTTATGACTTTCCAGAGCCTTTAGCAGCTGTGGAGTAGTATTGGTAGATACCAGCCCGGTCGTCACATTGATATTTCGAATCCAGAGCCGATCTAACTCAAACTCTACAGGTTTGCCATGAACTCCACAGTTAGCAATGGTTCCATCAACGGCAATGACTTTCTGACAAAGATCAAAACTGTCTGGAATCCCTACTGCTTCAATGGCTACATCAACTCCACATCCATCTGTCAAGTCAAAGATAGCCTGCACAGCTTTTTCAGCATTCGCTGAATTTACCTTATCTGTTGCCCCAAAGGCCATGGCCGTATCTAAACGATTCTCATCGATGTCAACCATGATAATCTTTGACGGAGAATAAAACTGAGCTGTCAGCAGAGATGCGAGACCGATTGGTCCAGAGCCAACGATAGCTACTGTACATCCAGGCTCTACTTTACCTTTTAAAACTCCTATTTCATAAGCTGTTGGCAGGATGTCTGACAGCATGACTAAGGCTTCATCTGATAAATCAGATGGTGTGTGATAGAGAGTATTATCCGCATGGGGCACACGCAGATACTCAGCTTGAGTTCCGTCAATCAAATGCCCGAAAATCCATCCACCTTCATCTTCACAATGGGCGTAGATACCTTTCTTGCAATAGTAGCACTTGCCACAGGCACAAACACAGGAAATCAGAACCTTATCGCCCTTCTTGAAATTGGTTACACTGTCACCAACTTCTTCAACAATACCGATGCCTTCATGTCCTAGAATAGTACCGCTCTTGCAGGCAGGTACGTCTCCTTTAATAATATGAAGATCAGTCCCGCAGATAGTGGTCTTTACCATACGGACAATAGCGTCTGTTGGCTTACGTACGACAGGTTTATCAACATCTAGAAACTTGGCAAATCCCGGTTTAACATAAGTATAGGCTTTCATAGGATATCCTTTCTATTGTTATTTTATGATGAATGTTTTCCATTTTATTTTAACAGTTTGTGAAATAAATCTCAATCTTTTTCTTCAAAAAAGGTGAGACAAATATCATTTTGTCCCACCCTATTATCTGCATGATCTTAAGCAAAATTTTCATCTTACTCGTTTCTGCATTATAAAGTTTCTAAAGCAATCATCGTTGTCACAGCTGCGTCATAGTAATTATCTGACGGCAAACCTTGCATGAAGAGATATTTATTCTGCTGCACCAATTTGCGGAATTCCATATTGTTATTAGCCGCATAGAATACTGGAGCAGTAAAGCTGCCAGCCTGATTACTATTGAGAGCCTTCCCTTTCAGAGTGTAGCCCGCATAGATCTTTTCTTGACTGAGGAAGAAGTTTAACATCTTCTTCAGCATTTTTTGACTTTTTTCATCCTTGCTTTGAGCCAGGTTGTAAGGAAGTCGGCAGGCATTATAAGAATAATAGCCATCATTTGCAGATTCAACCGTATCAGCATCAGCTGCCCGAACTTTGTCGCCTTCAACCCAGATAAAGTCTGGTATCAAACCAGTCTTATTATCAGCGCTGATTGCTTCAAGTTTGCTAAGCATGTTATCCCGGATTGTCAGCCACTGCTTATCCTTTGTCAACTCATAGAAAGCTTGGAACTGCTGCGGCAATGTATCAGAAGTCCGCATGAGATTATAAAATTTCGATTCTGCATTTGCCCAGTTCCCAACCGTCAAAACGCCGTTACTTTCATTATAGTTATATGCCAAGACATCTTTCAGAATGGCCTGAGCCTGATCTTGGTATTCTTTAGCCTTGTCCGGCCACTGCTTAGCAGCCTGAATCAAAGCATAGGCAATGTAGAGATCGCCGTCTGTAGCATTGTTTTCGTCTTCATGATTGCTCTTTCCATCCTTAATCGTCTGTTTCCAAGACATGAGCTGGGTATCTTTCAGACGATGAGCTAGATAATATTGGTAGAGCTTTTCAAAATCAGCCGAACTGGCATCGCCTTGCTTAGCTGCATCCACAGCAATCACCATGCCATAACCCTGTGCCTCAGACAGCACAACATCTTCAGTCTTACTGTTTGTCGTCCTGATATAAGACAATTTGTCCTTGGTTACGACATATTCTTTAGACCATTGGCTGTATATCTTCTTTTTGATATTAGGAGTACTGCCCATGCGGGTGTACAACAGGATACCAGCCAAGACAGCCAGAATTGTCACAAACCAAATAAATCTTAATCTTGTTCTTTTCACACTTTCTCCTAACCTGCAAATCGTTTTGTTTTAACCCACTTGGTTTCTTTCCGCTTCAAAATCTTGTCCAAGATAACAGATCCTACTGCATCTAAAGAGACAACGATAAAGAGCTGAGAGTAAGTCAAATAGGACACAAGTGCCAGCCAAATCTGTTTGGTGGTCGCCTGTCCAAACTGAGAAGCCAGGGCGATATTGATTTGCAAAAGATAAAGCAAAATCATCAGAAGCCAGTTAAAGAGCATCAGCTGGACGATATAGATATTCTGAGCATCAAAAGCGAAAGGAATCCGCACATCCGGTATAAAGAGCTGGGTAATCATCGCCGCTACATTGGCAAAGAAAACCAAGTCAGATAAGACAATCGCCAGATTGAACCAGAAGAAGATACAAGAATAATTGAACACTTCCAGTTTCACGCGCCAGTTACCACCACTAAAAAGATGTTTGAAGTTGGCAAGAACTACCTCGTAATTCCCCTTAGCCCAGCGCTTACGCTGCATGTAGTAGGACTTGAGGGTTTCTGGCTCTTGTTGGAAGGCCTCTGAGTTATAAGCCAAGGCAATCAGCTTGCCGCTCTGCATAATCTTAAAGGAAATTTCCGTGTCCTCTGTCAAGGCACCATTTTTCCAACCACCAATACTCTTAACAAACTCAGTGTTAATCAAGAAGTTCGTACCTGGAATCCGTCCAATCTTAAAGAGATGCCACATACCTACGTGGTAAACACGCTGAGTTACAACGATTTCTTGGTTGATACAACGTGTCAGGAAGTTCTGGTTGGCATTGCGGGTCTTGTTGCGTCCGAAAGAAGCAACGTGGCGTTCTGGATCTTCCAAAACTTTCTTGACTAGGAAGTAAAGAGCATTCTTTTCTGGCATGGCATCCGCATCATAGACACAGATATATTCACCCTTGGCCATCTTCAGGGCGTCATTCAGCACCCCTGCCTTACCTCCCGTACCAGTACGGTCTGTAATTGTAATATTGCGTCCAGCATACTCAGGCATAGCCTGAACTTTCAGCATTTCTTGATAAGTGTCATCCGAGCAGTTGTCCGCAAAGAGCAGAACTTCCACTCGGTCATGAGGATAGTCCAAGTCCAGAATGGCCTTAGTTGTCTGAGCGATAACCACATCTTCATTGTGAGCTGGGACAACGACAGTAACCATAGGATAATGTTCCAATGGGCTGGTATCCACGTTGAAGTCACTGCGTTTCATCCAGAAATGCACGGAAGAGCATAGAATAACCAAAGCCCAAGCCAGAGACATCCAGATGGAGAACAGAGTGACAATCATAATAAGTTGACTAATCATGACGAGTCACCGCCCTAAAATTTTTATTGACCCGATTGTAAATAACCAGATAATAAATGAAGAGGACCAAAAAGCTAATAGCAAAAAAGATACTTAGCACCATAGAGATGATAAAAAATACTTCTGTTAAAGACATGTGTTTACCTCCTAGTATTCTACGATAATGTCGGTTTCAAGCTGACGCTCCAGATTGCTCAAAGCGTCATCAAAATTATGGAATTTGTCAATGTTTTGAGCGTTCAATTTTAAACTGCCGGACTGAAACTGAATTTTTTGGTCAGTTTTCTTATTCTCAAAGTGCATCATCGTTAAATCATCACGCACTTTCTCTTGGAAATATTCCTTGACTTCCTGATCCAGATCTTCTACCAGAACGAGAAAGTTACCATTGGATACATAGTAAACTGTTTCTACATTCTGGAAGTCCCAGTTAAGCAGTCGTAAAATTCTCTTGAGCATCCGCTTGTACTCCCGAGAGTGAATTTGATAAAAATGATGATTGTGTGCCCAATGGACCAACAAAGCCTGAAAGGCTGGAGCTTGTTTCTGATTTACTTTCTGAACCATTTCTTCATAGGCCTCAGCAGCATCTTCACTGTCATCCTGCACTAATCCCAAGCGCTGATGGAGATAGAAATTCACTCGGCTGGTCAGCCAAGCACTGACAGGGAAGACATAAAGCAAGAAGAGAACTTGATTGTCCGGTAGGTAGGTTACATCAAAGAGCAAGATCAGAGTTGCGATAACCACACCCAGAATCATAGCCCATGTCACCAAGAGATCAGATAGGACAAAGACACTAAAAATACCTAATAAAATCAGCGCGATTCCGATATAAAATATGTTAGCTGCAAAATTCCAACTGTAGAAAAGAATTAGTCCAATTGCCAGTACAAAGACTGCTAATGATTTTTCTAGTCCTTTTTTCCTAAACATTTTTTACTCCTGTCTTAAATTCTTCTGGTCTAGCCGTTTGCTTAAAATAGTGGGCAATAGCTTGAGCAATCCGCTCAGAAGCCTTACCGTCACCATACGGATTGCTGGCTTGGGCCATTTCCTGATAGAGTGACTCATCTGTCAGCAGGGCTTCCATTGCCTCTGCTACTGCTTGAGTTTCTGTACCGACCAGCTTCAAGGTGCCGGCCTCAACTCCTTCTGGTCTCTCTGTTGTATCACGAAGTACTAGTACAGGCTTACCTAAGGAAGGTGCTTCCTCTTGTACTCCGCCTGAGTCTGACATGATGAAGTAGCTTTTAGCTGCGATATTATGGAAATCCAACACATCTAAAGGCTCAATCAGATGAATTTTCTCATTGTCACTCAGAATTTCTCTAGCCGCATCCTGAACTGCTGGACTCAGGTGAACGGGATAGACAATTTCCACATCATCATGGGCATCTACAATCTGCCGTAGAGTTCGAAAAACTCTTCTCATCGGCTCACCTTGATTTTCCCGGCGATGCATGGTCACTAAAATCATCTTGCGAGCTGGATCAATACGGTCAAGCACCTCGTGCTGATAATCAGCCTGGACTGTCAGCTTGAGAGCGTCGATAGCTGTATTCCCTGTTACAAAAACTGTTTCCGCCGGATGGTTTTCCTTGAGCAAGTTAGCCTTACTCTGATCCGTTGGCGCAAAATATAAGTCGGTCAAAGAGTCGGTCATCTGACGATTCATCTCTTCTGGGAAAGGAGAGTATTTATTCCAAGTCCGCAAGCCAGCTTCTACATGGCCGATACGAACTTGATTATAAAACGCTGCAAGACTAGCCGCAAAAGTCGTTGTCGTATCACCGTGCACCAGCATAATATCTGGCTTGTTTTCCTTTAAGATATCATCTAGCTTATGCAAGATCTTGACAGTAATATCTGTCAGGGTTTGATTCTTCCCCATAATATCCAAATCATAATCAGGCTTAATCTTAAAAGTTTCAAGTACCTGATCCAGCATCTGACGATGCTGAGCAGTCACAACTGTTGTTGTCTCAAACAAGTCTGCCTGCTTCTTCAGTTCAATAACCAGCGGAGCCATCTTAATCGCTTCTGGACGAGTTCCAAAAACAACCATTACCTTAATTTTCTTCATTTTTCCTCACCAAAAATCAACATTGTTATATTAACTTTTTACTAAAAAATGTTTGCTTTAAGTAACCTTAGTTATTTTACCATCAAGCGTTTCAATAATCAAAGCATGAACTATTATTTTATACTTTCTTAATAGTAATTTACATGTTGGTAACTTATTTAAGATTATTTTAATTTTCTTAACTTAACTGTAACTTAAAATTACTGAAATTTTTTGGTTTTCTCAAAAAAATAAATAAAAAGGAAAGAATTTATAGGCTTAAAGCCCTGATTTATGCAGAATTTTGTGTTTTTTACCTATATTTTTTAATCTTTATTCATTGTAATAAAATATTATTCTATTTGTAATCTAATTGTTTTCTACTCTTTATATTTCAAAATCCTCCCTTCATGAATGAGCTAGCTAGATAAATGCCAGCTACTGTTCTCCACAATCTTCGACTACTACCATTAAAACCAACCTCCTCTTTTTTAAAATTTCAAACCTGCCCCTCCTACTATTTTAGGATTTTTAAAATAGTATAACCTAGCGCTATCATACTACAAAAAAACCAGCTACCTCCCTGATTAAAAATAAATATGGCATCTCGCATCATAGAAAAACTGAAACAGGAAATCTTGAGTGATTCTCCTATAATAGTTTAGTCATAAAGGGGAGCTTAAAAAGCACTGCTCCTAATTATATTATAGGATAATATCTAGTGGCGGGCCAGAAATTATCGGCTACAACAAAAATCCCTCCCGATTTTCGGGAGGGAAAGTTCTTTATTTAAGAACAATATTTTCTTCAGTTTCAAATCCATCTGGCAGTTCTGTCACTTCGTTGATAATTTCAACTTCATTGACAGCCTGAGGTTCCAGATTGCGGTAGCGGGCCATACCAGTACCAGCTGGGATAATCTTACCGATGATAACATTTTCCTTGAGGCCAAGCAGATGGTCTTTCTTACCACGGATAGCAGCATCTGTCAGGACACGAGTTGTTTCCTGGAAGGAAGCTGCAGACAGGAAGCTATTTGTCTCAAGGGAAGCCTTGGTGATTCCCATGAGGACTGGACGAGCTGTCGCAGGCACACCGCCTGAGATAACCACATCACGGTTAGCATCTGTAAAGTCTGTAATATCCATGAGAGTTCCCATGAGAAGATCTGTATCTCCTGGATCCATGACACGCACCTTGCGAATCATTTGACGAACCATTACTTCGATGTGTTTGTCGCCAATTTCTACCCCTTGGCTGCGGTAAACTTTTTGTACTTCAGCAAGCAGATAAGTTTCAACAGACAAGACATCGCGGACGGCCAGCAAGTGCTTCGGCTGGATAGAACCTTCAGTCAAGGCAGCACCGCGAGAGACTTGGTCGCCCACTTCAACCTTCATGCGGGCTGTAAATGGCACCACATATTCACCTTCGCCAGTCGCACCTGTAACAAAGACTTTCTTAGTCCGAGTAGAAGCATCTTCTTCGATGGCAGTAACTTCACCCTTGACTTCAGTGATGACCGCTTCCCCTTTCGGATTGCGGGCTTCAAAGATTTCTTGGACACGAGGAAGACCTTGTGTGATATCGGTATTAGAGGCAACACCACCCGTGTGGAAGGTCCGCATGGTCAGCTGTGTACCAGGTTCCCCGATAGATTGGGCAGCGATGGTTCCGACTGCTTCACCGACTTCAACTGCATCACCCGTTGCCAAGTTGATACCGTAACAATGACGGCAGACACCATGGCGGGTGTTACATGTAAAGACAGATCGAATCGTCACTTCGTCAACACCAGCATTAACAATTTCGCGCGCCTTGTCTTCGGTGATCAATTCATTTGGACCAATAATGACAGCACCAGTTTCTGGATGTTTAACTGTTTTCTTAGTGTAACGACCATTTAGGCGCTCTTCCAGAGACTCGATCATTTCCTTGCCTTCTGTGATAGAAGTGATGAGCAAGCCGCGATCTGTACCACAGTCATCTTCACGGATAATCACATCTTGGGCAACGTCAACCAGACGACGAGTCAGGTAACCTGAGTCGGCAGTCTTAAGGGCCGTATCTGTCATACCCTTACGAGCACCGTGGGTAGAGAAGAACATTTCCAAAACAGACAGACCTTCACGGAAGTTAGACAAGATTGGCAATTCCATGATACGTCCATTTGGCGCAGCCATCAGACCACGCATACCGGCCAACTGGGAGAAGTTAGAGATGTTACCCCGCGCTCCAGAGTCCATCATCATAACGATAGGGTTCTTCGGATCCTGGTTGGCAACCAGACGTTTTTCCAATTTCTCACGAGCTGCCCGCCACTCAGCAGTAACTGCATTGTAGCGTTCATCGTCAGTGATCATACCACGGCGGAATTGTTTAGTAATTTGTTCAACACGCTTGTGGGATTCTTCAATAATCTCAGCCTTGTCTTCGACAACTGGGATATCAGCGATACCCACTGTCAGACCAGCCAAAGTAGAATGGTGATAACCCAAGTTCTTCAAGCGGTCAAGAAGAGCAGATGTTTCTGTTGTACGGAAGCGTTTGAAGATTTCTGCGATAATGTTCCCCAGATTTTTCTTCTTAAACGGAACATTGATCTCAAGCTGTTCAATAACTTCCTTGATGTCTTGTCCTGACTCCAAGAAGTACTTAGCTGGCACACCTTCTGTCAAGTTAGCATTAGTTGGCTCTTGCAGATAAGGCAATTCCTCTGGCATAATCGCGTTAAAGAGAATTTTACCAACAGTTGTAATCAAAATCTTATGCTTCTGGTCTTCTGTCCAAGGCTTATTGAGACTGTCCGTTGCAATACCAACACGAGTATGCAAGTGAACATAGCCGTTGCGGAGGGCCATGACCGCCTCATCCATATCCTTGAAAATCATGCCTTCTCCTTCGCGGCCAGCCTCTTCCATGGTCAGGTAGTAGTTCCCCAAGACCATATCCTGAGATGGTGTTACAACTGGTTTACCATCTTTTGGATTCAAGATGTGCTCAGCAGCCAGCATGAGGATACGAGCTTCAGCTTGCGCTTCCTCTGACAATGGTACGTGGATGGCCATTTGGTCACCGTCAAAGTCGGCATTGTAGGCTTCACAGACCAGTGGATGCAAACGCAGAGCTTTACCGTCAATCAGAACTGGCTCAAAGGCCTGAATTCCCAAACGGTGAAGGGTCGGTGCGCGGTTAAGAAGCACTGGGTGTTCCTTGATCACTTCTTCCAGAATATCCCAGATACGCTCATCTCCACGCTCTACCAAGCGTTTGGCAGCTTTAACGTTCTGCACGATATCGCGAGCAACGATTTCCCGCATCACAAACGGCTTGAAGAGCTCAATCGCCATTTCACGCGGCACACCACATTGATACATTTTCAACGTAGGACCAACAGCAATAACGGAACGACCTGAGAAGTCAACCCGTTTACCCAGCAAGTTTTGACGGAAACGACCTTGTTTCCCTTTAAGCATGTGGCTCAGAGACTTGAGCGGACGGCTGCCTGGCCCAGTAATTGGACGGCCGCGGCGACCGTTATCAATCAAAGCGTCAACCGCTTCCTGAAGCATACGCTTCTCATTTTGAACGATGATACCAGGTGCATTCAACTCAAGCAAACGAGCCAAACGGTTGTTCCGGTTGATAACACGGCGATAGAGATCGTTGAGGTCAGAAGCCGCAAAACGACCACCATCCAGCTGAACCATCGGACGCAAATCTGGCGGAATAACCGGCAGGATGTTGAGGACCATCCATTCTGGCTTATTGCCAGACTTGTAGAAGGCATCCAAGACATCCAAGCGACGGACAGCCTTGATCCGCTTTTGACCTGAAGCAGTTTTCAATTCTTCTTTGAGGACAGCAATCTCAGCTTCCAAGTCCACTTGTTTCAAGAGGTCTTGAATAGCTTCTGCTCCCATTTTGGCTACAAATGAGCCTGCACCATACTCGCGTAAACGCTCACGGTACTCACGTTCCGTCATGATTGACTTGTGCTCTAGCGGTGTATCCTTAGGGTCAATCACTACATAAGCCGCAAAATAAATGACTTCTTCCAAGGCACGTGGGCTCATATCCAAAGTGAGCCCCATGCGGCTTGGAATTCCTTTAAAGTACCAAATATGTGAAACAGGTGCCTTCAATTCAATGTGGCCCATACGCTCACGGCGAACCTTGGCGCGGGTTACTTCAACACCACAGCGGTCACAGACGATTCCTTTGTAACGAATCCGCTTGTACTTACCACAGGCACATTCCCAGTCCTTGGTTGGACCGAAGATCACTTCGTCAAAAAGGCCTTCGCGTTCTGGTTTCAGGGTTCGGTAATTGATTGTTTCAGGTTTCTTCACTTCCCCATAAGACCATGAACGGACCTTGTTAGGAGAAGCTAGGGTGATTTGCATACTTTTAAAACGATTTACATCAACCACTATTTCTTACCTTTCTTCATTTTCTAAATCAGTGTGTATTCTTATTCTTTTCCTTCAGCCTCAAAAGCTGCTTTCGCTTCTTGAGCTGCTTTTTCACGCGCTTTTTCAAGATCGTCAACGTGAATCACATCATCATCTTCACCTTCGTCTAGGTCACGCAGTTCTACTTCATTGTCATCTTCATCGAGAACGCGCATATCCAGACCAAGAGATTGCAATTCTTTGACAAGAACGCGGAAGGATTCTGGCACACCTGGTTTTGGAATTGGTTTCCCTTTGGTAATAGCTTCATAAGCCTTCAAACGTCCATTGACATCATCTGACTTGTAAGTCAGGATTTCTTGCAGAACGTTAGAAGCACCGTAAGCTTCCAAGGCCCAAACTTCCATCTCACCAAAACGTTGTCCACCAAATTGAGCTTTACCTCCGAG
This sequence comes from Streptococcus sanguinis, assembly GCF_900635155.1. NCBI lineage: Bacteria > Bacillati > Bacillota > Bacilli > Lactobacillales > Streptococcaceae > Streptococcus > Streptococcus sanguinis. The sequence goes on from NZ_LR134002.1 coordinate 2,182,591, forward strand.
CGGCTGTTGAGTAACCATTGAGTAAGGACCTACTGAGCGGGCATGGAGTTTGTCATCTACCATGTGGTGGAGCTTGATCATGTACATGACACCGACAGATACACGGTTATCAAACGGCTCACCGGTACGTCCGTCATAAAGAATAGTCTTGGCATCGCTGTCCATACCAGCTTCGCGCACTGTATCCCAGAGATCTTCTGAGCTTGCTCCATCAAAGACTGGAGTTGCAATATGGATGCCCAAGTTACGTGCTGCCATACCAAGGTGAAGCTCCATAACCTGACCAATGTTCATACGAGATGGTACCCCGAGTGGATTCAACATGATATCAACTGGTGTTCCATCTGGCAAGTAAGGCATGTCTTCCACAGGAACGATACGGGATACAACCCCTTTGTTTCCGTGACGACCGGCCATCTTATCTCCGACCTTGATTTTACGTTTTTGAGCGATGTAGACGCGAACCAGCATATTAACGCCAGATTGCAATTCATCACCATTAGCACGGGTAAAGATTTTCACGTCACGAACCACTCCATCGGCACCATGTGGCACACGCAGAGAGGTATCGCGGACTTCACGAGACTTGTCTCCGAAGATAGCGTGCAAGAGACGTTCCTCAGCAGAAAGGTCTTTTTCACCCTTAGGGGTAACTTTACCTACTAGGATATCACCTTCCTTGACTTCCGCCCCGATGCGGATAATACCCATTTCGTCCAGATTGCGCAAGGCATCTTCCCCTACGTTTGGAATTTCGCGGGTAATTTCTTCTGGGCCAAGCTTGGTGTCACGAGTTTCTGATTCGTATTCTTCCAAGTGAACAGAGGTGTAGACGTCGTCTTTCACCAGACGCTCACTCATGATAACCGCATCCTCGAAGTTGTAACCTTCCCATGTCATGTAGGCAACGATTGGGTTTTGTCCCAGGGCCATTTCTCCATTTTCCATAGAAGGTCCGTCAGCGATAAAGTCGCCTTTTTCAACGACATCGCCAACTTTTACCAAGGTACGTTGGTTGTAAGCAGTTCCCGAGTTAGAACGACGGAATTTTTGAATTTGGTAAACATCAAGAGAACCATCTTCACGGCGAACTTCAACCTTGTCTGCATCCGCATAGGTAACCTTACCATCATGCTGGGCAATGACCGCTGCACCAGAGTCGTGGGCAGCTTGGTATTCCATACCAGTACCGACATAAGGCGCTTTTGGATCAATCAAAGGCACAGCCTGACGCTGCATGTTGGCACCCATGAGAGCACGGTTGGAGTCGTCATTTTCTAAGAAAGGAATACATGCTGTCGCTACGGCAACTACCTGCTTAGGCGATACATCCATGTAGTCTACTTGGTCTGATGGGAATTCTTGGTTATTACCTTGGTGGCGTCCCATAACGATAGGCTCAGCAAAGCCGCCTTTTTCATTCAGCTTAGAGTTGGCCTGCGCTACGATAAATTCATCTTCCTCATCAGCTGTCAGCCAAACGATTTCGTTAGTTACTACGCCAGCTTCACGGTCTACCTTACGGTAAGGAGTCTGAATAAAGCCATATTTGTTAAGATGTCCATAAGAAGACAAGTTATTGATCAAACCGATGTTTGGTCCTTCAGGCGTTTCAATTGGACACATACGGCCATAGTGAGTATAGTGCACGTCCCGCACTTCATAACCAGCGCGGTCACGTGTCAAACCACCAGGTCCCAAGGCAGAAAGACGGCGCTTGTGAGAGAGCTCAGACAGCGGATTGTGTTGGTCCATGAACTGTGACAACTGAGAAGAACCAAAGAATTCTTTAATGGCTGCAGTCACTGGACGGATGTTAATGATTTGCTGTGGAGTCAGTACTTCATTGTCTTGAACAGACATCCGTTCGCGAACATTACGCTCCATCCGAGAAAGTCCCAGACGGACTTGGTTAGCCAAAAGCTCACCAACAGCACGAATACGACGGTTCCCCAAGTGGTCAATATCGTCCACACGACCGATACCTTCAGCCAAGTTGAGGAAGTAGCTCATCTCAGCCAAGATATCAGCTGGTGTTACAATCCGTACCTTGTCAGAAGGATTTGCGTTACCAATGATAGTTACAACGCGGTCTGGATCAGTTGGTGCCACAACCTTGAACTTTTGCAATTCTACAGGATCTGTCAAGACAGCTGAGTCGTTTGGAATATAAGTGATTTTGTTCAAACCATTGTCCAGCTGCTCTGCAATGCTGTCAATCACACTGCGGGTCATAACTGTACCAGCTTCAACCAAGATTTCTCCTGTTTCAGCATCTACCAATGGCTCTGCAATTGTTTGGTTCAGCAAGCGTGTCTTGACGCTGAGTTTTTTATTAATCTTGTAGCGACCTACTGCTGCCAAGTCATAACGATGCGGATCAAAGAAACGCGCTTCAAGAAGGGAACGAGAACTTTCAGCCGTCTTAGGCTCCCCTGGACGAAGACGCTCATAGATTTCTTTCAGGGCTTCATCTGTACGAGAGTCCATTGGGTTCTTGTGGATATCTTTTTCAATGGTATTGCGCACCAAGTCGCTGTCACCAAAGATGTCCAAGATCTCATCATCACCTGAGAAACCAAGCGCACGCACCAAAGTGGTAAATGGAATCTTCCGTGTCCGGTCAATACGAGTGTAGGCAATGTCTTTTGAGTCTGTTTCCAACTCTAACCAAGCACCGCGGTTAGGAATAACCGTTGAACCGTAGCCAACTTTTCCGTTTTTGTCAACTTTATCGTTAAAGTAAACCCCTGGAGAACGCACCAACTGGGATACGATAATCCGCTCACCACCATTGATGATGAAAGTTCCCATTTCAGTCATGATTGGGAAATCACCAAAGAAGACTTCCTGAGTCTTGATTTCACCAGTTTCCTTGTTAATTAGACGGAAAGTCACAAAGATTGGCGCTGAATAGCTAGCATCGTGAATGCGTGCTTCTTCCAGCGTATATTTAGGCTCACGGATTTCATAGCCGACAAATTCCAATTCCATGGTGTCGGTAAAGTTTGAAATAGGAAGTACATCTTCAAAGACTTCCTTCAGACCATGATCCAAGAAATCTTGGAACGAATCCGTTTGGATTTCAATCAAATTTGGTAAATCAAGAACTTCCTTAATTCTTGAAAAACTACGACGGGTACGGTGTTTACCGTATCGAACTTCATGTCCTGCCAAGTTTTTACTCCTTTATGATAAGATACTAAGCCCTTGATAAAGCGAGAAGAAATGTGTCTCTGTCTCAAGGCTCTTTAGGGCGAGTTCTGTGAAATGTTTTCAGAGGAAAATCCTCTGTCATTTACAATGCTGCAAACAGCCACAATCAGTCCCTTTTGTTTAATTTTCAGAAAAATTAAATTATGGTTACATAATTCTTTTTTCCTAAAAATAGGCACAAAAAGAGCAGCTAAATCTGACTTATTCAAGTTTGATTTAACTGCTGTAAGCTTCTATTTGGACAATATTTCAAATAAAGCACACGACAAATTATTGTTATCATTATACCTTATTTAGCTAGAAATTGCAAGGATTTCATCCGCTTTCTGAAAAGTTAAAACTGTTCTTGATGCGCTAGTTCCCTTGCCGATTATTGTTAGAATTGGAGCTGGAATTAGAATTAGAGGTAGAACCGCCCAGTATAGCTGACCAAGCCTTCTGATAATCCGCATCTGATGCCCCGATACCAAACCGGTAGGTCGTGGTCGGAGCACCGTTTTTAGCCCAATAGCTAGGCACTGTCGGACCGCTGAGATTAACAGAGCGGCCGTTCACCGTTACTGTACCTGGCTTTTCCCCTGTGGACTTGAGTACATCAGACTTAATCACACTCGGATCAAGAGTGAACTTATCACCAACACCCCAGGCATTCGGATCTGCCTGATAGATAGCATCTGCCATATAGGCCATGTAGGAAGCGTTATTGTTATAACCAGTCAACGCCGCCATAGAGCTATTATCATCATGACCAATCCAGCCTCCCAAAGTCATCTTTGGAGTAGAAAGCATCAGCCACATATCACCGTTGGTGTTGGTCGTTCCAGTCTTACCAATCCAATCGGCTCCAGCCAAGGTTCCATTGACCTGACTGATTCGAGATTTGTAGGTCGTAGTAGCCCCAGAATTGATAACTCCCCGCATGAGCTCCTGCATAATCGTAGCAGCTGCTGGGCTGTAAATCTGAACAGGATTGGCCTTATGCTGGTAAATCACCTTGCCATCTCGGTCTGTGATTTTTTCAACCATGTATTTTTTCTGGTAGGTTCCATTATTAGCCAAGGTTTGGAAACCATTGGTGTGCTGAGCTACAGATACTTCAATTCCCCCGCCCATAGGCAGACTCTCAATGCTGTAGTCATCAATGTAATAGCCCATTTTTTCCATATAGCCACGGACATTGACACCTTTTTCGCGTAATCCGCGGTAAGTCCAATAAGCCGGGATATTCCAAGAAGTATTGAGCGCTTCTTGCAGGTCCATCATGGCTGTACCACGGCTGTCCACGTGCATGATTGGATCGCCGCTTGAAAAGTTAGTTGGATAATTGGAAAGAACGCTGGCACTACCCATCAGACCTTGGTCAATAGCAATCCCATAAGCAAGAATCGGCTTAATAGTCGAACCCGGTGATCGTTCCGTATCAAAGGCGTGATTGTTCTGATTGGAAGCATAGTCTCTGCCTCCTACAAAGCCAATCACAGCACCGGTTTTATTATCCAAGAGGACATTTCCCACTTCAACTGCGCCAGTTCCGTCGTCCAAGATGCCGCCATAGTTGGCTACTGCATTTTGCATAGCCGTATGAATGTTCTTGTTAATTGTGGTGGTGACAGTATAGCCGCCATCGCTCAGTTCCTTAGCGGCCAATTCCTTGTAGGCTTTGACAGTGTCATTGTTTTTCAGCTCTTGCTGAGAAACATTATCCCGCTGAATCAAGTACTCGTACATGGTCTGCTGGGCTTCTTCGACTGCTGTGTAGTAAAGGTAGCCATGCGAAGATTTTTCCGAGCTTTCAGAAGGCTTGAAATCCTTGGTCAAGTCGTAGTCCTTGTACTCCTTGTACTCTTTCTCGCTTAGCTTGCCCGTCCGATACATATTATAGAGCACATCCTTGGCACGTTCCAAGCCCAGAGCCATATCCCCTTCACTCTTGAGACTGCCATCCGCTGCATAAGGCGAATAAACAATCGGGCTCTGTGGCAAGCCAGCAATAAAAGCAGACTGGGGCACTGTCAAATCCTTAGCAGAAACACCAAAAATCCCTTGAGCAGCTTCTTCCACACCGGCGATATTCTGCCCCTTATTGTTGCGCCCGAAAGGCGAAACGTTCAAGTAAGTCGTCAAAATATCATCCTTGGACATGTAGCGCTCCAAAGCCATCGCATCAACAATCTCCGCCGCTTTCCGCTTGAAGGTCGGCGCATCGCCCACCACCTGCTGCTTGATCAACTGCTGGGTAATGGTTGACCCCCCGCTAGACGAGCCAACTCCAACAACTGAACCGAGCGTAGCCCGAAGCACAGCCTTGGGCACCACTCCGTTATGCGTTTCAAAATTCTCATCCTCTGTAGCGATAACGGCTTTTTTTACATTTTCAGAGATGGCGTCACTCTTAACCGGAATGCGGAGCAAATCATTGTCCACTTCTGCAATCAAGCTGCCATCGGCATAGGTAAGTTTAGAAATACCAGAGATATTATTCACCTGCTTGACCAGCTCTTCTTGCTTGGGCACTTCCACCTTACTGAAAAGACTAGCTGCATAGCCTATCCCAATCCCAGCACCGATGACGCCACCGAAGAAGATAAACACAAAAGCCATATTCATCAGAAGTTTAAAAGTCCGCAAGAAAACAGCAAAAACATCACCGATAGACCAGCCATTGTTGCCACTAACGATCTTCTTGCTCCATTCTGGAAGATGTATTTTTTTGATAAACTGCTGGGCTTTTCCCCAGAACTCTTTTAATTTCTCTATTAATTGTTCCAAGTTTGATTCTCCTTGTTATCTTCCCATTATACCAAATATCTATGATTTATTTCAAGGAAACATTGCTATTTAAAAGCATTATGATACAATAGAGTAACATAAATTTAAAATATAGATAAGCCAATTTCTTGGCTTTTAGAATAGGAGAGACATGATGCACATTTTTGATGAGCTAAAAGAACGTGGCTTGGTATTCCAAACCACTGATGAAGCAGCTTTACGCAAGGCCTTAGAAGAAGGACAAGTCTCTTATTATAGTGGATACGATCCGACCGCTGACAGCCTGCACCTTGGCCACTTGGTAGCCATTCTGACTAGCCGTCGCTTGCAACTAGCTGGACACAAACCCTACGCTCTAGTCGGAGGAGCAACTGGATTGATTGGCGATCCATCCTTTAAGGATGCAGAGCGCAGTCTCCAAACCAAGGAAACCGTAGAAGGCTGGGTAAAATCTATCCAAAATCAGCTTTCTCGCTTTCTGGACTTTGAAAAAGGCGATAATAAGGCCGAAATGGTCAACAATTATGACTGGTTTAGCAGCATTAGCTTTATCGACTTCCTGCGCGACGTCGGCAAATACTTTACTGTCAACTACATGATGAGTAAAGATTCCGTTAAGAGCCGGATTGAGACAGGGATTTCTTATACAGAATTCGCCTACCAGATCATGCAAGGATATGACTTCTATATCCTCAATCAAAACCACGGCATAACCCTGCAAATCGGTGGCTCTGACCAGTGGGGGAATATGACAGCAGGTACAGAGCTCCTGCGCCGCAAGGCTGACAAGACTGGCCATGTGATGACCGTTCCACTCATTACCGACGCTACTGGCAAAAAATTCGGCAAGTCAGAAGGTAATGCTGTCTGGCTCAATCCTGACAAGACTTCTCCTTACGAAATGTATCAATTCTGGATGAATGTCATGGACGCAGACGCTATCCGCTTCCTGAAAATTTTTACCTTCCTATCCTTGGATGAGATCGAAGAGATTCGCCAACAATTTGAAGCAGCACCACACGAACGCTTGGCGCAGAAAGTCCTAGCTCGCGAAGTGGTCAGTCTGGTTCACGGTCAAGAAGCTTACCAGGAAGCCCTCAACATCACTGAGCAGCTCTTTGCTGGAAATATCAAGAACCTATCCGTTAAGGAACTCAAACAAGGTCTGCGAGGTGTTCCTAACTATCAGGTCCAAGCAGAAGACGACCTCAATATTGTAGAACTGCTTGTGACAGTTGGCGTGGTAAACTCCAAACGTCAAGCCCGCGAGGACGTCCAAAACGGCGCTATCTATGTCAATGGTGAACGCATCCAAGATTTAGACTATGTCCTCAGCTCCTCAGATAAACTGGAAGGCGAGCTGACAGTTATCCGCCGCGGTAAGAAGAAATACTTTGTCCTGACCTACTAAAGATAAAAATCCGATTACCTGAATCGGATTTTTCTATGTTTTACCAAGAAGAAGTCATTCAGCTATATAAAAACAATAGAAAGAGAGCGCCTATGAAACCAAAACTCGCCCGCTTTGCCCAAGCTCCGGCTCTGGCCTGTCCACTCTGCCAGCAAAGCTTAGCTATGGAAGAAAACAGCCTCAAGTGCCCCAATCGCCATTCCTACGACATCGCCAAATTCGGTTATGTCAATCTAGCTCCCCAGGCTAAACAAGCTAAAGACTATGACAAAACGAGCTTTCAAAATAGGCAATTCATCTTGGAAGTCGGCTTTTATCAGCATATCCTAGACGCGTTGCTGGATCTGCTGCAGGCTCTTCCTGAAGAACAGACCATCCTAGACGTCGCTTGCGGAGAGGGCTACTATGCTCGAAAAATTCAGGAAGAATTTCCCAACAAAGAAATTTACGCTTTTGATTTATCCAAAGATTCTATCCAGTTAGCTGCCAAAAGCGATCAGAGCCTTGCTGTAAAATGGTTCGTCGGTGATTTGGCACACTTGCCCGTTCAGGATCAAAGCATAGATGTCTTGCTGGACATCTTCTCACCAGCTAACTATCATGAATTTCAGCGAGTATTGAAAAAAGAGGGGCTTATCATTAAAGTCATCCCAACAGAAAACCATCTGAAAGAAATTCGTCAAAAAGCTGCTCAGTATCTGGACAAGAAAGATTATTCTAATCAAGATATCATCCAGCACTTCCAGAAACACTTTACAATCCTATCTAGAAAGACTGTAGAATCCACACATGCTCTGCATTCTGAGGAGAAAACTGCCCTGCTGCAGATGACTCCTTTACTCTTTCATGTTGAAAAAAAACTAATCAATTGGGAGCAGCTTACACATGCCACCATTTCAGCCGAGATTCTTATCGGAAAACTAAAACAAGCAAAAATCTGAGCATCTTTCAATAAAAAATGATGTTATAGCAGCCATTTTAAAAACGCAGACAAGCCTGTCTGCGTTCTTTGTTTATCAACTGATTAATAGACTGTCTTCTCTGTCTCTGGATCAAAGAAGTGCGCTTTATTGAGGTCAAAGCCTAGGTCAATACCCGCACCAGTTTCTAGGTAATCCCGTGAATCCACACGCGCTACAAACTCACTAGAACCCACTTGACAATAGAGATGAGACTCTGCTCCCAGCAATTCTGAAACAGAAATCTTGGCATGCACAACTGAATTAGGGAAAGTTTCCAAGAAAGCAGCTTCTGCATTAACATCCTCTGGACGAATACCGAAGATCAGCTCCTTGCCCTCGTAACCTTTCTCCCGAAGAACCTTGAGTGCTCCTTCTGGCACAGTCAAGCGCAGACCTTCTGCGACAATCTCATTCCCTTCAAGCTTAACTGGGATGAAGTTCATAGCTGGGCTGCCAATGAAGCCGGCAACGAATTTATTAACTGGGTTGTTATACACTTCCTGCGGCGTACCAATCTGCTCCACTCGTCCAATCGTTCCAGTTCCAGCAGGGTTCTTGGTCGCTGACATGATAACAATACGATCCGCCAAGGTCATAGCTTCTGTTTGGTCGTGCGTTACGTAGATAGTTGTTGCTCCGATACGGCGGTGAATCTTGGCAATCTCCGCCCGCATAGAAACACGCAGCTTCGCATCTAAGTTTGACAAAGGCTCATCCATGAGGAAAACCTTTGCATCCCGAACGATAGCGCGTCCCATAGCTACCCGCTGACGCTGACCACCAGACAAATCAGCTGGCTTGCGCTGCAAGAATTCCTTCAAGCCTAAGATTTCTGCTGCTTCGTTCACCCGTTTGTCAATATCTTCTTTACTGTACTTGCGCAACTTAAGACCAAAGGCCATGTTGTCGTAGACAGTCATATGTGGATAAAGGGCATAGTTCTGGAAGACCATAGCGATGTCACGGTCTTTTGGCGCCACATCATTGACCACTGTACCGTCAATAGAGGCAGTTCCTTCTGTGATGTCCTCAAGACCTGCAATCATACGCAGCGTAGTTGATTTCCCGCAACCAGACGGACCGACAAAGACGATAAATTCCTTGTCCTTAATATCAAGATTGAAGTCTTCCACTGAGTAGTGGTCGCTGTTGGGATATTTTTTATAGATATTTTTCAGATTTAATTCGACCATAATAAGCCCCTTCTTTTGATTAAAAATATTTTCTTTTAAGCTCTCGTTTGCAAAGCGCTTTCACATTGTCCATTATATCGTTTTTTTTTAACTTTTTCAAGCACTTTTAGTAAAACGTTTGCATAATTTTTAAAAATTTTCTCCATCAAGAAAGAGGCCAAGTGGCCTCTTTAAAATTTATTCTTCTTTTTTTCTACTACGGAATGTCAATCCAGCTGCGCTTAAAATGCTGATAACTCCTGTGACTGTGAGAAGAGCATTAGAAGCTTGCCCCGTATGCGGCAAGACTGACGCTCCACTCCTACTTTCCTTGTTTTTAAGCTGAGCTAGCTGGGTGACCTTAGCTGATGAAGACTGCTCTTGTACTGATTTGGTCCCATCAACTGCTGGCAAAATACCGCTAGTTACTTGGTAAGCAGGTAAAGCATCAGCTACTGTCGCGTCAGCAGCATTGACACCACCATTAAATTCCGGAAGAGCCGCCATCTGAGGAGCGCTGTCTGGATGGGCACTCCTGACTGATGGCTGAACACCAGCATCATAGGTTTTATGTTCTGTCATAGTTGGCTCAGAATCATTGACGCCTCCACTAAATTCAGGCCGTGTTACGGTTGCCGCTTCTGAATCATTAACATTTCCACTGAATTCTGGTTGTGCAGACGCCTGTGGAGCTGTATCAGGATGAGTTCCAACTTCATGGTTAGATAAATCATATTCCGACGACGTTTCCGTTGCTGGCTCAGAGTCGCTGACGCCTCCACTAAATTCTTTCCTGGTTTCTTGTGGTGAATCACTTGGAACAGAAGAAGCTGTCTCAGCTTTATCAGCATTCTTGACAATCGCTTCTAGATTTTCAAGAGCTTTTATCTGCTCAGCAGCGATCTGTTCCTGCAGCTTATCTGCTTTTTCTGCACTGTCTACACTATCGTCTAGCTGTGCAATCGCATCTGTCACCGTCTTTAATACTGCTCGAATCTTTTCTTTAGCTTGCTTTTTATCGAGCTCTGAAAGTGTTTGATGATGTTCAATTGCTTCAATCTGTTTATCAGCTTCTTCTTCAAGCTCATCTAAAACCAAATCTTTGCCAACTGGATGAATCGTGTCCAAACTAGCAATTCCAGCTGCCTCAATTCTCTCTAGTTCCTCTTCGGTATCAGCCTTTTCAAGAACTCTTTTCGCATCTGCTAAAGTTGCTTCCGCTTCAGCTTTAGCCGTAACCTGTTCTGCCTCTGACAGATTCGGGTTGCTCCGTAAGTCTGCTAGCTTATCAGACAGAGCAAGATCTAGTTTCAGACCAGTCGTAACTTTTAACAAACTTTGCTTCTCTGCAGCTACCTGTCCTTGAATTTTTTCAGCATCATCAGGACTTTCAACCCAAGCATTATAAGCTGCAATTGCTTTTTGAGCTATGGCTGCTGCATCTTCAATCTTCTTTTTAGCTGCAGTTTTTTCCTCAGTAGAAAGACTTTGACTCTTCTCAACAGCCTCGATAGTAGCTGTTTTTTCTTCCTGAATTTCTTTTAAGAACTGCTCTTTGCCAATAGGGTGAATCTTGGCTAAGTGGGCTATGGCTGTTTCTTTTGCCCGGTCATAGATTTCCTGAGAATCTGCTCCTTCAATAGCCTTCTTGGCTGTTTCTACCACTTGCTCTATTTCGCCTCTAACTGCTTTCTTTTCTGCTTCTGAAAGATTAGGATTTGCTTCCAAGTCAGCTAACTTGGCAGCCAGAGTGAAATCTACGGTTGAACTTGCTATAAATTTGAAAAACTTATCTTCCTCGGTTACTGCTTGCTCTTGAATCACTTCCGCCTGCTCTGCTGTTGCTGCATTAACATCTAATTTCTGAATTGCATCTTCTGCTTCTGCAGCCTTCCTCCTTACAGACTCTTGGAAGCTTTTCTTTTGCTCCTCAGGCAGCAAATCGCTACTATCTACAAGTTTGTCAAACTCTGCTTTCCCATTTTGGATTTCATCTAGAAGTAAATCTTTGCCGACTGGATTGATAGATTTGATGTCTGCCAATCCATCTTCTTTAGCTTGATCAATCCTTTCTTTATCCTCAGCTGCGGCAATTTCATTCTGAGCCTTTGCAGCTGTTTGATTGACTTCGTCCTTAGCTGCTGCAAGCTCCTCATCTGACAAATTTGGATTATTCCCAAGATCTGTCACTTTCTCAGCCAGAAATGTGCCTACTTCTGTGTTAGCAGCCTCCCTAACCGTTGTCAAATCCTGATTTACTGGCGATGCAGCAACTGGGTTCTCTACTGCATTTGCCACTGGCTGTTCCTCATCCGCCGCCACCAAACTGTGACCCAAAAACAGAGCACAAATAAGGACTGACCCAACACCTAAAACAGACTTCCGAATAGAATATCGCAAAACTTTTTCTGTTCTTTTCATCTTTTTCTCCTCTGAACATATTTTATTATCCTGATCAGTAACCCTTAATAAAAAGTCCAGTCAAACCTCCCATAAATCTTTCAGATTTGGTAATTTTTAAACTACACTTTCTATTTGACTTCTGATAAGAATTTCTTTTTATTATTTTAACATATTAAATTATTAAAATAAAAGAATTATCGGCTTGATATATGTACAATTTTTGCAATATTGTCTATTTTTAAATAGATGACATGTCCAGAAATAAAACTGAAATTTTTCCCATTTAACAATGTGTAAACTTTTTTAGTAAAAATTCTGGGCTATTTTCTAGATTATTTCAGACAGAAAAAGTAAAATGGTATAGGAGGGATAAAATTATGGCTCTTAATACACGAGATAGGATTTTGGATGCATTTTTTGAATTAGCAGATAAACAGCCAGACAGGCTACGTTTTACCTTTACAGAAATCGCTAAAGAAGCCGGTTTGTCAAGACAAGCCATTTACAAACGACACTTTAATAACACTACTGAAATTATCGAATACATTCGCCAAGACATGGTAAAGCAAGCCTTTGCTCCCAACTGGAATAGCAACAATTCTGAAGCGGACTTAGATCCTTTCACCTTTTTAGCTCAAACGATTCTTCCCGCTATTTATGAGCAACGCCAACGCATTAAAATATTATATACTAGTTCTGTCGATCCTCTGTGGAGCGATTTTATTACTGCCAGTTACAAGGACTGGATCGAGCAGAATTTAAATCTTGACCACCAAAAATTAGGTATTCCTGAAGACCTGGCCAATCAACTGCTGGCCGGCTGGATTAGTTCTCTTATCGAGAATTGGATCACTCAGGATGACCCCGTTCCTTGCAAGCAGTTTTCTAAGACATTTCTCAACCTTGTATCTTCACCCCTAACCAGCTTTGCTGCTTATGATAGTCCAGCTGGTCCTTCAAACAAAATTGTTATCGCATAGCCAACCAGAAGAAAAACAGAGAAATGACAGAACCGGTCCTTGTAAGGGAAGACTGGTTTTTTATATTAAATTTTAAAAATAATTGGACATTTTCTCTATAAAGTGTTATTATTTTAGTTGACAAATGGTAAACTGCTTTGTTGGAGTCTGCTCTATTTTTTTAGACATACCAGCAAGAAATTAATAAAAAAGAAGGAAGGTACTTATGCCCCAAGATACTCGAGACAAAGTCGTCAATGCCTTAATTGAGCTGGCAGAGCAAAATCCTGAAAAGTCTTATTTTACTTTTTCAGAGATTGCTAAACAAGCCGGTCTATCGCGCCAGGCTATCTATAAAAAGCATTTTAGTAATGTTGAAGATATTATCCAATACATCCGCCAGACAATTATGACTCCGTTTTTGCCCCTGTATGAAAGCTACGAAGAAGGAAATGGAGAAAATCCATTCTGCTTCTTTGCCAAGCATATGATTCCTACCCTCTATGAACATAGGAAATGGATGAAGGTGCTCTACACTACAGCTATCGATCCTTTCTGGAGTGACTATCTATCTACCTTCTTCACTCAGTGGGTCGTACAAAATTTAGAAATTGACTCTAAAAAGTTGGGAATTCCAAAAGAAATGGCTACGGAAATTGTTGTTAGATGGATTAACTCCCTCATTGAGATCTGGATTATCAAAGAAAAACCTATGCCTGCAGAGGATTTCGCCAAGCTCTTCCTGAATGTGATTTCAACCCCTATGGATCAGTTTATAACACCTCATAGTGAGTCCTAATTCAACTAAAAGCTATAAAACCTGCCTAATTTAGGCAGGCTTTTTTGTCGGTAAAATTTCTTACTTTACAAAAGAAAAAAGAGCAGATGTTTTTCTGCTCTCATCAACTATATAGATTTTAACATCAAAAGCCAAGCTTCGTTTAATCTACCCGATAATAGAAGTTGCCTTGCTCGTCAAAGCTATTCAGGCCAACCCCTGTCCAGATTCTATCTTGGCCAGCATCGGAGTTGTCTGTAAAGTTTTCCTTGTCTGCGACCTTAACTCCCTTAGGAAGAAACTCAATCAGAAAACCTCCGCTTTCTCCGCCGTAGACACCGCCAGCAGCAGTGCCATAGTCTGTCAGAGAAGCTCCATACAATTCATAAACACTTGAAACCAAGCCCTTGTCATCAAAAACAAGCTGGTTGCCAGAAGCATCCTGCCAGGTTCCTTTAACGCTGGCATAATTGCCATTTGCAAGTGCTGAAATGTCCATCGCTTCCTTCTTTTCCTTGTTTTTTTCTGTGCTTGCACTCTCTGAGCTAGTGCTGCTAGCCGCTGAAGATGCTGACACAGTTGATTGACTGGATACCTGCTCCACAGAACTTGTTACTGAGCCAGTACTGCTAGTAGGCGTCTCTGATTGATTCGTAGCACTGCCGTTTGAGCAAGCTGTCATTGCTAATAAAGCAGCTCCTGCTAGTAAAAAAGGTAAAGCTTTTTTCTTCATTTTTCTCCTCTTTCTCACGGTAAGATAAATCATGTGATTAGTAACATTATAGATTATTTTATCGCTTTTTACAAGAAGAATTCTAGCAACTGGGCAGGCGCAAAGCTACTGACTTTATTCACTCAGCTTCTGCCACATCCAGAACCCTGTAGATTGTCTTTGCCAGAGCTGCTTCATAATCTGATGCGCCATAAGGCTTATCAGTCGTGACGTGGGCTGTCTGCTTTTCTAGGTCTACCGCCACATCTGACATTCCCTCCATAGATAGGAAGTGCTGAGTGACATGTTTAACACAATTTTGACAAGATAAGTTTTCTAATTGGACTGTTTGTTTCATAGATTCATTCCTCCGTATATTTAGTTCATTTTAAAGCGTCCTAGACGCAGAGCATTGGCCACAACTGACACTGAGCTCAAGCTCATGGCCAGACCAGCCAGCATCGGATTAAGCAAGGGACCGCCGAAAAGATGCAGAAGCCCCATAGCAATCGGAATACCTAGTGTATTGTAGGCAAAAGCCCAGAAGAGGTTTTCCTTGATATTGCGGATGGTCGCCTGGCTGAGCTTGATAGCCTTGACCACATCCTGCAAATCACTATGCATAAGCACTACATCTGCCGACTCAATAGCTACATCTGCACCTGAACCGATGGCAATCCCAACATCTGCCTGAACCAGAGCCGGTGCGTCATTGATACCGTCCCCTACCATAGCCAGTTTTTTCTCAGCTTCCTGTAAGTTCTTGATAGCAGTAGCCTTACCATCTGGCAATACACCTGCGATAACTTTTTGGATTTCGGCTTTCTGGGCAATAGCTGTCGCGGTTTCTTCACGATCTCCTGTCAGCATAATGACTTCTAGTCCCATAGACTGGAGCTCCTGCACCGCCGACAGACTGCTGGATTTCATCTCATCTGCTACCGCTAAAATACCAGCCAGCTGTCCATCTACTGCGACAAACATGGCTGTCTTTCCTTCCTGGGATAGCCCCAACAACTGCCCTTGAAAGGCACTGCTATCAATGTGCTCTTCTTTCATCAATGACTCATTTCCCACCAGAAGATGCTTACCTTCAACCTGAGCTGACAAACCTCGGCCAACAATGGCCTCAAAATGGCTGACAGGCAGCAAGTCAAGTTCCTCCTCTTCAGCTGCTTCCAAGATAGCCTGAGCCAAAGGATGCTCAGAATGCTGCTCAGCGCTAGCTATTAGCTGCAACAAGTCGGAGCGATCAAAAGCACGCAAAGGTAACAAATCTGTCAGGCTGGGCTTACCAACCGTAATCGTCCCCGTCTTATCAAGAACAATAGTATCCAGTTGATAAGCTGCTTCCAAAGCTTGTCCAGACTTAATCAGAATTCCATTTTCAGCCCCTTTACCAGTCCCAACCATAATGGCTGTCGGAGTGGCTAATCCCAGCGCACAAGGGCAGGCAATGACCAGAACTGCGATAAAGATTGACAGAGAAAAGCTAAGACTCTCACCAGCTAGAACATACCAGCCCAGCGCAGACAAAGCAGCCAAGCTCAGCACGATTGGAACAAAATAAAGCGAAATCTTATCTGCTAAAGCCGCTATCGGCGCCTTAGACCCCTGCGCTTCCTCCACCAATCTGACAATCTGAGCTAAGGTCGTATCCGAACCCACCCTAGTTGCTTGGTAGTCAATACTACCATTTTGATTGATTGTTGCACTAGTAATAGTGTCGCCAACTTTCTTTTCAATCGGGACACTTTCACCAGTCATCATGGACTCATCCACAAAGGTCTGGCCCTCTGTCACAAGGCCATCTACAGGCATACGCTCCCCTGGCTTGATACGGATAATGTCTCCAACTCGGATATCCTCCGTATCAATGGTCACAGCCTCTCCATAGCGAATCACTGTCGCCTGACTAGGCACTAGCTCAAGCAGAGACTGAATTGCCTGAGACGTTCTCCCCTTAGCTGAACTTTCCAGATATTTACCCAGAAGAACCAAGGCAATAATCACTGCAACCGACTCAAAATAGAGTTGATGAACAAAGGCATGATAACCTAGAAAAACCTGACTGACCGAGTAGAGACTGTAGAAAAATGCTGCGCTGGTTCCCACTGCAATCAGACTATCCATATTGGGATGTCGCTTGATAAGATTGCGAAATCCTCTCTGATAGAAGCCGCGCCCAATCCACACAGCAGGCAGAGTCAAAAGAAGTTGTGACAGAACGAAGACCAAGGGATGCGCCATATGGTCCAAAAAGCTAGGTAGAGGAAGACCGACCATACTGCCCATAGAGATATAAAGCAAAGGCAGAGCTGTAACCAAAAGAATTAGTAATTCTTGCTTCTTCCTTCGCAATTCCTGCGCTTTCATTGCAGCCTCTTCGCTCACATCGGACGGTCGGTCTTTTCCTTTTTCTTCTGCCTGATAACCAGCCTCGGCTACAGCAGCCAGCACTTGCTGGCTGTCAAATCCCGCCTTAGGAAGCAAACTGAGACGTTCTGTCGCCAGATTGACACTGACATCCTCAACCGTTTCTAAATCTTTGACCGCCATCTCAACTGTCATAGCACAAGATGCACAGGTCATTCCTGAGAGTTTGTATTCTTTTTTTTCCATCATATTCTCCTTATCTGTGACCACAACGACACTGACCTTGCGGGCAGTCGCATTTGATTTCCAATGGTGCCGAGGCTCTTTTCTTATCAATGACCTGGCTGAGCCGCTCCAAGTCCCCTTGACTGAACTGACTTCTCTCAATCATCGAAATCAAAAGGTCACCGTGTTTAGTATTACAGATATTGTCAAAAAGAGCCTGCCAAGTACTTTCCAGATGGTCCGCTTCTAAAATCCGAGCATCGTAGTAAAACTTGCCCTCAATTTTTTCCATAGCGATAAATTCTTTGGTCTTCAGACGATTCAAAAGGGTCTTGATGGTTGCCGGTTTCCAAGAAAAATCGGCTTCCAACCGCGCTATAATCTCTGTACTGCGACTGTGTGGATAGGCCCATAACACACGCATCACTTGCCATTCTGCTTGACTAATATTTTGCTGTTCCATTGTTTAACACTCCCTTATCATTTACATTTGTAATCTAACTCTTTATTAGTTTACATTTGTAATCGTAATTTGTCAAGTATTTTTATCATCATTTCCTGATATAGAAAAAAGAAGGCGGGAAAATCCCGTCTTCTTACTTTATTTATATTAATGCGCCAACATCTCTTGGGCAATTTCTTGACCTGTCAACTTACTTGGATAGTAGGTTGGCCAGTTTTCCAGCTCGTCAAAGAGTGCTTCCTGGCTTTCGCCGCCATAGAAGATATGGAAATGAGCTGCCTTAGTTGGTGCAATGTTGTGATCGCTAAACTGAACATACTTGTACTCCCCAGCATCCTCGTCTGTCGCTTCAAACATGAAGCGTACCCCTCGATTTCCCTTAGAGTAAGTCAGAGTGTGCTTACCAACGTATTTATAAGTATATTTCTTAGATTTTCCATCTACCACAAATTCCATAGTCTTGTCTGTGATATTGATATTGGAAACATCCGTTTTGTAGCCCTTGTCATAGTAGTCCTTGTATTCAGCTGCCGTCATTTTCCCAGTCAGCTTAGCCTTGTAGTCAAAGACTTGGTCCAAGGTCCCGTCCTTCAGATAAGGGTAAACAGACTGCCACTCGCCAGCATAGTCAGACAAGGTCCGATCCTTGACAGCACTGTCTTCAAAGTAGCCGTTTTGGACTGTCTTATCGTCTTCTTCCTTCTCGGCTGCAATCTCTGCTCCCTCTTGGTCAGTTGTCTTCTTGAGAGCCTTTAGATTGGCCTGCATGATAGAAATATAGTCCGCTCCATCCTTGGTCTGCTCTTCGGTCAAGCTTTCCAACGGATTCAAGACATCAAGTTCTACCCCTGTTTCCTTAGCCAGAGTAGAAGCAAGAGCCTGAGAGGCATTCTCTTCAAAGTAGATATACTTGATTTTATTTTTCTTGATATACTCAGTCAATTCCGCCAAGCGCGAAGCGGATGGCTCACTGTCTGGTGAAAGTCCAGAAATTGGCACCTGCTTCAAGCCATAGTCCAATGCCAGATACTTAAAGGCTGCGTGCTGAGTGACAAAGCTTTTTTGCTTGGCATTAGCCAAACCATCTTCATATTCCTTGTCCAAGGCTTCCAGCTTCTTGATATAAGCCGCTGCATTTTTCTCAAAAGCAGCTTTCTTATCAGGATAAGACTTGCTCAGGCTATCACGGATGTGCTCCACCATTTTAATAGCCCGCTTCGGAGATAGCCAGACATGAGGATCATAGGCATGATGATGTCCCTCTTCCCCATGGTCGTGGTCTTCTTCCTCTTCACCACCAGGCAGCAAGAGCATGTCTCCTGTTGCTTTGATAACCGTTTCTTCCTTATTTTTCAAAGTTTTTAACAGTTCAGGAACCCAAGTCTCCATATTTTCATTTTCATAGACAAAAGCATCTGCATCCTGAATCGTCGCAACTGCCTTAGCTGAAGGCTCATAATCATGCGGCTCTGTACCAGCCCCGATTAGAAGTTCAACATTGGCCTCATCTCCAGCCACCTGCTTAGTAAACTCATAAACCGGATAAAAAGTCGTGACAATATTGAGCTTTCCGTCTGCATTTTTTTGATTGGAACAAGCTACTAAGAAAATACTCAGTAAACCTGCTAATAGTAAGCTAATTTTTTTCATTTTCTGCTCCTATTTCATAAATTTTTTGACCAGATTGACCAGCAAGAACAAGCTGACAAAGATAATCGTAATGCTAGCACTAGCTGGTGTCTCTGCATAGTAAGAAATATAAAGTCCGGCAATCATACCAAAGAAGCCGATGGCATTTGCCAGCAAAATAACTGACTTGAAATTTTTCCCAATCCGCAGGGCAATACTAGCCGGCAAAACCATGATGGTCGAAACCAGCAAGGCTCCCGCAGCTGGAATCATGAGGGCAATCGCAACACCCGTCACGATATTAAAGAGAATAGACATGGTCCGCACAGGCAGCCCATCCACAAAGGCCGTATCCTCATCAAAGGTCAAGATATACATGGGGCGAATGAAGAGGAAGGTCAAGACAAGCACGACGGCCGCAATGACAAAGAGCGAAATCACCTGCTCCCTACTGATAGTCACAATGGAGCCAAACAGATACTGGTCCAGACTTATTGAGCTAGAACTCTTGCCCTTACTCATAACAATCAAGGAAATAGCTAAGCCGGTTGACATGAGAATGGCTGTTCCGATTTCCATGAAATTCTTATAGATAGTTCGCAGATACTCTAAAAAGACTGCTGCGACAATGACGACAAACACCGTTGTGAGGGTGGGCGATAGTCCAAGAACCAAACCAAAAGCTACACCTGCCAATGAAACGTGACTGAGCGTGTCACTCATGAGACTCTGCCTACGTAAAATCAGGAAGGTCCCCAGAATCGGTGAGAAGAGACTCATGGCAATAACTGCCAAGAAGGCTCGCTGCATAAAATCATAGGAAAATAGATTAAGCATGACTCACCTCCTGACTATTGTCGCTTTCATGCACATTGAAACAGCGCCAAGGCGAGTCCTGATTACGGACCAGATGAATGTTGCGGTCGGCATATTTACGAACTTCTTCCGGATCGTGTGTAATCATCAAGACAGCTTTTCCATGCTGATGAGCACTATGGTGCATGAGCTTATAAAATTCATCCTTACTGCCTGTATCCATACCTGTTGTCGGCTCATCTAGGACAAAAATATCCGGATCCGAAGCAAACATCCGAGCAATCACAGCCCTCTGCTTTTGCCCGCCAGAGAGAGAACCAATCCTCTTATCCCGATGTTCCCACATTCCAACCGACTCCAGACTTACCTTAATATGCTCCTCATCATGCTCATTCAAACGACGAAACCAACCCTTGCGCGGATAACGTCCCGACTTGACAAACTCATACACCGTACTAGGAAAACCTGCATTAAAACTAGCAATCTGCTGAGGTAGATAAGCAATCCGCAGTTTCTTGCCTAGCACATTAGTCTTGGAAATCTTCACTTCCCCATGCTTAGGCTGCAAAATACCCAAACTAGCCTTGATAAGCGTCGTCTTAGCAGCTCCATTTTCCCCTGTCAAAGTTACAAACTCACCGCTGTCTAGAAAATAATGAATATGCTCCAGCACCGGCTCCTTGTCATAGTAAAAGGAAAGATTATCTACTGTGATATATCTCATTTCCCAATCTCTCCCACTAAGGAATCCAAAAACTTAGCAATTGCAGCTTGTTCAGCATCAGAAAACTGCTCTGCTACTTTATGATAAGTTGCCAAAGTATGCGTGTGATGATGCTGATGTTCCTTTGCAATCGGCTGAGCTAACTCAGTCAAACGGTAAAAGGTAACCCGTGCATCTCTCTTATCTTTAAAAGCTTGCAGCATCTCTTGCCGAACCAAAGATTTCACAGCCTTGGTTACAGCAGCTTGACTCACATTCAGTTTTTTTGCCAAATCAGAATTTGTCAAAGATTCCTCAGACAAAAGCATCAAAATATGCTCCTGCGTATTGGTTAAAGGCACATCACTCGTGCAAGAACCAATCAGAATCTCATGCTGATTTTCTGCTTTCAAAATAACTTCATTTAAAAATTGATCGATCTTCTCTGCTAAATGAGTCATTTCCTCCTCCTTCTCTTAACCAGTTAAAGCTTTACTGGTTAATTATACCACAAAAAAGAAAAGAGTCAAGAATTTTCAGTAAAGGTCAGATGCTTTTCACAAAAAATATTTAATCATACAATTAGATTCTTAAGACCTAAATAAAAACACAATCAGAGAATAAAAAGGAACAAACCAAGTTGAGACTTTTTAGCATTCCAGATTTTATAAGACATTTAATAGTAAAAGTCTTCAATATCCATCACACTAATTGAGTATAAATTTACAAACAAAATCAAAATTCAATCTTCCGCTTTAGCTTGCAAGTAAATACTAGAAAAAAAACAAAAAACGAAGCTAAAAAGCTTCGCTAAACTTAAGCTATACCGGCGGCCGGTAAATAAATGGAGAAAATCAAGTAAATAAGCAAATAAACCAGCGATATGTTAAGGCTTTGTCAATTAATTTAGAGGAGATAAATTATGAAAGTTGACCAAATGGGTGACCAAAAATAAAAATAAGATAAAGTGTACGAGTGAGTTTTTGTTCATATATTTTATCTTATTTTTATATGATGTGTGGTATAATATTTGTATTCAATATTGGAGATAGGGCTATGAAAAAAATAATTGCAGCGATTGTTTTTGTAATTTCAGTTTTTGCATTGGTTGCTTGTAGCAACCAGCAGAGTTTGGATGGGAAGTATTATAATCAATATGATTATCTAGTACTTGAAATAAAAGGAAATCAAGGAACATATCATGAAAATCATGATCATACTATAACTAGTATAGATTTCCAGAAAAAAACGTTTACTTTTTCAGCTTCTGGAAGGGAGTATGTTGCGACTTATGATGTTAAAAAAGATGGGACATTAACGTTTGATACTGGAAACTTTCTTATAGGAAGTAATAAACAGGTTGTTTATAGAAAAGATAGTGAAAGTTATAAGAAAAATATAAAAAATGACTAAAAAATCTTAGTCATTTTTTAGTTATTAAAAGGATCCCCCTCATCTGAGCTTTTAGGATACTTTTGAATAACAAACAAGTAATAAAGAATGTCATTTTAACATAATTTAGTTGAACTATTTTTAGTTCACTCTAAAGCTCCATATATATGATTATGAAAATCACTGTAGATTTATTTTTTTAATCCAATCTAATTAGTAAAAATTTTTTCCAATCTTTTGGACAACCAATTTTAGTTTCCTCTATGATATTACTTTTCGTAAACTTTTCTTCAATATCCTCAATAAATGTATTCCACTCGTCATGAACGTTTGAATTGTGGCAAATAAGAATTTGTTTTATTGCCAACATATATGCAAATAAATCTTTATTATGAGTTTTTTTCTTCCCACACTTGCGTAATTCCCGAAAAGTTGGCTCATAAAATTTTGGGACATTCGCATTAAAATTAGCTGCATAAAGTCGGCCATAATGTGCACTAACATTTCGAATAAAACATGTAGCCGAAATCCAACTTCTACTAGCTGATATAATATGATCTTTCATTGAAGTTTCATAATAATTATTATTAAAAAATAACTCTTCAATCCATAAATTATAAAACTTTTCGTTTAATTGCTCAATCAATTTAGTTGTTTCTCCAAAAGTAAGTTCTGGCACGATAACCCAAAAAGGAAATTTGCAATTTTTATTTTCGACATGGTGTTTTATTGGAAGAGATTTTTTTCTTAAATGATACAAGCTCATCCCTATTCTTTCAATAACGCCCTTAAAATATTCTTCGTTTTTATAAATTGATTTATCTAAGTAGCACTCTCCAGCTTGTAAACTACCTCTATAATTACTACATAAGGTATGAACAATAGATGATTTGATTAATAATTCTATTTTACCAGTAAATTTCATCAAGTTTTCTCTCAAGAAAGAATTGAATTCATATAGTTCGATACAGTCTTGAAAAGTAAAATCTTGATTATTTAAATTTGGCAAGTGCTTCTTATATATAGAGAAATCATAGTAATTTGTCTGAAAAAGAAACTGTTTAGCAAATTTTTCTTGTTCTTCTGTAATAGTTACTTTAATGCTATTTTCATTTTCTGGATTAGAGAGCTTTTCTTTCAGTTCATCAAATTCAAGAAACGCCTTCATTGACTTGTCACTATCAGGAGATAACTTATAATATTTAAAAGTTTCTTGTTTTTCTCCAATTTTAGTTTCTTCAAAGCTCATAAATTATACCTCAAAAAAAAAAGCCTCTCGAACTTTCTAATTAAAATTCTGTGAAAATTAATTAGAGGGAGCTCTTCGAGTTCTTGTGAGATTATTATAGCTTATTCTTTATTATTTGTAAACCCTGCTTCTGAACACTATATATAGTATACAAAAAATATAAACCTATATATAGTATAGTTCCTTTCATCGAAAGTACAACATATAGAATTTCGAAAAGAGTCGCATCTACATTTTGTGTTTTTTGTTTTTAAAAATTTTTTAAAAATCTTTAAATTTTTTAGGTTGAAACATATTCTCACCGAAAGTTAATGATATAATTGACTTTATTATAAAAAATGAAATTATTGTTTATAGTATAAAGCAGAAGTTTATCATAGTCATTTGAGGGTAAAAAGAGTGCATTTTAGGGAAAAAATTTTTTTATTAACAAAATATGCTACAATTAATTTATGGATAAATTTCAACATAATTTTACAAAAGAAGAAATGCTCTGGAGCGTTAAAGATGTTTCCCAACATTTTAGATGGGATAAAACTAATAAAGAACTGAAATGGCAGATCTGGCGGATGCGTTCTCGATTAAATATGCTAGAAGAAATTTTGGAAAGAGAAGAATAAAGTTTAAATGTCTTTTTTATATGTTTTATAGTATAATATTTATAGATAGTTTTTGGAGGTGGGAAAGATGAAGAAAATTTTTTCGACAATCTTCTTTGTGGTAGCTGCTTTTGTTTTGGTTGCTTGTAGCAACCAACAGAGTTTGGATGGTGAATATTACAAAATATATAATGGTAAAGAAAGTTCTTTGGTTTTCAAATTAGAGGGAGATAATAGTTATTATTATCCAGATGGTGTTAAAAATTCGGCTACTGTTGATGAAAAAAATCATAAAATCAACTATACTGATAAAGGTGTAAATTTTAGTTTAGATTATGATTACAATCCTTCTGGCGAACTAACTTATTCAGGACCTTTTGGAAAAGACCAAGTATACAAAAAGGGCAGTGAAGCATATAAAAAAGCATTAGAAAAAAAGGATTGATTCATTATCAATCCTTTTTATTTTGTAGGTCATAGAAGGCAAATTTAACTTTTCTACTAACTTCCATATCCGTTAGTTGCTTGCTGTCCCAAGCATACCATAGTGTAAGTCCTTTATCGTACTTAGACCAGGTTTTGATATGTGGAAGGGCGCTTTTTATTTTTTGGCAAAACGATTGATTTTGAAGTTCTGGAAACTCAATATGAGTAATAAAATTATTCTTCTCTAGCAGTAGTTTTAGTTTATCACTAGCTTTAATTTTAATCATTTCATAGTTGCTGATGATATTGTCTTTAATAATCTCCAAGTAAGAAATTAATTTTCTTCCAGCAGATGTACCTGCCCTAAAGCTAGTCACAATTCCTTGTGCTTTGGGGTAGCTCATATCTGTATAGTGTTGAAATAGTTGAGTCAGACGAACTTCCAAAGCTTTATTAGAGACTGCTAAATCTTGCATAACTCCTTGATAAGTTTTTTGTTGATAGAAAATCTTAGTTAAGAGCACTATATCTGGCATTAAAATAATAGAAGCAAAATAATCTGCTTCTAATTCTTGGGCGGTTTTATTTCTTAGACTTTCTGTAAAGAGGCTACCTTTATGATTTAAAAGTAAGTGTCCTAATTCATGACATTTTGTGAAATTTTGCCTTTCTTGGATACAATCTTTTTCGTAAGATATAGAGACTCCAAGAGGATCAATCATTGTGATGCCTGATATTAAATCATTTTCAAAATGATGTTCAAAAACCTTGATGTGATACTGTTCTTTTTTTGCTTGAAAATAACTTTCAAAAGAATAGTTTATTAGGGAAATGTCGTGAAGTTTAATAAACTGGTAAATTTCAGTACGAGCTATAGCGGCAATTTTTTGGTAAATAGGATTCATTTAGTCTTGTTCTTCTTCAAAAGCTTTTCTTCTCATTTCAATAAAATTGTCAATGTCAATTTTAAATTGCTCTTGCTGCTCTTTTGTTAGGTTGAAATCATCTACTGTTTTTCTAAAAAGCACTTGTGCTGTTTCTAAAACAGGTTTCTTTTCATCAGCATTACCCAAGAGATAGTCTACAGAGACATCAAAAAGTTCAGCTATTTTAGTTAGCTTGTCTTGGGTTGGCTTTTTGTCACCTTTTTCCCATTTTTGATATGCTTGTTGGGAAACTCCTATTTGAGCAGCTATTTCTTTTTGTGTCAATTTAGCTTGCTTTCTTTGTTCTTTTAACCGCTCTGAAAACATAGTTTTATCCTTCTTAAAAAAATTTAATTTTTTTTCAAAAAAACCTTGACAAATACAACCATAGGATGTATAATGTATTTAACAACCTAAGGTTGTTGGAAAAATCTAGTCCAATCTTACTCAATGGTATGGTTTAGATAGTTAAAGAATTGAGCAGTAAGATTGACAATATAGATTTAAGATTGTTCTTTGAAAATAGAATAAAAGTGCGTCAGACAGTTCCCACTGAAACCAACTAACACACTTAACTGTAGCAAGTTAATTATATCTTAAAATTGACGATATGTCAAACTTGAGATTTTTGGGTTAAAAGCGAGGAGAAACTGGAGTTGTTTTAGGTTTTAACAAATCTAAGAACACACGCACCAGCTTTTGCCTTGTGAGCTGGCTTGGATAAATCATAAGGAACTGCTGGCGCTGGAAGCGTTGGAGATGAAGCTTGTCTATATAGAGTGAGATATAGAAAGCGGGAGACATTTGTTTTTCGTTGGCAAGTGGATTGGGCGGTGTGTGGGCTTATTCTATAAGCTTGCTAAGGGATAAGGTGAGAAACTTTCGTGACTTATCCGAGCGAGTAGCTTTGTCGAGAGATAAGGTGAAAGAGTATGCGAAGATACGAGCATACACTAAGTAGAAAATCATCTGCTTAGGAGAGTAGAAAATGTTTAATAAATTCAGAAGCAGATTGCTTTAGTTAGCAATCTGTTTTTTCTGTTTTCTTAAGCAGATGATATAAAGAACGTCTTTATCTTGTAGAAATGAGGTTTAAGATTGAATAAAATAATTTCAAAAATCCAAAACTTATTGGAGTTAGCTTATGATTCTCCTTCCGATGAAGAAGGACAGACAGCTTTGTTGATGGCACAGAAATTGATGCTAAAACATAAAATTTCTTTAGCTCAAGTTGAATCGAAAAAGGAAGAAACTCATTCTTTCAATGAAGCTTCTGGAAAAACAGCTGGGCGAATTTTATGGTGGGAAAGTTCCTTAGCAGCTCTTTTGGCTAAAAATTTTAGATGCCATGCAATTAGAAATCGAAATTTTGCATCGAGAGAGACTTCGATTAATTTCTTTGGTCTTGAAGAAGATGCTGAATTATGTAGCGAAATTTTTAATGCCACTCGTTTGTATTTGATGTATAGATTTAAGAGATTGGTTGGAAAGGAAAAGAAAAACTCTTATTTATCAGGCTTCTTACTTGGTTTAGATGAACGTTTTGAAAAACAGATACTTGAGAAGCAAGAATACGCATTAGTTGTGCAAGTTCCTGCAGTAGTTGAACAAGAATTTAAAAGGCAGTATGGAAATTTAAGAAATCATAATTCTAAAAAACCTGATTTTGATTTAGATATAGAAGCTTATTTTGAGGGATATTATCATGCCAAAGAATCAATTATCATGCCAAACGAGTTGTTAAGAGAGTAAGTATTGAAAGGAGTATAGATGAAGTAGGAATGAATTATAATGATACGGTGTCTGAATACTATAAAAAGAGTTATCGAAGAATTTTTGATAACTTTTTATTTTCGTTAAAAATCTATGCTTGTGATTGTCTGATGATGAAAAGAGCATGTGTAAGTACACTCAAACAATTAGAGCAGCTTAATCAAAAGTCGATTTCTCTGGATCAATTATCAACTTATCGGCTAATGCTGCCTTATAAACAAGCTGTAGAAAGAGAGCTAAGAAATTTAGAAAAGAGGTAAAAATGGACTATTTTAAAAATAGATTTGAGGGAATCTTAGAAAGATTTAGATTCTCAGTACGAATGTATCGTGAAAACAAAGCACATTGTGAACAATGTTATCAGGAGAGCTTGGGGGAAATGGAATCTCTTTTTAATCGTCATGATTGCCATGATAGCTTTTCCAAGCGCTTGATGGATTGCAAGAATAGCTATCAGCGACGTTTGAAGAAAGAATATTTAGGAATTTGAGGTGGAATAATGAGATTGGCTCGTGCTCCTGCTTCTTCTCTCTCAAAAATGTAAGAAGCTAGATAAAAAAAGAAATGAGGAAAATTGTAATGGAATACGGAACTTTGAAAATGAAACCTGAATTTATCGGGAAAGCTTACTATGAGAAATTGGGGAATGCTCCTCGAACAGTGATGGGGAAACCTGGACAGTACCAGCGTCATATTCTGAACAGTGAAAAGCACGGGTCTTTTCATGTGATTACTCCTGCTTCTGCTGAAGTGATTCCAGAAGATTCACTTGTGGAAGTAGTTAATCCTATCTTTTTCCCTGACCGTAGCTTGAATGGTCGCAATGTTGCTCCAGCTCTGAATG
The DNA here is from genome assembly GCF_900635155.1 of Streptococcus sanguinis. Lineage (NCBI taxonomy): Bacteria > Bacillati > Bacillota > Bacilli > Lactobacillales > Streptococcaceae > Streptococcus > Streptococcus sanguinis. Next base: position 2,210,394 of record NZ_LR134002.1, read on the forward strand.
TCTTTGCTGAAAAATTGAAAGTTGTAAAATAAGGAGAAATAAAACATGGCAAAAATTGGTTTGAATTTTGGTGAAAAACTGCAGATTGCAGATAAATCTTATCGGGTAATCAGTGATGGCCTGGATTTGGCTGCTCTTTTTGGTAAACTGACTTTTCGGAAAATTGAAGGGCAGGATGTCATTTATGAAGATGATACCAGCCGTCGGAATCAGGATGGGACATTCGCTCAAGTGTCTACTGGAGAAGTTCGGGGGACAGTTGTTGGAATCCATTCTGCTACCCAGCGTGAAACGCTATTCTTTATGATTGTTGACATGACTCAAGGAGAAATTGAGGACCTTGGTTTGAATTATCGTGAAGAAGTGACACTCACGGATCCAGTAGTGACCTATTCATCTGTCAATGGGAATGACAACTATAAACTCTTTGCGTCTTCAATTGCTAAGAAAGCGGCTGCTCCTACACCAAAACCAAAAGATGAAAACAAACAGTAAGGAGCTGATGTGATTGTTCAAGGATATTTGGAGTTTCAAGGGGCTGCGGGTTAGGAAATTTTATAAGGATATTCGGGCTATGCAGATAGTCCTTTTTTTCTTGCCCTTTGCTTCCCTGTTGGCTTGGTCTGCCTATTCTCTTCAGTCTGAATTTATGCGACAACCTATTCTCTATGGCGGACTGTATGGTGGCGGTTTGGTATTTTCCTTGTTGCTTTCGGTCTACATTGTTTTGAAATTAGAAGCACATGTCCTGTTCTTCTCTCGCTTACGTTCTCTAGCCATTATGCAACGTTTCCTATATGAGAATGGCTTTATCTACCCTGTAAAATCTCGTTGGCAAGAGAAAAAAGACACTTACCGCCTGCCCAAAGTCTATATCAAACAGAGTAAGTATGGAATGGATATTTACTTTGAGCTGCGAGGCGGTAAATTTCAGGAGCGATTCTTAAAATTGGGCGGAGAATTAGAAAATACCTTTGATGGAGACTTTATGTCTCGGAATCATATCAAAGGCTATACATTCTATCGTATCGCAATTGACCGCTTCTCTAGCCGCTTGAATGTCCACCAAGTAGTGGTTGATTCAAAAGGTTTGCGGCTTATGAAAGATGTCTGGTGGAACTTTGACAGTGAACCGCATTTGCTTCTAGCAGGTGGTACTGGTGGTGGTAAAACTGTTCTGATTATGGAGATTGCCTTAGCCTTGGCCAAAATTGGTTATATAGACTTGTGCGATCCAAAAGAATCAGACTTGACAGTTTTGAAGAAAGCGAAAGTCTTCAAAAATCGTGTTTTTGCTTCTAAGGAAGAAATGATTCAATGTTTGCGGGATAATGTGGCTCTGATGGTTGAGCGCTACCGTTTTATGGCAAGTCATCCAGATAATAAGATTGGGAAGTCCTACAAGGACTATGGCTTAAAGCCTAAGTTTATCATCTTTGATGAATGGGCTGCCTTTATTGCTCTCTTGGATAGTGACTATAAGATGGCTTCTGAAGTTGTTCAACTGTTGACGCAAATTATACTTAAAGGTCGTCAGGCTGGAATCTTTATGATTTTAGGTTTACAGCGTCCAGATGGTGAATTTATCAAAACAGCTCTCCGTGATAACTTTATGAAGCGTTTGTCAGTTGGTGTTCTGGAAGATACGGGCTATACCATGCTCTATGGAGACGCTAATCGAAACAAGAACTTTAAGAATGTAGATGAAGTCAATGGCGAAAAAGTAAAAGGTCGTGGCTATATAGCTAATGGCGGCCAAACGGCTGGTGAGTTTTTCAGTCCCTATGTGCCATTTGACAAAGGTTTTGATTTCTTAGAGGAATTTGAGAAGCTACCTGTATTGCCAGATGATGAAGTATCCCTTTCTACTGAACAAACTCAGGAAGAGTTACTGTCTGAAGCCAAGCATTTACCAGTTGACCCAATCTTTGAAGAACAAGAGCGGACTATTTGGTATGTAGACAATTTGGCAAAACAGCTCAATAAGAGTTTTAAGCAGGTAAAAGATGTGATTGATCGCATTGAGCAAGGAGCATATTATCAATTCAAGCGAGAAGAAAATAAGGTTGTTCTCAAGGAATTTGAAAAAGATGTGATTGTGGCGATTTTTGAAGAAAAGGAAAAGACAGGAGAACGGTATCAGGAAGTGATTCAAAAAATCTTCGAACAAGGCAAGGAAGTGGCTTAGTGTCCGATAGAATGGTAAATTTCAGGATTGGCTGGAAGGTCAGGGTCAGCCCAGCGACCAGCGGGAGCTGGGCGGTACGACCCGATACGACCTGAAAGCCAATCCTGATGAAAACCCCCATATTCTAATAGGGGGGTTACGATTTGCAAAAATCGAAAAAGCGACTCCCCTTGTCCTTAGAGTACCAAGGTTTTTCAATGTCACTGACTTGTACTACTTTCTCCGAAAATTTGTACCACTTTAGAAAGGAAAATCATGCCAAAAGCAAGAATCATTGATGGAAAGCATTTGGTAGAACTGCGAAAAGCAACAGGCCTGACTCAAAAAGAGTTTGCGAAAGCGGCAGCTGTGAGTGTAGATAGTCTGCGCTCCTTTGAAAGAGGGCGGCGAGCTTTAACGACTGAGCGGTTTCAGTTGATGAAGCTAGCATTAGGTTATGAAATTTCAAAAAGTCAGCGTTTGCGAGTCATGATTGATTATCTGAGAATCACTTTTAAAGAAGTTCGAAACTTGGCTTATTTTTGTCAGACTTTTTTACATTGTGATTTAAAGGAATTTACCTCAAACGATACCCGGCTCATGACTTATAGCCATTTATGGCGGCGGGGCGATATTTGGATTTTTGATTACTTTGATAAGGAAGTGACAGATAATTATCAGATTACGCTACAGTTATCCGGTCATGGTTGCCGACAGATGGAATTGATTCTAGAAAAGAATGGTCTCACTTGGTATGACCTACTGCAGAAAATGGTCTATGAGCGGTCAGATATGAAAGTGACTCGGCTAGATATTGCTATGGACGAGCTGTATCGGGGTTATGGCCATGAACATGAACAGTTCCATTTGGTGGATATGATTGCTAAGGTTTATCAAAAAGAAGTCGTTTTTGACCATCTGCGAACCTGGAATCATATCGGCGGTGGTGGCTTGAAATTTGAGAATCGGGAAGAAATTGCAGAACGAAGTCAAGGAATTTCTATATATTTTGGTTCTAGGCAATCCAATCTCTACTTTAACTTTTATGAGAAGCGCTACGAACTAGCCCGAAAAGAGGGGCTTAGTTTAGCAGAATCATTAGAAATATTTGGAATATGGAATCGCTATGAGTTGCGCTTCTCCCAAGCAAAGGCTAATGAAGCTATCAAAAGGTTTGTAGAAGGTACAGATTTAGCTGAAATTGCAAAAGGAGTTGTTAATGCTGAAATGCAGGTGTATGACCGCACAAATCAATACGGAGCTTTTCTGCCAGATAAGAAATGGCAAGCCCTCTTTGGCGGTACAGAAAAGCTGAAATTATCTGTTCGGCCAGAACCTTATAATATCGGTCGTACGATTAAGTGGCTCTTGCATCAAGTATCGGATAGTCTAGCTTTAGTGGAAGAAGCAGACAAAATCATGGATACCAAGTATCTGGAAATGATTTTAGATACCGGCTGTATAAATGAACGTGGCGAATTAATTTTGAAGGATATACAAGCCGATGTGCTACTAAAAAAATCAAAGGAGAGTACATGAAGCAAACAGCAGAAACTTATCTTGCCAGTAATATCCATCATTTAAACCAGGTCATAAAGCAGTTGGCTATCTTACTACCTGATCGTCAATTTTATCAACCAGAAATTCATGAAGTCCCTTTTGTGACTGATAGAAAACAGCTAAAAACAATGGCAGCCAAATTGCATTCCTTTGCTTACAGGGGAGACAAACAGCTACAGGCTCGCTATTATCAATTGTTATCCAGTTATCAAGATAGACTAGATGAATTAGTACGGTCAAAACGTCAAATCTGGGAAGAAACCTTATTAGAAGCAGATTTAGAGATAAAAGCTGCATTGTTATTGCTGACACTAAGTCAACATAAATACTTGTTGAAGCATCTAAAGACTTACAATTAGAAAGGAGAATAGGTGAATCAGATTCATGCTCCACCTCTACATAGAAATAAACCTATTAAACAAAATGGCTTAAAATGAAAGGAAAATCAATCATGAGTGAAAAAGATAAACAATTAAAAGTGGCCTTGCAAGAAGCTTCTGAGTTGCTGATAAGTTATAAATGGGCTGAAGGGCATGAAGCCATGAAAAAAGTCCATGACTTGACAAAGGACATGGAAGGAACGAGTTTGCCAGCTTTTGCAGTTGATGCTCTGATGAACTACAAGAAAAACTACTACTACCAAGTCAATGTGGAGAAGAAAGCTCACACTGTAATGGCAAAAGTTGGTCACCAGTTGGCAGATATTGCTACGGCTATTAAATAAGGAATAGGAGAGGTTCGATTCCTCTCTTTTTCATTTTGGAAGGAGTATTAAAATGTGGGCTAAAATTGGACTAGCAATTATGATGATGTTGGATTTTCTCAGTTCAGATGCCGGTCAGAAAACTGTATCGAACTTAAATGCAGCACTTGTCAAGGTGCATGAAAAGAAAAACCGTGCTGATCCTGAAGAAGACTTGACAGACCTTGACCGCCAAGCCCAGCTTTGTCAAAGACTGGTAGATGAACAGAAAGCCTTGCAGAAAAAGATTGAGGTTGAATCGGTCAAACTCAATGCTTTGCTGGAGCAAAAGTGAGGGGGGACTATGACACAGTTTGCAGAGATCACAAATACACGAACTGGGCAAAAAGCTCAGTTCGCTTTACCATTTCCAATTAACCATCTAAGTAAAATCGGAGTAGATGAGACTTTCGACGGTGTGCTGTTTGTAAATGGAGATGACGACACCTTCGGTTTTGGAATGGATGGCTATCTAACTTTGGAAGAACTAGAAGCTTATCTAAAACAATATCAAAATCGTCAAAATCCTAATCATTTTGATTATATGATGTTAAGTCGTTTGAAAATGGACTGTGACTACTTTTTGGGGTATGGTAATCGTTATGAGGGTCACCTTTGGGCAGGTAACGTTCCAGGACAAATCGCAGAGATGAAAAAAATCTGGCGAAAATTTCCTGAAGAGGGAAAACCAGAATGGTTAACTTGGGAAGACATTTTAGACTATGAAAGGAAAATGACAGAGCAAATATGATTGCCAATATTAGAATCCGAGCAGATGGCCAAAGTTCTGCTCTTTGTCCCTTGGATTTGATGAAATTCGGTATTGATGATGTTCGGCAGAGAATGAAAGAAAGAGGAATCACAAATGATTCCTTTTTCATTTGTGGTTTTTCTGATTGGGGGATTGATACTGTCCTAACTTTAGAAGAAGCCTATCTTCTCAAAACAGCTATTATAGGTTTTTATGATGGCGATGATTATGTAGTACAGCATATGCTGCGGAATCATAAACCTATATCGGAAGTCATTTCGCACTACTACCGCTTTCTTTCCAAAGATGAAGTTGAGGTGATGCAACACCTTTTGAGAAATCAAGAGGTTAGCAGCGTTGTAGAATTCTTCTTCAAAGCAAATAATTGGATAAGTGCGCTGCAGCTTTACATCAATCAGGGCTTAATCTTGAATACGAATAAAGGCTTCTATATACAAGTTATATAAAGAGGTCTAAATAGAAGTCTTTAAAAATGGAAAATTTTAAAATTTTCCATTGAAGCGGAAATAAATAAAAAGGAGAAAAAATGACTAAATACACTATCCGCTATCATTTTAAAAAAGAAAATTCCTACAGTGTTTGGAATGATACGGGAGAGCTTATTGAGGATAATTTATCTTATGGAGAAGCCCTCTATTGGTCTTTTCGAGAATTGGCTAAATATGTTCAACTAGGCTATTTAGCCCAGAATGAGGCAGACAGCATGCGAGGGGATATTGAAGCTTACAATAACTTTATAAATAAATTAGCGGGGTAAAAGAATGAATAAATTATTGCATATGTACGAGCGTGTCCAAAGCTTCTTTAGCCAATTTGTGAAGCGGGACAAGAAACGGAAATCTGGTGGTTTGAAAGTAGTCAATAAAAGGACTGTCAATCTGGCTGTCCTGTCAGGATTGGTTTTCATTTTGCTAACTGGCTTGATGGGTGGTATTCGAGCTATGACTTTATCAAATAAAGTATCTAACCTTGAAAAATCTATTTCATCAGCTAAAGCAAGCAAAACAGCGGAAAGGGCGGTATCAGGTACTGACAATAGCTTGGAGTATTATCTCAATGATTTCGTCTATTATTTCTTTACCATTCCAGAAAATCCTACAGAACAAACCGAGCAAGCCGATAAGTTAAATGCTTTCTATGGTACTGCTCCAGATGTTCAGTCACAAGGACAGGTGAAGAATCCAAGCGAATTAATCTGGTATCGGCTTCTGCAGGTAAAAGAAAATATCGCAACTTATCAGGTGCGCTATAAACAGAAAGTAAAAGAGGGAGAAGGAACGAAAGAGGAAGAAATTCTAACAGAATTCAATATTCCTTACGGTCAGACAGAAAGCGGTTATTATGTGTCCGGTTTGCCTTGGTTCTCTAGCTATACGAACAGACAGGATAAATCAAACAATGTTGATTTAAAATTAAATCAGTCTGATCGAGTAGATGAAAAAATTCGGAAGAAGTTAGATAAATTTCTGGAAGTTTTTTTCACTAATTATACAACCAGTCAGGATAATCTGGATTTAGTCGCAAAGGATATAAAGATTGTAAACAATACTGTCTTTAAAACATTAGACTTTTCTTACTATAAGGAAAGTAAAGGGCAAATTGTAGCCTATGTGCAGGTAACATTTGAGGTCGCTGGCTCTAGCCATGCAGAAAATTTCACTCTTTATCTTTCTGAAAAAGGCAAGTCTTACTATGTGAACAAGATGGAACATCAAATTCCGTCAGATTATGCAAAATAAAAAAGGAGAAGAAACAATATGAATACAGGTGGTTTGACAGGTTGGATTCAAGGAGACGGCTTTATTTTTCTTTCAGTAGGAGCTGCTGCAATGGCTATTATAGCTTGGCGAGAGGGCTCTTTTGGAAGACTTTTTAAAACGTTAATTTTTTATGCGGTTATCGCTTCTTTACTAAAAGGCCAACAAATTCTTAAATTCGTTGGTTGGCTCATTCGTACTTGGCTTGGAATTGAAACGGGGCTTTGATATGGATAAGGAAACAATCTATGACTACAAAAGAGGTGTAAACGCTCCTTATTGGATTCAGGAGATTAAAACCCAAAAAGGGAAGCGGATTTGGTATTTTGCGACACCTATGCAGGTGGACTTCTTTGTAGTCTTCGCTTTGGTTTTAGTACTTATGGTGACCTATTTAAGTCCCTTGTTACTGCCATTGAACAAGATGACTCATTCCATTTCACTTTACCTTTATTGGTTTATCCCTTATAAGCTGGCTAAGCTCTATACAGAGTACGAACCGCAAGGTAAGAAAATGCACGTTTTCTTGTTAGACTGGCTGCGCTATTGCTGGGAATACCGTTTAAACAACAAGGCGATTTATCAAGGGGATCGAGTGGAAACACAAGAAGAGATGGTTTATGAAAAAACAGAATTATAGAAAGGAGTTTTAATGGCTACAAAATTAGCTTACCCAATTATTCGTACACAGGATAATCTAGCCATGAAACAAGATAAAAGCGTGATGGCTTTTTATCGTGTACCAAATACTCCCATCACTATTACAGATAAAAGCAAGAAATGGGAACATAAAACGGCTGTCGCTCAAATGCTGCGTAAGTTGGCCAAAAACAAAGCTTTTGAAATTTCTCTGATTCCTAAAGACTTTTTGCTGGCGGAAAAAATGAAAGATTTTTCTGCGACTCTGTCTCCAGATTGTCAGGAATTGGGAGAGCAGCTTTTGTCTGACACGGTAAATCAGCTAACGAATGAAATGGAAATCCCTTATCAGTATGATTGGCTGATTGGTATCAATCTTCCTAAGAACTCCCAACAATTAAATATGCAATCTTTGGCCTTGGAACGCTTCACAGAGCTGTCAGAGTTTGCGGCTAAAGGCTTAGGATATGAGCTGGAAATCCCTGAAAACTGGTTTGAGGAATATCAGCTAAGTGAATCAACTGTTTATCAAATTCTTTCTGGTTTCCAGGCTAAAAGGTTAACGGATGAACAGCTTTTTTATTATCAGCGTATGCAATTCTTACGCTATATCCCTCACTTTCGGGAAGAGGTGACCGCTAATCGAGCCCTTTTGAATGTAACAGATACCTTAATGAAAGTCATGGATGGGGGCTTCCTAAAATTAGAAAGTCCTTATGGTTCGTCCTTTGTGACGATTCTTCCAATTGCCAAGACACCAATCATTTTTAATGGTTTTCACTTGGGAGAGTTTACCCAGAGATTCGATTTTCCTGTAGAACTTCGAATCAAAGCGGAGTTCATGGATAAAGGGACTTTAAGAGGTCGAATGGAGCGTTCTAACAATCGCTTTCGCAATATCATGAATGAAGCAGAAAGTACGGATACTGCCCAACAGGACGACATCATCTTAGGAGCGATGTCCTTGAAAGACTTAATGAAAAAAGTTGGATCTAAACGTGAAGAAATTATTGAATATGGCGCTTATTTAATCGTTTCCGGTTCTAGTCTGGAACAATTGCGCCGCCGTAAACAAACTGTACTCTCCTATTTTGATGAAATGCACGTCGAAGTCAGCGAAGCTAGTTTTGATACTCCTTATCTCTTTCAGTCTTTGCTTTACGGCAATCCTCTGGAGAGCAAAACTAAAACTTGGTCTCATTTTGTGACACCAAGGGGAATGGCGGAACTCATGCCCTTTACCAATACTAAGGCTGGCAATCATATCGGCTGGCATATTGGCCGAGTAGATAATTACATTGGCCAATGGGAGAGCTTGGAAAAAGCTCAACAGTCTTCAAAAAATATGGTGTTGTTTAATGCAACGGTTGGGAATAAAGAAAATATTGCCGGCAAACAAACGAAGAATCCGCATATCCTGATTACGGGTGCAACCGGTGAGGGGAAATCTTTTCTAGCTGAGCTAATCTTTATCCTGACTTCCTTACAAAATGTTAAGGCGCTGTATGTTGACCCTAAACGGTCAATCAGAAAACATTTTGAAGCCATTGTCAATCATTCAAATTTTGAAATGAACTATCCACTTTTGGCAAAACATATCAAGAGTATGAACTTTGTGACTTTGGATAGTAAGAATAAGGCTAATCACGGAGCGCTTGATCCAATTATCATGTTAGATAAGGACGATGCTATCTCTGTAGCCAAGAATATGTTGAATTACTTGTTAAATTCTAATAAGCATATTCAGGTCACTATGAACCAGGTCACAGCTATTTCAGACGCCATCAATACGATTGCAGAGCGTCGACAGAGCGGGGAACAAGTCGGCTTGAAACATGTCTTGGAGCTGTTGCTGCATGATAAAAAGGAAGAAATCCAGTCTGTTGGTCGCTATTTGAATAGTGTCGTAAAAGGATCTATTTTGGAGTTAGCTTTCTCTTACGGAGATGTAGAGGGACTTTCTTATGATAAACGGGTTACTGTCTTAGAAGTTGCAGATTTGGCTTTGCCTGATGACAAAAAGCAAAATCAAGATACCACTCGTGAAGACAAAGAAATCAATTCTACAGTGCTCATGTTTGCTTTAGGAGCTTTCTGTTCTCGCTTTGGTGAACTCAATCGCCATGAAGATACGATTGAATTCTTTGATGAAGCATGGGTCTTGATGAAGTCTCCAGAGGGTCGGGCAATTATCCAATCCATGCGCCGAGTTGGCCGCTTCTACAACAATATTCTTTGTTTAATTACTCAATCTGTTCATGATGCAGAGAGCGACGACGATACAACTGGGTTTGGGACAGTCTTTGCATTCAAGGAGAAAAACGAACTGCCAGATATTCTGGAACATATGGATTTGGAAACGAGCAAGGACAATCTGGAATGGCTGAACAATATGATTTCTGGCCAATGTCTCTACCGAGATGTCTATAACAATCTCAATATGATTACCATTACCAATATCTTTGAAGGAATTGATCCACTCTTAAAACCGATGGAAGATACTGTTTCATCAGAATTAGAAAACAAATACGCTACTTAGGGGGTGATAATGTGCAAGAAGCGTTTGAAAAACTCAAAGGAATAGATATCTTTTCATTGAAATCTTATTTAGAAAAAACTGAATCTATTGAAACTTCTACAATAGCAATGTTAAATGAGATTTTTGTTAACTTTCCCTTCTTTCTCTTGAATCTAGTTGTAGGATTCTTTTCTCTTATGATTCGTATTCTTGAAAAGATAGACCTATATGGTTCTTATAAGCAGTATGTGTATAATGGTTCTAAAGCTATCTGGCAGTCCTTTACAGGGGCAGCTTCCGGGGTAGCTCAGGGCTCACTGGTTTTTCTGCTCTTGTTAGTTTTAGGATTATACCTATTCTTTTGCTTTGTATTGTCTAACGGTTCTTTCTCTCGAAAGCTTCTGCATGTATTGGCTATTGTAGGTTTAGGTTTTGCTTGGTTTGGCACAGTTTCAGGCACTTCTGGGGGCCTTTATATTCTGGATACGATTGATAGTGTAGCTGATACAGCAACCGAGCAGATTGCTAATATTTCTGTTCCTTATGGGGATAATCAGAATTTGAAGATTGGGGAATCCATGGCGGACAGTTATATAGCAGAAACCAGCTATAAAGCTTATCTCTTTGTCAATACAGGTCAGGAGAATGGCAAATACAAGAATAGGCAGACAAACAAAGAAGAACCATTTGACGATTCCAAAGTTTTAGGAAGTCTGGATAACGATAGGAAGTTTAAGGCTGTTTCTAGTAAAGATAGAACTGATTATATTGATGACATGGGGAATAAAGCCAATGATGATGCAGAAAAAAACCGTTGGGTTTCTGCAGTGTTTGATTACATGTTTATTAAATTGTTTTATGTACTCTTTAAAACTGTAGAAGCCATTGTCATTGCCATTCCTATTGTTTTGGTTCAGCTGTTAAACCTTATTGCTCAAGGATTGGTTCTGATTATGATTCTTCTCTTCCCGGTGGCTTTGTTGGTCTCGTTCATTCCTAGAATGCAAGATACTCTCTTTGGAGTCTTTAAAATTATGTTTGGTGGTCTGGCCTTTCCAGCTATTACCAGTCTTCTGATTCTCTCTATCTTCTATCTTGAAAAGATGACTGAAGGCTTACTCTTAAAGGGATTCACTGGTGCGATTGGAAGTTATAGTTCACTCTCAACTTTTGAGGGCTTGTTTCGTCTCATGGTGGGAGTTGTGGGAAAGGCTGCGGTTTATTTCCTTATTTGGAAGTACAAAGGAGAGTTAATAGAGCTATTGTTAGGTTCTCGTTCAAAGGTTATTGTAACTCAGGTAGATGATAAGATGAGACAGGCTGCAGTAAATGGAAAAGAAAAACTGTCAAAAGCATCTATCAGTGCTTTTGAAGGTGCTCAAAAATCAACTGCTTATCTTTTAGCTGGAGCTGGTTTGGGAGCTGGTATAGTAGCTACTTCTGGAAAACAGATAAAAGACTGGTTTTCAGGTACTCGTCCTTCTGAATCTGAAAAACCTGTAGAAAATTCTGATGTTTCTAAAGAAGATGAAACAAGAACTGATCCACTTGCAACTGAAGCGAGTCCATTTTCTTATGAAGGAACTGATTATGAGCAAGCCAAAGCTGCTGACATGTCATTTTCTGCAGAAAGCAGAACGATTCAGGAAACTGAAGAATTTGAAAAGCTGCGAGAAAACCGATTATCTCGCTCAGAGAAGTGCAAAGTCGAAAAGTTGGAGAAAGAATTAGAAAGTTATCAAGAGCCTGAAGCTATGTATCAGGCACAAGGTTCTAATGCTTTTATTCGTGGTTATCACAAAACTATGTCAAAAGATGATATTTTGAAAGAGAATATCCGTAGGAAAAACGACATCATCAATGAATTAAATAAGTTGAGAGGAGAGGGATAGGATGAAAAAAATCGTTGGTTTTGGTTTAGTCTTGTCCTTCTTCTCTCCTTTGTTACTAGTCTTAGTTATCGTTGGAGCCATGGCGGGGAATTCTGGTTCAAATACCACGACAGAGGTTGATGGTGTGACCTATGTAGAGCATTGGTCGAATGGGGATGCCTATACTCATAATCTGTTGGCTCAACGTTATGGGATAAAAGCTGAGCAGCTGGACAGTTTTCTGGATTCAACAGGTATTCATTATGATAAATCCAGAATCAACGGAAAAAAACTCTTAGAATGGCAGGCTGCTTCTGGCTTAGATGTTCGAGCGATTGTTGCAATTGCTCAGCTGGAGAGTTCCCTAGGAACTGCAGGTGTTGCCACTCAAAAAGGGGCTAATATGTTTGGCTATGGGGCTTTTGATTCTAATCCAGATAATGCAACTAATTTCAATGATGAATCAGCTGTAACGGGATTAACAAAAGTCACGATTATTGAGAATAAAAATGAGACTTTTAAGATTCAAGATGACAAAGCTAAAAAGAATGCGGCTGGAACACTTAACACGGCTGCAGAGGGTGGGGTTTATTTTACTGATACATCTGGTAGCGGCAGACGTCGAGCAGATACAATGGAGAAGCTGGATAGGTGGATTGATGACCACGGCGGTACTCCTAAACCACCCCAGACTAAAACAGCCAAGTCTAGAGAGGGCGGGGGTGTTACTTCAGCAGGAGTTCCTGAAGGCTATAGCTTGACCAAACAGATTGGCTCTGCTGGTTATATTGCTTCCTCGTATCCTTGGGGTCAGTGTACTTGGTTTGTATTCAATCGTGGAAAAGAAGTCGGAGTATCTTTTGATCCATATATGGGAAATGGTGGTCAGTGGAAATACAAATCAGGCTATCGAACAACGAATACCCCAACGGAGCATGCAGCGCTTTGTTTTGACCCTGGACAGGCCGGAGCAGACAGTACCTATGGCCATATAGCTTTTGTGGAGCAGGTTAAGTCCGATGGCTCAATTCTGATTTCAGAATCCAATGTCCAAGGTTTGGGGGTGATTTCCTATCGCACTTTTGACAAAGCGACGGCCAGTCAATTTACTTATGTGATTGGTCATTAAAAATAGAAATGGAGAAAATAAGATGAAAACATTAAATAAAGAAAAAGCAGCAGCTCTTGGAGTTCCTCAATATGTGAAACGTCCGATTCCAGCTTATGCTATTCAAATTGTTCCTGAAAATCAAGCATGGCTAGAAGAGGAAGAAAGATTGAATCTTGAAAAGTTGACCGTTCAAACTCTTGAGGGTCAGTTCAATTTTGAAATTGGTGACTACTTAATCATTGGAAATGATAATGAAGTCTGGACTGTCAAGGAAAAGATTTTTGAAGCAACATATAAGCAAGTCTAATCAGGCTTGCTTATTTACAAAATCACTGGATATGTTGGCTTGGAGTCTGGTTATTGTATTTTAGGGATAGAAAGGTTGGTTGTAGATTATGAATAAACTAATTGTTAGTTTGGAAAATATTACTATTGCACTTCCTGAGGATAAAGTGATTATTGAAAAGGGAGAGTATGAGGAGCTGAAAAAGAATGCTAACAAAGGAAAATATATGACTATGAATGAGCTTTTGGAGCTGCTTTCAGTTAGTCGTCCTTGGTTAATTGAACATATCCTTTATCGGCCATCGATTAAGCAGGAAATTGATATTGAACAAAATCCCAAAGGTTTTGTTAAGTATCCAAGCGCTCAGAGTGGGAAATATTTATTTTTAGCTTCAAAAACAAAGGAATACTTCGAAAAGAATTTTCGAGAAATTCTTATTGGAGCATGATATAATAGTCGGGACAAAGTCTTGATTATCGCTTTTTTAGGAAGGGGTAAATATGGCTATATCATATAGACAGCGAGGCAAGAAGAAACTATGGGACTATAGGGTCTTTGACAGTAAAAAGAAAGTGATTGCATCTAATTCTGGTTTTCGGACAAAGAAGGAAGCTCAGATTGAAGCTCTTGCTTTTGAGATGAAAGTAAAAAATGGAGTAGTCGTTGATAGAGAAGTTACTCTGTATCAGTTATGGGAGCGTTGGTTTGAATTACAGATTCTACCTTTAGGAAAATCAGAATCTGCTTTAAACAAACATAGATTCCGTGGGAAGATTATACAGAAGTATTTCCAGGATAAGCCGGTATGTGATATTCGATCAAGTGAATACCAGGAAATTATAAATGTTTATGCTAGAACAAATAGTCGGGATAATGTTAGTCGTTTAAACTCTGAAATTAAGAAAGTCATTATTTTTGCAAAAAGGGATAAGATTAATGTTCATGATTTTGCTGAAGGAGTTATATTGTCTGGGCGACCTTCTCCTAAAGGGAAGAAAGATAGGTATATCCATAGTCTAAAAGATTATGCACGTTTAGCAGTTTATCTTGAAGAACAATTGGATTATAGAAAATCTGTAGTTCCTTTCCAGCTATATGTGCAACTAAAGACAGGTTTGCGAGCTGGTGAAGTTTCAGGATTGAGTTGGGATTGTGTTCTCTGGGAGCGTCAAGGTATTCGTACC